>NZ_DAOLAC010000003.1:143373-239151 GCF_035325325.1 Phycicoccus sp. | reverse complement strand
GCGAGGCCCCGGCCCGCAACCCCTCACCGCGAGGGCGTCACGCCATACCGTCTGACGGGTTCGGTTCAGCCGCAGCGCGGCAGGCCTGCGGTGTCGCCCTTCGCGATGCCCTGCACGGCGGTGCGCGCGTCGTCGAACGTGGTCACCTTGAGCAGCGTCATCCCCTCGGGGACGTGGCCGACGGCGTCGGCGCAGTCCTGCGCCGGGGAGAGGAACCAGCGCGCCCCGGCCCGGTGCGCACCGACCATCTTCTGGCGGATGCCGCTGATCGGGCCGACCGTGCCACCGTCCTCGATGGTGCCGGTGCCGGCGATCCGCTGGCCGCCGGTCAGCGAGCCGGGCGTCAGCGCGTCGTAGATCGCGAGGGTGAACATCAGCCCGGCCGACGGACCGCCGACGCGCCCGGTGTTGAGGGTCACGGTGACCGGCAGGTCGTAGTCGGTGCGCAGGAGCACCCCGATGTAGGCGGTGCCGTCGGCGTCACCGGTCCTCACGGTCACCGTCTTCCGGGTGCCGGACCGCTCGACGACGAGGGGCACCTCGTCGCCCGGACGATGCGTGCGGATGGCCTGGCGGACGGCGTCGGCGTCGGTGGCGGCGACGCCGTCGACGCTCACGAGCACGTCGCCCTTCTCGACGATGCCGGTCGACGGGCTCCCGGCCGGGACGTCGGCGATGGTCACGTGGGTCGGGACGGTCTTCCCGAGGGCGCGCAGGGCGGTCGCGGCGGCCACCGTCTGCGACTCGGTCATCATCTCCGCGTTCTCGGCCTCGACCTGGTCGGCCGTGGCGTCGTCGGGGAAGTAGTCGCTCTCGGGGGCGACGTCGACGTCGTCGCGGACCCACGCCTCGAGGAGGTCGTAGACGGTGACCGTGCGCCCCGGGCCGCCGTCGAAGGCGACCGTCGTGAAGTCGAGGGCGCCCTGCGTGGGGTAGGTCGTGGCACCGGAGACCGAGAGGACGGGCTTGCCGTCGACGTCGCCGAGGACGTTGGTGGCCGGCCCGGGCGAGAGGACGACGTAGGGCAGGCCGACGAAGGGGAGCCCGGCTGCGAGAACGACGAGGAGGAAGATGCCGGTGAGCAGGATCGCCGCGGCCCGACCGCCCGGCGGGGCCGGCCGGGGGACGGGACCGACGGTGCCGGTGTCGTGGACCGTCTCGCCGGGGGCGCGGCTCACGGCAGCCCCACCCACTCCGTCGAGCCGTCGCCGAGGGACTGGTGCTTCCAGATCGGCGTGCGGGCCTTGAGGGTGTCGATGACCGCGCGGCAGGCGTCGAAGGCCTGGCCGCGGTGGGGCGCGGCGGCGGCGACGACGACCGCGAGGTCGCCGACGGTCAGCGTGCCGGTGCGGTGCACCGCCGCCACCCGGAGCGCCTGCGAGGACGCGAGGACCTCGTCGCAGACCGCGCTCATCGTCTCCAGCGCGCTCGGGTGCGCGGAGTACTCGAGCCCGGTCACGGCGTCGCCGTGGTCGTGGTCGCGGACGACCCCGACGAAGAGGGCGACGCCACCGCACGCCGGGTGCCGGACGGCATCGAGCACCTCGTCGACGGACAGCGGCTCGTCACGGACGGCGACGAGCGCGACCGCGGCGTCATCGGTGGGCATGGGGCTCCTCGCGGGGCCGCCCGCCGGAACGATTCCCGGGCGAGCGTGGTTGGGTACGACAGGAACGACATCTTCTCATCCGATCCGCAGGAGACCGGCCGTGACCGACCACGCCGACGACGACGAGACCCCCGACCTCCCTCCCGAGCTCGAACAGGTGCTCCGTGGCCTCACCGGGGGCGGCGAGCTCGACCCACAGCTCGCCGAGATGGTGCGGGGCATGGGCCTGGACAAGGTCGACCCCCAGATGCTCCAGATGGTCGTCGGGCAGGTGCAGGCGATGTTCGCCGCACCGGCCGGCGACACGACGGTCGACCCCGTCCTCGCCACAGACACCGCCCGCAAGACCGTCGCGGCGGCCGGCGACGCGCTCGCCTCCGCCGCCGACCGGCGCGCCGCGGCCGAGGCCGTCCACGTGGCGGGGCTGTGGCTCGACGCCGTCACCGACCTGTCCGCCCCTACCGTGCGCGGCACCGCCTGGAGCCGCGCCGAGTGGGTCGAGGCGACGATGCCGGTGTGGACCGACCTCGTCGAGCCGGTCGCCGAGGGGGTCACCGACGCGGTGTCCGAGGCGATGGCCCGCCAGCTCGGCGAGGTCCCCGAGGACTCCCTGCCCGAGGGAATGGCCGGGATGCTCGACCAGGCCGGCCCGATGCTGCGCCGCATGCACGGCTCGATGTTCGCCCTGCAGCTCGGCCAGGGCGTCGGGACGCTCGCCGGCGAGGTGGTCACCGGCTGCGAGGTCTCGCTGCCGCTCGTGGCGGCCCCCGACGTCGTCCTCCTGCCGCAGGCCCTGCGCGAGCTCGCCGCCGGCCTCGAGGTCGACGAGCCGCAGGCGCGGCTCTACCTCGCGGTCCGGGAGGTCGCCCGGGTGCGCCTCTTCGCCGACGTGCCGTGGTTGTCCGCCGGCCTGCTCGCCGCGGTCCGCGACTACGCGGGCGACATCACGATCGACACCGACGGCATCGAGGAGGCGGTCCGATCGATCGACCCCTCCGACCCGCAGGCGGTCCAGGAGGCCCTTCAGGGCCAGCTCTTCTCGCCGCAGCACTCCCCCGCCCAGCAGGCGGCCCTCGGGCGGCTCGAGACCCTGCTGGCGCTCGTCGAGGGCTGGGTCGACGTCGTCACCGAGCGCGCCGTCGCCGGGCACCTGCCGTCCGCGGACGCCCTCGGCGAGGCGGTCCGCCGGCGCCGCGCCACGGGCGGCCCCGCCGAGAAGGCCTTCGGCGCCCTCGTCGGCCTCGAGCTGCGGCCGCGCCGCCTGCGCGACGCCGCCAACCTCTTCCGGGCACTCGAGGACTCCGGTGGCCCTGCGGCCCGCGACGCCGCGTGGCGCCACCCGGACCTCGCGCCGTCCGCGACGGACCTCGACGACCCGCTGGGCTACGTCGAGCGCACGGCCCGGCCGGCCGCCGACGACCTCGACGCCGAGCTCGACGCGCTGCTGCGCGGCGAGGGCGAGCGGTGAGCCGGGCCGCCGAGGTCGCCCGCACGTACGCCCACCTGCACGCCGACGCCGCCCGCGTCCTCGGCGGCTGGGACGCGCCCGACGCCCGCCAGGAGGAGCTGCGTCGCGGCTACCTGGCCCACCTGGCCTCCCACCCGGACGCCGTGGCCAAGGCTGGCCCGCCGGAGCACCTGACCGGCTCGTGCGTGGTCCTCGACGCCTCGGGCGACCGGGTGCTCCTGACCCACCACCGCAGGGCCGGGCAGTGGTTCCAGTTCGGCGGGCACCTCGAGGCGGGCGACCCCTCGGACCTTATCATCGCCCGCCGCGAGGGCCGCGAGGAGTCCGGCCTCGCGGAGCTCGAGCCGCTCCCCGACCCGGTCCAGCTCGACCGGCACGTCCTCGTCGGCGACTTCGGGCACTGTCGTGAGCACCTCGACGTCCGGTACGCCGCGCTGGCACCGGAGGGGGCCGAACCGCGGGCCAGCGCCGAGTCTCACGACGTGCGCTGGTGGCCGGTCCGTGCGCTGCCGGAGGGCACCCGCGCCGAGCTCTCACCCCTCGTCGGGCTGGCCCGGCGCGCCCTCGGGCTCGGCTGACGGCGGCATGCCCGTGGCGTGCGCGAGCCCGTCGAGGAAGCCCCGCGCCCGCTCCAGCCGCGGGTAGGACGCGACGAGGCGCCAGAACGCCGGCCCGTGGCCGGCGACGAGCAGGTGGGCGAGCTCGTGGAGGAGGACGTAGTCGAGGACGTGCGTCGGCACGTCCTGCAGCCGGTCCGAGACCCGGATCGTGCCGTCCGAGGGCGTGCACGACGCCCAGCGCTTCTCCATCGTCGAGACCCAGCGCACGCTCTGCGGGCGGGCGTGCCCGCCGAGGTAGCGCTCGGACAGGCGCGCGGCGCGCGCCTGGAGCGCCTCGTCGCCGACCGGGCGGCGGCTCTCCCCGCGGGCCAGCCGGGCGAGCATCCGCTCCACCCAGCGGGCCTCCTCGGCGGCCGAGAACGAGGCCGGGATGAGCACCACGGTGCGTCCGCCGTCGCGGTAGGCGCTCACCGTGCGGCGGCGCCTCCGGCTGCGGCGGACCTCGACGTCGCGCGCGGACACCCCCCAACTCTACGATCACGAGGCGGTTGGGACCGGTGTGACGCACGTGACCTGCAGGAACGCCTCCGCCCGCGTGGCGCCGCGCGTCGAGGGGGCGACGGGCCCCGGCGTGGCTACTGTGTGAAGGTCCAGACCGCCCCCGGGGCGGCACACCACTGCGGTGGCGGCTGGCCGTCGCCGGTGACAAGGAGAACGTCGATGGCTGACGAGACCTACAAGGGCGAGTTCTACTGCGTGAAGTGCAAGGAGAAGCGCGAGGCCGAGGGGAAGGTCGTGGTCTCCGAGAACGGACGGCGCATGGCCAAGGGGCAGTGCCCGGTGTGTGGCACCAACCTCAACCGCATCCTCGGCAAGGCCTGAGCGCCCTCGCCGAGCCCGGCGGCCCCGGACCCTCGTGGTCCGGGGCCGCCGGCGTCCCCGGGCCTGTGGACGACGCCGGCGCGTGGCCGACGCCGCGGGGCAGGATGCCGGGGGCGGGCCGGACGAGGAGGTCGCGGATGGAGCGGGCAGGGGTGGTCGTCGACGGGTGGGGTCCGGTCGCGGCCGAGGCCGCCGCCCAGCTGCGGCGGTGCGGGGTCCCGGTGCGGGCGGGTGCGCACGAGGCGGACGCCGCCGAGCTCGACCTCGCGGCCGGGCTCGACCCGCCCGCGGTGCTCGTCCTCGTCGCGGTCGGTCACGCGCCGGGGTGGTGGCGGGTCCCGTCGGCCGCCGCTCCCTGGCAGGTCCGCGGCGTGCCGCTGCTACCGGTCACCGGACGCGGCGACGACGTCGTCGTGGGCCCACTCGTCGTGTCGGGGCGCACCCCGTGCCTCGACTGCGTCACGCTGCCGCCGACACCGAGCCCGCTCGCTCACCCCGACCCCGCGACCGTCGTCCTCGCCGCCGCGGTGGCCACGGTCACCGCCCTCGGCGTGCTGCGCGGCGACCTCTCGCTCGGCGCGGTCTCGACCGACATCGGGCCCGCGGGTGCGACGGTCGTGCACCGGGTGTGGACCTCCCTGCCCGGCTGTCGGTGCTCGTCGGTGAGAATGGCCGGGTGAGCGAGCGCGAGCGGGACATCCCGGGGTCCTCGATCGCGCGGGCGGCGCGGTTGGCGGGCCTGCCCCTCGGGCACGCGGGGCGGGCGGCCCTCGGGGTCGGCAAGCGCGTGGGCGGTCGTCCCGCGGAGGCCGTGGCGGCCGAGATCCAGGCGCGCACGGCCGAGCAGCTGTTCTCCGTCCTCGGCCAGCTCAAGGGCGGCGCGATGAAGTTCGGGCAGGCCCTGTCGGTCATGGAGGCCGCGATGCCCGAGGAGGTCGTCGGCCCGTACCGCGCGACCCTGACCCGGCTCCAGGAGTCCGGGCCGCCGATGGGCGCCGACCGCGTCCACGCCATCCTCGCCGAGGAGCTCGGGCCACGGTGGGCCAGCACCAAGCTCGTCGAGTTCGACGACACCCCGGCCGCGTCGGCCTCGATCGGCCAGGTGCACCGCGGCGTCTGGCGCGACGGCCGCGAGGTCGCCGTGAAGATCCAGTACCCGGGCGCCGGGAAGGCCCTGCTCTCCGACCTCAACCAGATCGCACGGGTGGCCCGGATGGCCGGGTCGATGGTGCCCGGCATCGACGTCAAGCCGATCATGGACGAGCTGCGGGCCCGCATGTCCGAGGAGCTCGACTACTCCCTCGAGGCCCGCCACCAGCGCCACTTCGCCCGCGCCTTCCGCGACGACGACGACGTCCTCGTCCCCGACGTCCTCGTCGAGTCGCCGCAGGTCCTCGTCACCGAGTGGGTCGAGGGGACGCCGCTGGCCCGGGTCATCGCCGACGGCACCCAGGAGCAGCGTGACGAGGCCGCCTCGCTCTACCTCGAGTTCCAGCTGCGCGCCCCCACGCGCGCCCGGCTCCTCCACGCCGACCCCCACCCCGGCAACTTCCGGATCACCCCCGACGGCCGGCTCGGGGTCCTCGACTTCGGCGCCGTCAACCGGCTCCCGGACGGCCTGCCCCCGGAGATGGGTCGCATCCTCACCGCCGCCCTGGCCGGCGACGGTGACGAGCTGGTCCGGGTGCTGCGCCGGGCCGGGTTCATCCGGCCGGGCATCGAGATCGACCCGCAGGGGCTCGTCGAGTACCTCGAGCCGCTCGTCGAGCCGATCCTCCACGAGGAGTTCACCCCCAACCGGGCCTGGCTGCGGGGGGCCGCCGCACAGATCCAGGACCCCCGCCGGCCGCAGTTCCTCGTCGGCCTCAAGCTCAACCTGCCGCCCGAGTACCTGCTCATCCACCGGGTCTGGCTCGGCGGCATCGGGGTGCTCAGCCAGGTGGGTGGCACGGTGCCGCTGCGCGAGATGATCTGCGCCTACCTGCCGGGAGTCGACGAGTCGCGGCTGCCGCCGGACCCGAGCCGCGGCTGAGCGGCGCTCACCACCAGGCGGAGTCGAGCTTCCCCTCGATGCTGCGCAGGTGCCGCCGGCTGCACGCGTCGCAGGTCCAGACCTCGCGTCCGCTCTCCGTGCCGCGGCTCCACGTGAGCCGGGCCAGGGCCGCGGCATCGGCATCCGGCGGGGTGGCACCGCAGGTCGCGCAGACCGGGACGGCGGGCTCCCCCGGCACCTCCGGCACGCTCAGGCCTGCGCCTTCGCGGCCGCCTTGGCCGCCTTCTTGAAGTCGCGGACCTTCTGGAGCGAGTCCGGGTCGACGACGTCGGCGACCGACCGGAAGGAGCCCGGCTCCGCGTAGGCGCCACAGGCCTCCTCCCAACCCTCCGGGCGCACGCCGAGCTGCTTGCCGAGGAGAGCGGCGAAGATCCGCGCCTTCTGGTCGCCGAACCCGGGCAGTGCCCTGACCCGGGCCACCAGCTCGCGGCCGGTCGCCGCGGTCGACCACAGGGGGGCGGCGTCGCCGCCGTACTCGTCCCGGACGACGGCGGCCAGGGCCTGGATGCGGCCGGCCATCGAGCGCCCGTACCGGTGCACGGCCGGCGGCGTGGCGCACAGGTCGGCGAAGGCCTCCGGGTCTGCGGCCGCCACCGCCGCCGGGTCGAGGGTGCCGAAGCGCTCGAGCACCTTCGCGGGCCCGGCGAACGCGCGCTCCATCGGGAACTGCTGGTCGAGGAGCATCCCGACGAGGAGCGCGAACGGGTCCTCCGAGAGGACCTGGTCGGCGGCGGGGTCCTGGGCGATCGTCAGCGCGGCCATGGGGCCAGCGTAGCCAGCAGGCTCGCCGCCACCGCCCGCCAGAAGTCGCGCTCGCGCAGCGGTGGCACGGGCAGGCCGCCGCCCGGAACGGGCACCGCCCCCGACGCGGCGTCGGGGGCGGTGCGTGGTGCGGCGTCCACGCCGGTCCTCATCGGACGATGGCGTGGACGACCGCCTGCATCTGCTCGCGGTTGGCCGCCTCGCGCTCCATGCGCTGCGTCTCGTGGACGTTGCGCTGGTGCACGATGCGACGGATCCGCTGCATCCGGCGGTGGTACATGACGTTCTCCTGTCGAAAGTGCTTGTCTCGGTTGATGGTCGAGGCGGCCATCAGGCGGCGACCTCGGTCTTGCGGGGGCGGCCCCGCGGACGCTTCCGGGCCACGGTGACGCCCTGGACGAAGTACTCCCCGCCCCAGACACCCCACGGCTCGCGTCGGGAGAGGGCGCCCGCCAGGCACGTCTCCCGGACCGGGCAGGTCCGGCAGAGGGCCTTGGCGAACTCGACTCCCTCGGGGGTGTCGGCGAACCACAGCTCGGCGTCGTTCTCGCGGCAGGGAATTCCCTCGCCGTCGATGACGGCCGCCTCGTGCTGGTCGAGGAGATCGGTCAGCTGCATCGGGGTGTCACCTCCTTGCTCGGCGCGCCGGGTGGGGCGCTGGTCGGTTCCGTCGCGCCGGGTGAGGCGCTGGGTACTGGGTGGGCGGTCGCGGTCGGTGCGCTCGCTCTGTGCGGTCATCGCTGGTGGTCCTCGCGTGTGCTGGTGGTCTGAAGAGCCCGGGTGCCCGGGTGGGGATACGAGAAAGGCCGCGGATCCCTGGGGGGATCCGCGGCCTCGAGGTGGCGACTACCTGTGGGTCAGACAGGTGGTCCCTCGAGGCGGGGGTACACGGATCCCGTGGTCGGGTCGGTGATGCCGAAGCCGGCGGCGGCATCGATGCGCTGACGCGTCACGAGGCCGGCGGCGGACACACCACTCCCCTGGACCCGACCGAGCTCGACCGCGTGGGCGGTGTTGGAGCCGTACCAGACGGCATCGGTGGTCGGGCAGGCAGCGGCCATCGCCGTCGCGCCGTTCGACATCGTCTTCTCCATTGCTCCAACCCTCCTTCGCGTCCTGGTCGTGGTCCGTGCCCGGGCGGGCACGCGAGGTGTTCGCGACAACTGTAGGGGGGCCGCTGGAGCGGCAGCAACGCATTTAGGCGGGTGTTTTGCGAGATTCTGGCGAACCGGCCCGAAAGCCGTTGTGGCTCAACCGTTCGTGGCCGCAGAAAAATTCTTGACGATCTCGAGGACGGCCTCGCCGAAGCGCTCGAGCTTGGCCGGCCCGACCCCCGCGATCCGCGCGAGGTCGCTGCGCTCGGCCGGCTCGCGCTCGGCGATCGCGGTGAGCGTGGCGTCGGTGAACACGACGTAGGCCGGCACGTCGAGCTCGCGCGCCGTCTCGAGCCGCCACCCGCGCAGCTCCTCGAAGAGCTGCTCGTCCATCGTCGGGGGGCAGACGGTGCAGCGGCCGATGGTGCGCTCCTTGGCCGTCGCGAGCCCCCCGCCGCAGACGCGGCAGACCGAGGGCAGCGCCGCGCGCTCCTTGGCCGTCGCCCTCTTCCGTCGTGGTTGGCTGCGAGCGGCGGCGCCCAGCACGGACTCGGTGCCGTCGAGGAAGCGCGAGGGACGGCGGGTGCCCTTGGCCCCGGGCGTGCGCGCGCGCGAGTAGGAGAGGACGAGCCGCTCACGGGCCCGGGTCACCCCGACGTAGAGCAGGCGCCGCTCCTCCTCGATCTCGTCCGGCGTCTCGGCCATCGTGATCGGGAGCAGGCCGTCGGAGCACCCCACGAGGAAGACGGTGTCCCACTCCAGGCCCTTGGCCGCGTGCAGCGAGGCGAGCGTGACGCCCTGCACGGTGGGCGCGTGCTGGGCGGCCGCCCGCTCGTCGAGCTCGCGGACGAAGACGGGCAGGCGGGCCTCCGGGTCGGCGGCGGCGAGGTCGTCGGCGAGGGCCGCGAGGGCGGCGAGCGACTCCCACCGCTCACGGGCCGCGCCGCCGGTGGTCGGGGCCTCGCGGGTCCAGCCGGCGCCGAGGAGCACGTCACGCACGAGGTCGGGGAGCGGGACCTCGCCGTCGTCGCTGCGCGCCGCACCGCGCATCAGCACGAGGGCGTCGCGGACCTCCTTGCGGGAGAAGAACCGCTCGCCGCCGCGCACGAGGTAGGGGATGCCCCGCTCGGCGAGCGCCGACTCGAACAGCTCGCTCTGGCCGTTGGTGCGGAAGAGGACCGCGACCTCGGCGGCGGGGTGCCCGGCGTCGACGAGCGCCCGCACCCGCTCGGCGACCTGCTCGGCCTCGGCGGGGTCGTCGTCGGCGACGAGGAGCTCGGGGGCGGCGCCGTCGGCGCGCTGGGCCCGCAGCTCGACGGACCCGGAGCGGCGGCCGCCACCCGGCGAGCGCAGCACGAGGTTGGCCAGGCCGACGACCTGGGGGGTCGACCGGTAGTTGCGGACGAGCTCGACGACCCGGGCCTGCGGGTGGCGGGACCGGAAGCCGAGGAGGTGCTGGGGGGAGGCACCGGTGAAGGAGTAGATGGTCTGCGCGGGGTCGCCGACGACGCACACGTCGTCACGCTCGCCGAGCCACAGCTCGAGGAGGCGCTGCTGGAGCCGGTTGACGTCCTGGTACTCGTCGACGACGAAGTGCCGGTACTGGCCGCGGACCGCCCGGGCGACCTGGTCGTGCTCGCCGAGGATGCCGGCCATGAGGAGCAGGACGTCCTCGAAGTCGATGACCCCCCGCTGGGTCTTGACCTCCTCGTACGCGGCGATGACCCGGGCCATCGCCGTCGCGTCCAGCCCCGCCGGCGGCTCGCGGCGCTCGCGGGCGACCGCCGCGGCGTAGCTGTCGGCGGTGAGCATCGAGACCTTCGACCACTCGATCTCGGCGGCGACGTCGCGGACGGCCGGGGAGTCGAGGCGCAGCCGGAGCCGTCCGCCCGCCTCGGCCACGGCGCCGGCCTTGTGCGGCATGACCTCGGGCGCCGCCCCGCCGACGGCCTGCGGCCAGAAGTAGTGCAGCTGGCGCAGAGCGGCCGCGTGGAAGGTGCGGGCCTGCACCCCCCCGACTCCGAGGTCGCGCAGCCGGGTGCGCATCTCCCCGGCGGCCCGGGCGGTGAAGGTGACGGCGAGCACGCGCTGCGGCTGGTACGCGCCGGAGAGCACGCCGTAGGCGATGCGGTGGGTGATGGCGCGGGTCTTGCCGGTGCCGGCCCCGGCGAGGACGCACATGGGCCCGAGGGGGTGCGCGGCGACCTCGCGCTGCTCGGGGTCGAGCGCGTCGAGGACGTCGTCGGCGCCGGGGTGCACGGGGAGGGTCGTCATCGGCTCCGATCCTAGGTCGCGGCGCCGACGCCCCGTCCGGCGGGAAGGACCGTGCGACCCGTGGCGTTGACGAGGCCATGAGCACCCCCGCCCTGCCCGCCGCCGGCACCGTGACCATGTTCACCACGACGTGGTGCGGCTACTGCCGCCGCCTCAAGTCCCAGATGGAGCGCGAGGGCATCGAGTTCACCGAGGTCGACATCGAGCGCAAGCCCGACGCCGCCGACTACGTCATGCTCGTCAACGGCGGCAACCAGACCGTCCCGACCCTCCTGTTCCCGGACGGCTCGGCCGCGACCAACCCCTCGATCGCGGAGGTCCGCAGCCGCCTCGGCTGAGCACCCCGCGGCTCAGCGCAGCGGCACCTCGGGAGCCTCGATCGGGCCGCCGAACCAGTGCTCGACGAGCCGCCGGGCGATCGAGACCCGCCCGGAGATGACGAGCGAGCCGTCGGCGACGGCGGCGAGCAGCTCCTCCCGGGTGAACCACCGCGCGGCCGCGATCTCGTCCTCCTGGAGGCGCAGCTCGGTGCCGCGGGCCCGGGCCGTGAAGCCGACCATGAGCGAGGACGGGAAGGGCCACGGCTGGTCACCGAGGTAGGTGACGTCGTCGACCTCGAGCCCGACCTCCTCGTGGACCTCGCGGGCGACGGCGGCGGCAAGGGTCTCCCCCGGCTCGACGAACCCGGCGAGGACCGACATGCCGGCGCTGCGGAAGCCCCGGCCCCGGGCGAGCAGGAGGCGGTCGGCGTCGTCGACGACGGCCATGATGACGGCGACGTCGGTGCGCGGGTAGTGCTCGCTGCCGTCGGCCGGGCAGCGGCGCACCCAGCCGGCGAGCACCGGCACGGTCGGGGCGCCGCAGCGCGGGCAGTGCCCGTGCGCGCGGTGCCAGTTGGCCAGCGCGAGCGTCGTCGCGAAGAGCGAGGCGCCGAGGTCGTCGAGGCGGGCCCCGACCTGCCGCAGCGTGCGCAGCCCGGGACGCGGCTCGGCGTCCGCCGGCACGTCCTCGACGACCCCGAGGTGCTGGGCCCCACCGTGCTCACCGAGGTAGACCACGAGGTGGTCCGCGTCGGCGGGGACGGGGGCGCCGAGGACGACGCGCACGACGTGGCCCTCACCCTCCTCGACGGCCGTGGCGTCGCCGCACAGCCGGAAGACCCGGGTCGCGGGGTCGGCGAGCAGCCCGGTGAGGAGCGTGGGGTCGCCGCGGCGGTCGGCGCGGCGGTCGAGGGTACGCCGGGTGAGGGCGACGTCGGGAAGAGAATGGTCGGCTCGGGCCACGGTTCCCAGCCTAGGCGCCACGCACGTCCTACCGTGGGGGGCGTGGACCGCAGCCCCTCTCTCCTCGCCGCGCTGGCGAGCGCCGCCGTGCCCGGGCTCGACCCGGTGAGCGTCGAGGCGCTCCCGAGCCTGCCCGGGCAGTCCTTCGACGTCGCGTTCGTCGAGGACCAGGAGCACCGGAGGTGGGTGGTCCGCGCCCCCCGCACCGAGGTCGCCGGGGCCGAGATGGACCGCGCCGTCGTCCTCCTCGGGCTGCTCGCCCGCCGGCTGCCGTTCGCCGTCCCCGCCCCCAGGGGCTTCGTCGGGCTCGAGACCGGGGGGCGGGCGGCCGTCTACCCCTACCTGCCCGGGCACCCGCTCGAGCTCGCCTCGCTGCCCCACGGCCCCGGGCTGGCCGCCGACCTCGGCCGCGCCATCGGCGCCCTGCACAACACCGACCCCGCGCTGTTCGAGGAGGCCGGCCTGCCGGCGTACGACGCCGACGCCTACCGCACCCGACGCCTCGCCGAGCTCGACCGGGCCGCCGAGACCGGGCGGGTGCCGACCGCGCTGCTCACCCGCTGGGAGGGTGCCCTCGAGGACGTCGCGCTCTGGCGCTTCGCCGCCACCGCGACCCACGGCGACCTCACCGGCGAGGAGGTGCTCGCGGTCTTCGACGACCCCCGCGACGCCTCGACCGGCCGAGTCAAGGCACTCACCGGCTGGGAGGACGCCAAGGTCGCCGACCCCGCCGACGACTTCGCCGCGCTCGTCGCCGAGGCCCCGGCCGCCGCGGTCGAGACCGTCCTCGAGGCCTACGCCCACGTCCGGGTCGAGCGCCCCGACCCCAACCTGCTCGTCCGGGCCCGGCTCAGCGCCGAGCTGCGGATGCTCTCGCGCCTCATGGACGCCCTCGCCCGCAAGGACGTGCCGGCGGTCGAGGTGCTCTCGACCCAGCTGCGCCGCCTCGACGACGCGGTGCACGCCGCCGAGGACCTCGGCGACGACGACTACCGCCGCACCTCGCTCGCGCCGGTGACCGTTCGCCCCCGCCCGACCCCGCCGCCCGCGCTGGTCGTCGACGACGACGACGAGGACGAGCTGCCCGAGGTCGGCGACGTCACCGAGCGGCGGACAGGACTCGGCTGAGCTCGGCCTCGCCCGGCAGCTCGGGCCACACCGTCTCGCCGGTGGCGGCGTGGAAGAAGGCGCCGCGCACCCGCCGCGGGTCGACCCCCCGGAGCCGGGCCCAGGCCAGCCGGTAGGCCCCGAGCTGCACCGCCCGGGCCCGCGCGCGGGCGCCGGAGGCCGGGGCGCCAGTCTTCCAGTCGACGACCGTCCAGGTCGGCGCGCCGTCCGGACCGGCCTCCTCGAAGACGGCGTCGATGCGCCCGCGGACGGCGATGCCGTCGAGGACGGTCTCGATGCTCGTCTCGACCTCCAGCGGGGTGCGGTCGGCCCACTCGGAGGCGAGGAACGCCGCGCGCAGCGCGCCGAGGTCGGCGGGGTCCGGGTCGTCGTCGGCGAAACCGGGCAGGGCGTCGACGTCGACGATGGCCGCCCGCGCGTAGTGCTCCTCGACCCAGGCGTGGAAGGCGGTGCCCCGCCGGGTGGCGAGCGCCGGCGGCTGGGGCATCGGGCGGCGCAGCCGGCTCGTGAACGCCTCGGCGTCCTCGGCGAGGGAGACGAGCGAGGACGTGGACAGGTGCGGCGGCAGCACGACCTCGGTGTCGGCGCTCGCGTGCCGTCGCGCGCGCTCACCGAGGAGCAGCTCGACCTCCTCGGCCCAGGGCCCCGCGGCACCGACGGGATCGCCGGCGGCGGGGTCCGGCTCGGTCGCGCTCGCCGCGAGGACCTCGCGGGCCGGGCCGAGGAGCAGCTCGCGGCGCGCGACGTGGTCCAGGGTGGGCCACGCCGTGCTCACGGACTCGGCCGTCCGCGGGTTCTGGGGCTTCGGGTCGTCGGTGGGCGGCAGCTGCACCCAGGGACCGGGGACGACGCGAGCGCTCGCGCGGACCTCCTCGAGGAAGCGTGAGGTGACCCGCGGCGTGGACGCCGTGCCCCACACGTGCGCGCTGAGCAGGAGGTCGGAGCGGGCGCGCGTCGTCGCGACGTAGGCGAGCCGCCGCTCCTCGGCGACGCCGTGCTCGGCGGCGGCCCGGGTGAAGCGCTCGACGGCCTCGGCCGCGGTGTCCCAGTCGTGCCCGTCGGCCCAGCCGAAGCGCGGAAGCCCCTCGCGGTCGCCGCGCAGGTCGTAGGGCAGCGTCGCGAGGCCGACGAGCCAGGCCTTGTCGTTCGGGGCGCCGTGGCCCCAGTCGCCGCCGACCGGTCGGCTCTGGGTGGCCGAGTGCGCCGGGAAGGAGGACTCGACCAGCCCCGGCACGGCGACCACGTCCCACTCCAGCCCCTTGGCGGCGTGGACGGTCATCACCTGGACGGCGTCGGGGCGGGCCTCGACCCAGCCGAGGTCGAGCCCCCGCTCCTCGTCGACCGCCGCCTCGAGCCACGCGAGGAAGCCACCGAGCCCGGCGCGGTCGGCGCTCGCCGCGAAGCCGGCCGCGACGTCGGCGAAGGCGTCGAGGTGGGCGCGGGCGGCGCCCGGGCTGTACCCGGGACGGGCCAGCACCTCGATGTCGAGGCCGAGGGCGACCTCCGCCTCGGCCACGAGCTCGGGGAGACCGAGGCCGGTCAGCGAGCGCAGCCGGCGCACGGTGGCCCCGAGGCCCTCGAGCCGGATGCGGGCCGCCGGGGCGAGCCGCTGCCCCTCCTCGCCCACCCAGTCGGCGGGCGGCAGCCCGTCGAGGGCCTCGACGATGCTCACGGCGTCCCCGGCGTCCGGGGCGAGGTCGGCGCCGCGGGGCGGGCGCTGCCAGCCCTGGCGCACCCGGGCCCACTCACCGAGGCCGTCGAGGTCGGCGGCCCCGAGCCGACACGACGGGCCGGTGAGCAGCCGCATGAGGCGGTCGCCGCGCGTGGGGTCGGCGACGACGTGGAGGAGGGCCACGAGGTCGGCGACCTCCGGGGTGTGCAGCAGCCCGCCGAGACCGACGACCTCGTGCGGCAGGCCGGCCTCCTCCAGCGCCTCGACGACGGCGTCGAACTGGGAGCGCTTGCGGCACAGCACGGCTGCCGTGCGACGGCCGGGGCGGGCCATCCGCGAGCGCAGCCAGCCGACGACGTGCCGGGCCTCGTCCTCGAGGGTGGCGAGACGGGCGACGGCGACGTGGCCGGGGCCGGCCCCCGGACGCTCGGCGAGGGCCTCGACCGGCACGCGGGTGGTCGCCGCCAGCGGTGCGGCCACGACGTTGGCCGCCCCGAGGACGGCGCGGTCGTTGCGCCAGCTCGTCGAGAGGTGGAGCACCCGGGCCGGCTCCGGGTCGCGGAAGTCGGTGCGGAAGCGGTCGAGGGTCGTCGAGGAGGCACCGCGCCAGCCGTAGATCGACTGGTGCGGGTCACCGACCGCCGTGACCGGCACCGGCTCGCCCGGGGCGACGAAGAGGGCGCGGAGGAGCTGGAGCTGGGCCTCCGAGGTGTCCTGGAACTCGTCGAGGAGGACGGCTCGGAACCGCCGGCGCTCGGCCGCGCCGACCTCGGGCACGGTCGTCGCGAGCCGGGCCGCGAGGGCGACCTGGTCGGCGAAGTCCATCGCGTCGCGGGAGCGCTTGAGCGCGTGGTAGGCCTCGACGAGCGGCACGACGGCCGCCCGCTGGCGCAGCACGTCGGCGACGTCGCGCATCGGGTTGGTGCGCTTGCGCGAGCCGTCCGGCCTGGTCAGCGAGTCCAAGGCGTCGATGACGTCCGCGAGGTGCTCGGCGACCCGGGCGGGCTCGACGAGGTGCTCGGCCATCTCGCCGGCGAGGTCGACGACGGCGGTGGTGACCGTGGACTCCGCCTTGTCGACGGCGTCCATCGGGCCGTCCCAGGAAACGACGGCCTCGTGCGCGAACTGCCACGCCGCGGCCTCGGTGAGGAGCCGGCTCTCCGGCTCGACGCCGAGCCGCAGGCCGTGCTCGCGGACGATCCGCCCGGCGTAGGCGTGGTAGGTCGAGACCTCGGGGGTGTCGTCGAGGACGGCCGCGCCGGCCTCGGGGGCAGGGCTCCACAGGCCGGCGTCGCGCAGCGTGGCGAGCCGCGCCGCGAGGCGCTCGGAGAGCTCGCCGGCCGCCTTGCGGGTGAAGGTGAGCCCGAGCACCTCGTCCGGGCGCACGAGGCCGTTCGCGACGAGCCAGACGACGCGGGCGGCCATCGTCTCGGTCTTGCCGGACCCGGCCCCGGCAACGACGAGGAGCGGGCGCAGCGGCGCCTCGATGACCGCGGCCTGCTCCGAGGTCGGCGCGTGGGGCTGGTCGAGCGCCTTCGCGAGCTCGACCGCGCCCCACCGCGGACCGCCCGGCGGAGCAGCCGCGTCCGTGCCGGTCACAGCCGCCTCCCCTCGGGCTGCGCGGGGCAGGAGTCCTTGACCTGGCAGGTGCCGCACACGTCGCGTCCGGGGGTGGCCCGGAAGGAGGCCGCGGCCATGCCCTCGGCGGTGCGCTCGACGAGCTCGCGGGCCCATGCCGGGTCGGGGTCGGCGGCCAGGGGCGCCTGCACCTGGAGGGTCGTCGTCCGGTTCGCCGCCCGACCGAGCTGGAGCAGGGCGGCGCCCCCGGAGCCGGTGCCGTGGGCCGCGAAGGCCCCCTCCTCGACGGCGAGCTGGTAGGCCCCGAGCTGGCCGTTGCGCGCCAGCTCGTCCTTCGTCGGCTTGCGCGAGCCGGTCTTGAGGTCGATGACGCGCACGGCTCCTTCGGGCCCGATCTCGATGCGGTCGACCGTGCCCGCGACGACGGCGCGGCCGAGCGCGACCCGCATCCGCTCCTCGGAGGCAGCTCGCCGCCAGCCCTCGGCGCTCGCCTCGCGGTGGTAGGTGGCCAGCCGCGCCGTCATCTCGCGGGCCCTCCCGAGGTCGCGGCGCGAGAGCCATCCGGGCGGCAGCCCGAGCCGACCCCAGCGCGCCTCGAGCTCGGCGGCGTAGGCCGCGGCGTCGACGTCGCCGAGGTCGTGCGCCACCTCGTGGACGAGCGTGCCGATGTCCTGGGCGCCCATCGACGGCCCGTCGCCGCCGCTCGCGCGCAGCAGCCACTGCAGGCCGCACTGGCCGAACCGGTCGATCATCGACGGGGAGACGCGGACCGGTGCGTCGGGGGCGCGACGGGGCCGGTCGTCGGTGGTGGCCCGCAGCGCCCACCACTGCGCGGGGTCGGCCCCGGGGACCCCGGCCCGGGCCAGCCGCCCGAGGGTCGTGACGGCGGCCCCGCGCACGGCGGGGTCGGGGTCGAGGAGGGAGCGCCGCAGCTCGCCGACGAGCCCCGGGAGGGTGAGCGGGCGGGGGACGTCGGTGAAGGGGCGGGCGTCGGGACGGGGGTCGACGACGTCGAGGTAGGGCGACGGCTGCTCGTCCTCGCTGCGGACGGCGGTGACGACGAGGCGGGAGCGGGCGCGCGTGACCGCGACGTGGAAGAGGCGGGTCTCGTCGTGGGCGACCTGGGTGCGCGCCGCGCGAGGACCGGCGGCCCGGCCGGTGACGACGTCGACGAGGTCGGTCGAGCGCAGGAGGGAGCCGCGCAGCCGGAGGTCGGGCCACGCCCCCTCCTGCACGCCCGCGACGACGACGAGGTCCCAGCCCAGCCCGGCCGCCGCGGCGGGGGTGAGCAGCGCCACCGACTCCCCCGGCGCCGCGCGCGCGGCGAGGGTGTCACCCGCGACGTCCTGGCCGAGGAGGTGCTCGAGGAAGTCGGCGGGCCGGGCGCCGGGCAGCCGGTCGACGTAGCGGGCCGCGGCGTCGAAGAGGCCGAGGACGGCGTCGAGGTCGCGGTCGGCGCGCTGCCCGGCCGGGCCCCCGGCGAGGGCGGTCTCGCGCCACGGCTCGGCGAGGCCGCTCGCCGACCACATCGCCCACAGCACCTCCTCGACGCCCCGTCCGTCCCGCAGGGCGTCGACGGCGGCCGCGAGGACCCGGTGCACCCGCCGGGCCGCACGCGCCTCGGGGCCGACGTGGTCGAGGGCCGCCGGGGTGAGCACGCTCTCGGCGAGGAGCAGGTCGCTCGGGCGCCCACCTCCGGCGTCGAGCTCGAGGCGCCGGAGCGAGCGGCGCAGGCGGCGCAGCGCCACCGCGTCGGCTCCTCCGACCGGTGAGCCGAGGACGTCGACGACGACCTCGGGGTCGAGGGCGTCGGCGCCTGCGGCGACGTCGAGGGCGCAGCCCAGGAGGGCGAGCAACGGCCGGACGGCCGGCTCGTCGCGGACCGGGAGGTCGGCGGTGGCGGTGTCGACGGGGACCCCGGCGGAGCGGAGCACGCGGCGCAGGGTGGCGGTGCGCGACCCCCCGCGGACGACGACGGCCATCCGCGACCACGGCACGTCGTGCAGCAGGTGCGCCTCGCGGAGCGTGCCGGCGACGAATGCGGCCTCCTGCGCGCCGGTGCGCAGGAGGTGGGCCTCGACGCCGCCGTCGCCGGGTGCCGGAGTCGGCGACCGGTGGGCACCGCCGCCGACGACACCGACGTGCCCGACCACCCGGGCCGCGGCGGCCGCCACGACGGCGTTCGACCGGTGGCCGGTCCGCAGGACGTGCTCGGCGGCGTCCGGCCAGCCGGTGACGACGAGGCGCGGGTCGGCGCCGCGGAAGGTCTGCGTCGCGGCGTCGGGGTCGCCGGCGAGGAGCAGCGGGATGCCGCTGCCGCGGGTGACGAGGTCGAGCAGGCGGACGCCGGCCGGCGTCAGCTCCTGGGCGTCGTCGACGACGACGAGCCGCAGCCGGGCGCGGAGCCGGTCGAGGGCGTCGGGATCCTCCTCGAGGAGGTCGGCCGCGGCGGTGAGGACGGTGGCGGGGTCCCAGGCCCCGGGCGCCGACAGGGCCGTGACGTCCTCGTACTCGCCGAGGACGACGGCGCCGGCGACCCACTCGGGCACGCCGTGCTCGCGGCCGAGGGCGTCGAGGTCGGCCGGCCGCAGCCCGAGCTCGAGGGCGCGCATCAGGAGGTCACGCAGCTCGGAGCGGAAGCCCCGCGTCGGCAGGGCCGCGGTGACCGAGGCGGGCCACGGCGGGGCGGGGGCCGTGCCGTCGGCGTGCCCGGCGAGCAGCTCGCGGAGGATGACGTCCTGTTCCGGGCCGCTCAGCAGCCGGGGGGCGGGGTCGCCGACCAGCGCGGCCGCCTCGCGCAGCAGCCCGAACCCGAAGGACTGGTGGGTGCGGGCGAGCGGGGTGGTCGTCGTGCCGCCGAGCCGGGCGGTGACGACGTCGCGCAGCCGGGCGGCGGCCAGCCGGGTCGGGGCGAGGAGCAGGCACGAGTCGGCGGGCGCACCCTCCCGGACTGCCCGCACCACGCGCTCGACGGCCACCGTGCTCGTGCCGGTGCCGGGCGCCCCGAGGACCCGGACGACGGCGGCGTCCGCGTCGACGGCCGCCCGCTGGGCGGTGTCGAGCACCGGCTCCGCCGCCGAGACGGTGGCGGGGCGACGGAGGACGAGCACGCCCGCGATTCCACCACGTCGGACCGACACCGGCGCGCCCGGCTCGTCCACCGCGAGTCGGGGTCGCAAAACCCCGTTGCCGGCAGCCGTCGGCGGACCTAGCGTCGAGGCGTCACCGACGACGGGGAGGAACCCGGATGACCCTGCACCTCGAGGGCCTGTGCACCGACGCCGCCGACCCGGACGCCCTCGCCCGGTTCTGGGCGGACGTCCTCGGCTGGGAGGTCACCCACGACCGCCCCGGCGCGGTGACGCTCGTCCCGGACGACCCGGCCTGCGTCCCCCTGCGGTTCCGCGCCGCGGTCGCACCCGGTGGCACCAGCCGCTACCACCTCCACGTGACGAGCAGCTCGACCGACGACATGGACGCCACGGTCGAGCGGGTCCTCGCCCTCGGCGGCCGCCACCTCGACGTGGGGCAGACGCCCGAGGAGGGCCACGTCGTCCTGGCCGACCCGGAGGGCAACGCGCTGTGCGTCATCCCGCCGTGGAGCCGGTTCCTCGCGGACACAGGCCGGCTCGGCGAGCTCGCCGGGGACGGGGGCCGCGCCACGGGCGTGTTCTGGAGCGAGGCGCTGGGGTGGCCGCTCGTGTGGGACGAGGACGACGAGACGGCGATCCAGTCACCGTCCGGCGGGACGAAGGTCGCGTGGGGTGGCGACCCGTTCGACCCGAAGGACGGTGTGAGCCGCACCCGGCTCGAGGTCGCCGCCGCCTCGGGCACCGACCTCGCGGACGCCGTGGTCGAGCTGGTGGCCCTGGGCGCCTCGCCCGTGGATGCGGTGCTCGCCGAGGGCGACTCGGCCGCCGTCGCCGACCCCGCCGGCACCGAGACCTGCGTCCTCCCCCCGCCCTGACGACGCGAGCCGTCGGGCGACTGCCGCTACTCCTCCCGCAACGCGCTCAGGTCACCGGTGGCCACGACCTGGGAGGCCAGCGACCGCAGCTTTCGGTTCCGGTCCTGGCTGGCGCGCCGCAGCCGTTCGAAGGCCTCCCGGTCGGTGAGGTGCTCACTGACCATGATGATGCCGATGGCCGCACCGATGACCCGAGAGGTCTGGAGGGCGGTCTCGAGGTGCTCGGAGTGCTGGCGCTCCAGGACCCCCTCGGCCTGCAGCGCGACGAGCAGCTGGCGGTCGACCTCCACCTGCTCCTCCAAGGAGGTGATGCGCCTCTGACCGTCCTGCAGGCTCGCGATGTTCGCCTCGTTGCGGTCCAGCCGCGCGGTGATGGCCTTCAGCTGCTCCTGGTCGTCGGAGCCCTGGGCGACGAGCTCTCCTTCCATGGCCCCGATTGTGCCAAGAACCACCGCTGACGTGCACTTTCGGGGCCCGGGCGGCTTCCGGCCACGGCTCATTCCGACCGTCCGTGCTGGGGTTCGGTGGTGCGGGTCGCGGCGTTCGGGCCGTGCCAGGTGAGGGTGCCGTCGGGGTCGAGGACCGGTCGCCAGCGGTGGGTCTGCTTGAAGCGGTGGTGGTGGCGGCATAGGGCCTCGAGCCCGGTGGGGGTGGTGGCACCGTCGGGCCAGGCCCTGGCGTGGTCGAGGTCGCAGCGGACGGCGGGTCGGGTGCAGCCCCACATCCGGCAGGTGCCGTCGCGGGTCCTGACGAAGTCGGCGATCGCACGGGTGGGGCGGTAGGCGGCGGTGGTGACGGAGGCCAGGGTGCCCGTGTCGGCGTCGAGCACGGCCCGGGCCACCTCCAGCGGCAGGGTCTTGAGGAGGTTGGCCATCGTCGCCGCATCGACCCAGCCGACGCCCGGCAGCTGCGCCCCGGACACCCAGGACCCCGGCCCGAGCGGGGCCATGACGGTGGTGAGGTCACCGGTCAGCTCGGGCGGCGCCTCCCGCCAGGACAGCTCCTCGCGGGAGGCGGGGTCGAGGTCGGCGTACCGGGTCACCTCACCGGTGACCGCGTCGATGACGGTGTCCTCGTCGTCCCACTGGACCCGGAACCGTTCACCCTGCGCCGGCTCCGGCGTCGCGGCGTCTGTGACGACCGGCACCCCGAGTGTCACCTGCGCGGAGACGGTCACGTTCCGCAGGACCAGGTCCGCGAGCGCGTCCGCGCGTGACTCGGGCAGCGACAGGTCGGTGTCGACCGTCCGGTACTGGCCGGCGAGCTCCTCCACGGCGGACCACATCGCCGCCGACGTGGCGGTCGGGAGCGACCCGAACCAGTCGGTCAACCCGTCCACCCCCGCCCGGACCTCCACGCACCGACCGCGCTTGGTCTGCGCGGCGTGCGCAGCGACCTGGTCGGCCGCCACCCGCGTCGCCACCCTTCGCGCCTCGCTCGCGACGCGGGCCGGGTCCATCGCCGCCAGCCGGCCCGCCAGCTCGGCATCCACCCGCAGGCACGCGTCGACGTCGAGGCCGGCGCACGCGTCGACGACCTTCTGCGCCGATACGGCCGTCACCTCGCCCTGCAAGAGCAGGCGGCGCACGTGAGGGAACCGTTCGCCGAGCGTGGCACCGAGCGTCACCTTCCGACCGGCAACCCCCTCGGTCAGCCCGGCCTCCAGGCAGAACATCGACGCCGACATCGGGTCCACGAACCCCACCGGGTGCACCCGCTCCACCGGACCACTCCCGGACAGGCGCACCTCGACCCGCGCGCCCCACGAGGCAGCCACCGCGACCAGCCCGTCAGCGGAGTTGGCCAGGTGCTGAGCCTCCCCGGCGAGCGCGAACGCGTCCTCCGCCGCCAGCCCCAACCCGCCCTCGGCCAGCTCACGACCCAGCGCCGAGACCTCCGCACGAAGGTCCGCGATGCGGCTGCTGAGCTGCCCCCTGTCCATGCCACGAGTCTACCGGGGACCACCGACACCCCTCCCCGTCATCCACAGGCAACGCGCTGCGGCACAACCGACTTCACCACAACAGGCCCACCTGTCACAGCCCGAGCAGGGTCAGCGTCGAGGGGTCCTCCTCGCCACCGAAGTACTGCTCCAGCACCGCCCGGAACGGCCCGTCACGACCAACCCCCGCCGCCACCGCGAACAGGGTCATCGACGAGCGGAGCTTGACCGCGTCGATGCCGCCGAGCACGGCGACGGGGTCAGATCCCGGCAGCCCGAGCAACGCCTCGACGCACTCCGCCAGCCGCGGCCCGAGCACCGGGTGCTCCAGGTACGCCCGCGCCTCGGCGAGGCCACGCACCCCGAACCACTGCGCCGTCGCGCTGCGCCCGAGCCCGGCCACCTGGGGGAACACGAACCACATCCAGTGCGACCGCTTCCGGCCGGCCCGCAGCTCGGCGAGCGCCGCCTCGTACGTCCCACCCGCGTCCTGTGCCGCGACGAACCGCTCGAGGTCGACCGACTCGACGGCACCCACCGAGACTCCTCTCAGTACACCGGCACCGACGGGTCGACCTCGTGCGACCAGGCGAGGATGCCGCCCGGCACGTCCCAGGCGTCGACGCCACGCGCGCGCAGCAGGTCGACCGCCTCGGCCGAGCGCCCGCCCGACTTGCAGTGCACGACGACCCGCCCCGCGGCACCCGGCACGACCGCGCCGGCCCGCACCTCGCCGACCGGCAGCAGCACCGAGCCGGGGATCTCCGCGACGTCACGCTCCCCCGGCTCCCGCACGTCGAGGAGGACGAAGTCCGCCCGGCCGGCGGCCCGCGCGGAGAGCATCCCCGCCAGCTCGACGACCGACACCTCCGGGCGGGCAGCAGACTCGGGAACGGTTGCGGTGCAAGCGTCTTCGCGCTCGGTCGCCCACCCGAGCGGCCGGGTCGCATCTGCCCCCGCACCACACACCCGGCACCCGGGGTCGCGCCGCACCGGCACGGTGTCCCAGGACTGCCGGAGCGCGTCGTGCACGAGCAGCCGGCCGACGAGCACGTCCCCCACGCCGGTGACGATCTTGACCGCCTCGGTCGCCATGACCGACCCGACGGAGGCGCACACCGCGCCGAGGACCCCGCCGACCGCGCACGACGGCACGGCGCCTGCGGGCGGCTGGGCCGGGAAGACGCAGGCGTAGCAGGGGCCCTCCCCCGCCCACCACACCGAGACCTGGCCGTCGAACCGGAACACCGACCCCCAGACGTGCGGGATGCCGAGCCGGGCGCACGCGTCGCCGACGAGGTAGCGGGTCGGGAAGTTGTCGGCGCCGTCGAGGACGAGGTCGTAGTCGGCGACCACCTCCATGGCCGACCCGGCGTCGAGCCGCACCGCGTGCCGCACCACCACCGTGTCCGGCGACACCGCGACGACCGCCTCGGCCGCGGAGTCGACCTTGGCCCGGCCGACGTCGGCCACCCCGTGGACCACCTGGCGCTGGAGGTTCGTCGCCTCGACGACGTCGTCGTCGACGACCCCGATCGTCCCCACCCCGGCGGCCGCGAGGTAGAGGAGCGCCGGCGACCCCAGGCCGCCGGCACCGACGACGAGGACCCGCGCGTTGCGCAGCCGCCGCTGCCCGTCGACGCCGAGGTCGGGCAGGAGCAGGTGGCGGGCGAAGCGGGTCCGCTCGGCGGCGGTCAGCTCGGGCCCGGGCGGCACCAGCGGGGGTCGCGCCATGTCCGGACGCTAACACCGGGGTGTGGCGCGACCCCCGGTCGGCGCCTACCCGTCCGTAGGATGCTGCGGGACGCCACGACCGGAGGACCCGATGACCAGCACCCCGACGACCACCCGCAGCACGCGGATGCCGCGCAGCGAGCGGCGCGCCCAGCTGCTCGAGGCCGCCCAGGCCGTCTTCGTGCAGTCCGGCTACCACGCGGCGGCCATGGACGAGATCGCCGAGCGCGCCGGGGTCTCCAAGCCGGTCCTCTACCAGCACTTCCCCGGCAAGCTCGACCTCTACCTCGCCCTCCTCGACACCCACTGCGACACCCTCGAGCAGCTCGTCCGCCGGGCCCTCGAGACCGGCGACGGCGACAACGAGGAGCGGGTGCGGGCCACTGTCGCGGCCTACTTCGACTTCGTCACCCGCGAGGACGCCGCCTTCCGGATGGTCTTCGAGTCCGACCTCACGAGCGTGCCGCAGGTCCGCGCCCGGCTCGACGCCGTCGAGCTCGCCTGCGCCGAGGCGATCGCCGAGGTCATCGCCGAGGACACCGGGGCCGACGACGAGCGCGCCCTCCTCCTCGGCTCCGCGCTCGCCGGGATGGCACAGGTGGCCGCCCGGCACTGGCTGGCCCAGGACGGGGACATCCCCGAGGCGGAGGCCGCGGCGACGATCAGCACGCTCGCCTGGCGCGGGCTCGGCTCCTTCCCGAAGGTCGGCGGCTGAGCCGCCGAAGGTCGGCGGCTGTGCCCTCGGCGAACACGCCCCGGCGCCGGAACAGCGCCAGCTCCTCGCGGGTTAGCCTGAGCGCGAGAACCCCCATCCCAGCGCGGGCCCGGCCCGCGCGAGCAACGAAAGGTGCGTGCCCGTGGAGGTCACCATCGGTGTCCAGAACGTCGCCCGCGAGCTGAGCCTCGAGACCGATGCCGACGCGGCCGAGGTCGCGAAGGCCGTCGACGCCGCGCTGGCCTCCCCCGAGGGCGTGCTGCGCCTCACCGACAGCAAGGGCCGCACGGTCCTCGTCCCCGGCCGCGCCGTCGGCTGGATCCAGGTCGGCGAGTCCGAGAAGGGCAAGGTCGGCTTCGGCGCGATCTGAGCGTCCCGGACCAACCGGGCCGCTGACCTGCACCGATGGGTCGGCGACACCCCGGTGTCGAAGGTTTGACCAATCTTCGTCGAGGGTCTAGCGTCGTCCTGCTGCCCGACCCCCGGGCGCAACGACGGGCCCCATCCGGGCCGGAACGGAGAATCGCATGACCGAGCTCCTCCCCCTGGCGGCGAGCAGCTGTGCCCCCTCCGGGGTCGGCGGCTGGATCGGCACGATCATCTTCGGCGCCGTCATCGGCGTCCTCGCCCGGCTGGTCCTCCCCGGCCGGCAGTCGATCAGCATGGTCGTCACCGTCGTCCTCGGCATCCTCGGCGCGCTCATCGGCTACTGGCTCTCCGCCCAGATCGGCGTCTGCACCACGAGCGGCATCGACTGGCTGCGCTGGATCATCTCGATCATCGTCGCCGCGGTCCTCGTCGTCATCTACGAGCGGGTCATGGCCGGTCGGGGCCACCGCGTCTGACGCCACCGCGCACCACCGCTCGAGCACACGAGGCCCCCGCCGCACCGGCGGGGGCCTCGTCGCGTGCCCGGTCGGTCGCGGCCTCAGGCGTCGAGCCCCATCCGGGTCATCCGCTTCTGGTGGTTCTCCGTCAGCCGGGTGAACATCCGGCCGACCTCGCCGAGGTCGAGGCCGCCGCCGACGAGAAGCGCGGCCATCGCGTCGCGCTCCACGGCGACCGCCTGGGCCTGCGAGAGTGCCTCGCCGAGCAGCCGGCGGCCCCACAGCGCGAGCCGGCCGGCGGCCGTGCGGTCGGCGCGGATGGTGTCGCGGACGATCTGCACGACGAAGTCGGCGTGCCCCTCGTCACCGAGGGCCTCCTCCATGACGGCACGGGTGTCGGCATCGACCAGGGCCGACATCTCGCGGTAGAAGTCCTTGGCGATGCCGTCGCCGACGTAGGCCTTGACCAGCCCCTCGAGCCAGCCCCGCGGACGGGTGCGCTCGTGGAAGGCGGAGAAGGGGGCGACGAACGGCGACATCGCCTCCTCCGGCTCGACCCCGAGACCGCGCAGGTGGGCGGCGAGCTGCTCGTAGTGCTGGTAGTCGGTCGTCGCGAGCCGGCCCATCGCCGACTTGAGCGCCAGCGTCGGCGCGAGGTCGCAGTCGGCGGCCATCCGGATGAACGCGGTGAGCTCGCCGTAGGCGAGGACCCCGAGGAGGTCGACGACCGCGGCGTCGTAGCCGGGTGTCTCCACGGGGTCCTGGTCCATGGAACCGGAGCCTAACGGTAGAGTGGGGCCCGTCCACGGTGCCCGGTCGGCACGTACCCGTGAGTGACCTTGACGGTCGGACGCCCGGTGTCCACGACGCCGCGACCGCCCCCGAAGACCTCCGATCGGCCCGCAGCCCCTGCGCTGGTGCGCTCGCGTGCGCCCGCCGATCCGGAAGTGACCCCATGACCGACGTCTCCGACGCCCCGACCGAACCGCAGGCCGACACCGCTGCCGTGCCCGAGCCCACCTTCGCCGACTTCCCCATCCACGCCGACATCGTCGCCGCGCTCGCCGAGCACGGCATCACCAGCCCGTTCCCGATCCAGGCGATGACCCTCCCCGTGGCCCTCGGCGGCCACGACATCATCGGCCAGGCCAAGACCGGTACGGGCAAGACCCTCGGCTTCGGCATCCCGATCCTCAACCGCGTCGTCGCCCCCGGCGACGAGACCTTCGCCGACCTGCCGCAGGCCGGCAAGCCGCAGGCCCTGGCCGTCGCCCCCACCCGCGAGCTCGCGGTGCAGGTCGCCGGCGACCTCGAGCGGGCCGGCTCCAGGCGCGGCATCCGGGTCCTCACCGTCTACGGCGGCCGGGCCTACGAGCCGCAGGTCGAGGCGCTGCGTCGCGGCGTCGAGGTCGTCGTCGGCACGCCGGGCCGGCTCATCGACCTCGCCCAGCAGGGCCACCTCGACCTCGGCAACGCACGCATCGTCGTCCTCGACGAGGCCGACGAGATGCTCGACCTCGGCTTCCTCCCGGACGTCGAGAAGATCCTCGCGATGACCCCCGCCGGCCGCCAGACGATGCTCTTCTCGGCGACCATGCCGGGCGCCGTCGTCACCCTGGCCCGCCGGTACATGAACCAGCCGACGCACATCCGCGCGATGGGCGACGACCAGGAGAACGCGCACACGGTCAAGGCGGTCCAGCAGTTCGTCTACCGCGCGCACGCGATGGACAAGGTCGAGATGCTGGCCCGGATGCTCCAGGCCGAGGACCGCGGGCTGACCATCGTCTTCAGCCGGACCAAGCGCACCGCGGCCAAGGTCGCCGACGACCTCGTCGAGCGCGGCTTCGCCGCGGCGGCCATCCACGGCGACCTCGGCCAGGGCGCCCGCGAGCAGGCCCTGCGGGCCTTCCGCAACGGCAAGGTCGACGTCCTCGTCGCCACCGACGTCGCGGCCCGCGGCATCGACGTCGAGAACGTCACGCACGTCATCAACTACCAGTGCCCCGAGGACGAGAAGACCTACCTGCACCGCATCGGGCGCACCGCCCGCGCCGGCAACACGGGCACCGCGGTGACCTTCGTCGACTGGGACGACCTGCACCGCTGGGGGATGATCAACAAGGTCCTCGACCTCGGCATCCCCGAGCCAATGGAGACCTACTCCTCGTCGCCGCACCTGTACAGCGACCTCGACATCCCCGAGGGCACGAAGGGCCGCCTGCCGCGGGCCCAGCGCACCCGCGAGGGCCTCGAGGCCGAGGTGCTCGAGGACCTCGGCGAGACCGGGAAGTCCGGCGGGCGCGGCCGGGGCGGCCGTGACGGCGGGCGGGGCCCGGGTCGCGGCGGCCGGGACGGCGCCCGGGGTGGCCAGGCCCGCGGCGAGCGCTCCGAGGACCGCTCTCCGCGCTCCGGCGAGGGCGCGGACCGCCCCCGGCGCAACCGCAACCGCCGCCGCACGCGCGGTGGCCGGCCGGCCGGTGAGGGCGCGCAGGGCTGAGCACGACAGCAGGCCGGGGGCTCATGACGGATGTCATGGGTCCCCGCTGCGTTTCCTGACTGACTGGAGGGGTACCCCGACCACCACCGGGAAGGATCCCCCATGTCGACCTCCACGACCACAGAGCCGGCCCAGGACGAACATCAGCTGAAACGCCACGTCGGCAGCATCGGGCTGCTCTTCGCGAGCATCGGCTCGATCATCGGCTCGGGCTGGCTCTTCGGGGCCATGAACGCGGCGCAGACGGCCGGTCCCGCGGCGGTCATCTCGTGGGCTCTCGGTGGGGTGATGATCCTCTTCATCGGTCTCTGCTACGCCGAGCTGGGGACGATGTTCCCGCTCTCCGGCGGAGTGGTCCGTTTCCCGCACATCTCCTTCGGGTCGACGGCCAGCTTCGTCACCGGCTGGATCACCTGGGTCGCCTGCCTGAGCGTCGCCCCGATCGAGGTCGAGGGCGCGCTGCAGTACGCGACGAAGTACGCGCCGTTCACCGAGAAGCACACGGTCACCGACGGCGCCACCGTGCACACCCTGACCGGGTTGGGCCTCGTCGTGGCGGTCGTGCTCATGGCCGTCTTCGTCGTCATCAACTACGTCGGCGTGCGCTGGTTCGCCCGGATCAACACGATCCTCGTCTGGTGGAAGCTCGCGATCATCACGATCGTCGTCCTCGCCTTCCTCTTCACCTCCTTCCACGCCGGCAACTTCACCTCGCAGGGCTTCAAGCCGCAGGGCTGGCACGGGGTGTTCACGGCCATCGCCACGTCGGGCATCGTCTTCAGCTTCCTCGGCTTCCGGCAGGGCATCGAGCTCGCCGGCGAGACCGACAACCCCCGCCGCAACGTGCCGCTCGCCGTCATCGGCTCGGTGCTGGCGACCGGGGTCATCTACGTTCTCCTGCAGGTCGCCTTCATCGGCGCGCTCCGTCCCCAGGACTTCGCGAACGGGTGGGGCTCGGTCAGCTTCACGGACGACTTCGGCCCGCTCGCCGCGATCGCCTCCTTCCTCGGCCTCGCGTGGCTCGCCGTCCTCCTCTACGTCGACGCGGTGGTCTCCCCCGCCGACACCGGGCTGATCTACATCACGGTGACCGCCCGCATCTCGCACGCGATGTCGCGCAACGGCAACGCCCCCCGAGCGCTCAGCCGCACGACCGACCGCGGCGTCCCCCTCGTCAGCATGCTCCTCGCGTTCGTCGTCGGGCTCTTCCTCTTCCTGCCGTTCCCCAGCTGGCAGCAGCTCGTCGGGTTCATCACCTCGGCCACCGTGCTCTCGTTCGGCTCCGGCCCGCTCGTGCTCGCCGCGCTCCGTCGCCAGCTGCCCGACCACGAGCGCACCTTCCGGGTGCCGGGCGGGCACGTCATCCCGTTCCTCGCGTTCTTCTCGAGCAACCTCATCGTCTACTGGACCGGCTGGGCGACGAACTCGAAGCTCTTCGTGGCCGTCCTGCTCGGGGTCGTCGTGCTCGGCATCACCTACGTCGTGCACCAGCGCCGCGAGGAGCCGTACGACTGGTCCTGGCGCGCCGGCTCCTGGTACCTGCCCTGGCTGGCCGGCCTCGCCCTGCTCTCGTGGCTCAGCGACTACGACGGCGGAGTCGGGGTCCTGCACTTCGACACCGCGATCCCGGTCATCCTCGTGTTCAGCGCGGCCGTGTACTGGTTCGCCGGGCGGGTCCGCCTGTCCACCGAGGAGGTCGAGAGCAACGTCGAGGAGACGCGTGCGGAGGCCGAGCTCGAGGAGGCCGAGGTCGTCCCGAACTGACCGCGCACCCGACGCGACGAGGGGTCGCATCCTGCCGGATGCGGCCCCTCGGTCGTGCGGTGACCCGGTGTCAGCCGGTCAACGTGCTCGTGTCGATGACGGCGCGGTAGCGCACGTCGCCGTCGACGACCCGGTCCCAGACGGCGTCGACGTCGGCGGCGTCGACGACCTCGATCGTCGCGGCGATGCCGTGCTCGGCGCAGAAGTCGAGCATCTCCTGGGTCTCGGCGATGCCGCCGATCTGCGACCCGGCGACGGCCCGGTTGCCGCCGATGAGGGACCCCGGCGGGATCTCGTACGGGGCCGGCGGCAGGCCGACGTTGACGACGACGCCACCCGGCTTGAGCAGGCGGACGTAGTCGGCGATCGGGATGTCGGCGCTCACCGTGTTGAGGACGATGTCGAAGGTGCCCTTGGCCGACCGCATGGCGTCCTCGTCACGGGAGGCGATGTGCGCGGTGGCACCGAGGGACTTCGCGTCCTCGGCCTTCGCGTCGCTGCGGGAGATGGTCGTCACCGTCGCGCCCATGGCGGCGGCGATCTTGACGCCCATGTGGCCGAGCCCGCCGACGCCGACGACCGCGACCTGCTTCCCGGTGCCGGCGCCCCAGCGGCGCAGCGGCGAGTAGGTGGTGATGCCGGCGCAGAGCAGCGGGGCGGCCACGTCGAGGTCGATGCCGTCCGGGATGCGCAGGACGAAGCGCTCGCTGACGACGACCTCCTGCGAGTAGCCGCCCATCGTCCACTCGCCGTCGTAGCCCTGCGCGTTGTACGTGCCGACGGCCGGCTTGGTGCAGAACTGCTCCATGCCGTCCTTGCACGGCTCGCACTCGCCGCAGGAGTCGACGAGGCACCCGACGCCGACGCGGTCGCCCACCCGGTGGCGGGTCACCTCGTCGCCGACCTCGACGACGGTGCCGGCGATCTCGTGGCCGACGGTGAGCGGGAAGTGCGCCGGGCCCCACTCCTCCCGGACCGTGTGGATGTCCGAGTGGCAGATGCCCGCGTAGGCGATGGCGATGCGGATGTCGTCGGGCCGCAGGGCGCGGCGCTCGATGGTCCCCTGGCGGAACCCCGAGCTCGCGGAGTCGGCGATGAGGGCGGGTGTCGAAGTGGTCATCCCGCCACGCTAGGACCGTGCGCGGTGCGCGGTCCAACCGCGAGCGCACCTTCGACGGTGAACGTTCTCACGCGCCGGACGGGAATGGGGTCAGAGCCGCTGGAGCAGCCCCGCGGCGACCTCGCGGTAGGCCGTCGCGCCCTTGCTGGAGCGGGCGGTCGCGAGGATCGAGCGGCCGACCGCCGGCGCCTCGGCGAACCGGACCGTCTTGGGGATCGGCGGGGAGAGCACCGGCAAGCCGTAGCGCTCGCCGACGTCCTCGAGCACCTCGCGCGCATGGGTGCTGCGACCGTCGTAGAGCGTCGGGAGGATGCCGACGACCTCGAGCTTCTTGTTGAGGATCTTCTTCACGTCGGCGACGGTGTCGAGGAGCTGCCCGACGCCGCGGTGGCTGAGCATCTCGCACGGCATCGGCACGATGACCCCCTGCGCGGCGGTCAGCGCGTTGAGCGTGAGCACGCCGAGGCTCGGCGAGCAGTCGAGGAGGACGACGTCGTAGTCGCGCCGGACCGGGTCGAGCGCCGACTGCAGCACGTACTCGCGGGCCGGCCGGCCGAGCAGGACCGCCTCGGCACCGGCCAGCTCGATGGAGCTCGGGACGAGGTCGACCCCGTCGGCACAGGTCTGGACGACGTCGGCGAGGTCGGCCCCGCCGACGAGCACGTCGTGGACCGAGGCCTCGACGGTGTCCGGGTCGACGCCGAGGCTGAAGGTGAGGCAGGCCTGCGGGTCGAGGTCGACGAGGAGGACCCGCTTGCCGGCCTCGGCGAACGCGGCGCCGAGCGAGGCGACCGAGGTGGTCTTGGCGACCCCGCCCTTCTGGTTCGCGAGGGCGATGATCCTGGCCTTGCGCTTCGGCGCCATCGGGCGGTGCCTTTCGGACGGACGTCGGGGTCGGCGCGATTCTCTCATCCGCGCGGGTGGCGGCCCGCGAGCACGAACCGCCGGAACGCCTCGGCCGAGGGCAGGAGCGGCCGGCCCTCGACCCAGGCCAGGCCCACCTCGCGGTGCGCCCGGGCATCGGTCAGCGGCAGCAGGCGGGTGCGGGCGAAGGTGGTCGGCACCGGCAGCCCCTGGGCCGGGACGACGGAGACCCCCACCCCGGCCGCGACGAACCCGCGGATGGTCGGCAGGTCCTCGGCCTCCATCGCGACGTCCGGCTCGAAGCCGGCCGCCCGGCACAGGTCGAGGGTCTGATGCCGCATCCCCGACGGCGGCGCGCGCAGGACGAACGGCTCGTCCGCGACCTCCGCGAGCGAGACCGCGTCGCGCCCGGCGAGCGGGTGGGTCGTGGCCACGGCGAGGACGAACGGCTCGTCGAGGACGTGCTGCCACACCACGCCCTGCCCGGCGACCCGGGCGGCGGTCAGCTCGAGGTCGGCGCGCCGGGTGGCCAGCTGGGTCGAGATGCGGCCGTCCTCCCCGGCCGCCGTGCGGTCGATGACGACCCGGACCCGCGGGTGCGCCTCGCGGAAGCCCCCGACGAGACCGGGCACCAGCCACGACCCGAGGCTCAGCGGGTAGGCGAGGGTGACGACGCCGCTCTCCGGGTCGACGAGCTCACCGACCGCGGCGAGGCCGTCGTCGAGGTGGTTGACGAGGGCGTCCACGTGCGACTTGAAGGCGGCTCCGGCGTGGGTCATCCGCAGCACCCGACCCTGGCGGTGCAGCAGCGCGGTGCCGACCTCGGCCTCGAGGCGGGCCAGGGCGCGGGACACCCCCGGCTGGCTGACGCCGAAGACGTCGCTCACCTCGGTCACCGTGTAGCCGTCGGCGACCAGCTGGAACCAGCGCAGCGCATCGGTGTCCATCCCATGACGCTACCGCATGTGTGTCATGCACGGATTTCATTGGACGCATGGATGCCGCCGGCCGGACACTGGACACATGACGAAGACCACCACCCTCTGGACCAGCGTCAAGGACGACCTGCGCGAGCGCCGCGAGCAGCGCGCAGCGGCCCGCAGGCTGCGCGAGGACCTCGCGCACTACCGGACCCCGCACGAGATCGAGGACCTCCTCGCCGCCGTCGACGCCCAGGACACCCCGGACGCCCCGAGCGCCGACGCCGTCCTCATCCGCTCCATCCTCCAGGACAACCTGCAGGCCTACTACGGGCAGCAGGCCCCGGCCCGCCGCGCGGCCGGCTTCTGAGCCGCCGCCCCCGACGCCCCACCGGTCAGCGGCGCGGCGTCGGGTCGGTACCGGGGACGACCCGTCGCCCGATGGGTCCCGGGTTCCACGCGACCTCCCAGCGCACGCCGTCGGGGTCGGCGAAGTACCCCGTGTAGCCGCCCCACTCCCGGTCGGTCGCCGCACTGACCTCGGCCCCCGCCTCCCCGGCGAGTGAGAGCACCTCGTCGACGAGCGCGGGGGTCTCGACGTTGTGGGCCAGGGTGACGGGGAGGAGCCCGGGCCCCTCGACGGTGCGCCCGCCGACCTCGGCCTCGAACTGCGCGCGGTCCCACAGCGAGAGGACGAGGCGCTCGCCCGCCGCGAACATCACCACCTCGCCCGGGACGTCGAGCTCCGGGTGCCAGCGGAGGCCTTCGACGTAGAACCGCCTGGAGGCCTCGAGGTCGGCGACGGCGAGAGTGACGAACGAGATGCGCTGCTCCATGCGCCCGAGGCTCCCACCAGATCCCGACAGGGCTCTGGCGCGGGGTGCCAGCTCGGCCCTACGCTGACGACCGTCGGTGCGTATGACGAGACGGGTTGCATGATGAGCAACGAACTGCCCACCGTGGCGCTCACGCGGCTCCTCGAGGGCGCGCGCTACGAGGTGATGCCCACGCCCTCGGTCACCGGGGCCGTCCTCGAGCACGTGCCGCCCACCGTGCCCGTCACCGTCACGGCCGCCCCGAGCAAGGGCCTCGAGGCGACGGTCGAGGTCTCGCTCGCGCTGGCCGCCGAGGGCTTCCACGTCGTCCCGCACCTCGCGGCACGGATGGTCACCGGCCGCGACGAGCTCCTCTCGCTCGTCGACCGGCTCGGGTCCGCGGGCGTGACCTCGGTCTTCGTCCCGGGCGGTGACGCCGACCCGCCCGCCGGTGACTACGCCTCGGCCCTCGCCCTGCTCGAGGACCTCGCCACGATCGAGCACCCGTTCACCCACGTCGGCATCACCGGCTACCCGGAGTCGCACCCGACGATCGACGACGACGTCACGGTGCAGTCGATGTGGGACAAGCGCCGCTATGCGACGCACATCGTCTCGAACATGACCTTCGACGCCGAGCACCTCGGCACGTGGGCCGAGCGGGTCCGCCGCCGGGGAGTGACCCTCCCGGTCATCGTCGGCGTCCCCGGCCCGGTGGATCGCACCAAGCTCCTCGGCATGGCCACGAAGATCGGTGTGGGAGAGTCGCTCCGCTTCCTCCGCAAGCAGAAGTCGGTGTTCGCCCGGATCGCCGCACCGGGCTTCTCCACCGACCGGTTCGTCAGCCGGGTCGCCGCGCTCGCCGCGAACCCGGCGCTCGGCATCGAGGGGCTGCACCTGTTCACCTTCAACCAGGTGGCGGTGGTGGAGGCGTGGCGCCAGCGGATGCTCTCCGAGGCCGTCTCGGCGCGGGTCCGACCGCCGGCCTGAGAGTCGCTGGCCCGTCCGCCCGCCGGGACGGGACGGCGGACGTCGGTGCGGGCTCGTAGCGTGGTGGCGTGACGAACCGGCTGACCACCCTCCTCGCCGGCCGCCCGGCCATCGCCGACGGCGGCTACGGCTGGCTGCTCCAGGAGCGCGGCCTGCCGATGGGCGAGTGCGCCGAGTCCTGGAACCTCGACAACCCCGGGGCGGTCGCCGCCCTCCACGACGAGTACGCCGCCGCCGGGGCCGTGCTCCTCACGACGAACACCTTCGGCGCGACCGAGCCCCGGCTGGCCCAGCACGGGCTGGCCGGCCGGGTCGAGGAGGTGAACCGCGCGGGGGTGGCCCTCTGCCGGACGGTCGCCGAGCGGCACGGCGCGCTGGTCGCCGGGAACGTCGGCCCGACCGGCGAGCTCCTCGAGCCCCTGGGCACCCTCACCCCCGACGCCGCCCGCGCGCTGTTCGCCGAGCAGGTCCGCGGGCTGCGCGACGGTGGCGCCGACCTGGTCCTCGTCGAGACGATGAGCGACCTCGACGAGGCCCGCGCCGCGGTCGCCGCCGCCCGCACCGAGGCCCCCGACCTGCCCGTCGTCGCCACGCTGTCCTTCGACACCAACCTCCGCACGATGATGGGCGTCGACCCGGCCACCGCCGCCCGGGCGCTCGCCGACGAAGGGGCCGACGCGGTCGGGGCCAACTGCGGCCGCGGACCGGACGACATGCGGGTCATCGCACGGCAGCTGGCCGACGCCCGCCCCGAGGGCGTCCTGCTCGTCGCCCAGTCCAACGCCGGCCTCCCCGAGCTCGACGGCGACCGGTTCGTCTACACCGTCGGCCCGGAGGCGATGGCCGAGCACGCCCTCGAGCTGCGCGAGCTCGGCATCGACGTGGTCGGCGCGTGCTGCGGGTCCTCCCCCGAGCACCTGCGCGCGATGGCCGAGGCGCTCGCTACCCGCTGACCAAGGTCGCGAGCGCGCGCTCGAGGCCACCGGTCCCGGTGGGGCGCACCTCGAGCGGCAGCCCGATGCGGTCGGCGGCCTCCTGGGCGAGCGTGCGCAGCTCGGCCTGCTCCGCGGGGTCACCGGTCTGGGCGAGCCAGACGACGCGGGTGTAGTGGCGGAAGTAGTCGTCGCGCAGCTCGGGGTGGCGGTCGAGGCCGAGCTCCTGGACGACGGTGCGTGCGAACGAGCGCACGAGGAAGTCGGTGAGCAGGTAGGTCCCCGGCTCGTCGGCGGTGAGGCTCTCGACGGCCGCGGGCCCGGCGTAGAGGTCGTAGCAGTGCAGCCCGGGCAGGCGCTCGACCCCGAGGCGCTCGCACACCTCGTCGAGCGCGCCGTAGGTGCCGCAGTCGGCGTACCCGACGACGACCCGCTCGTACCGTCCTCGCAGCTCGACGACGAGCGCCTCCACGGCCTCGGGGATCCGGTCGGGTCGGTTGTGCAGCAACGGGTTCAACGGGTGGACGTCGAGCGGCCAGCCCCGCAGGGCCGCCACCTGGGCGGCCGGCTGCGCCAGCGCCCCGCACGCGACGAGTGCGACCCGCCCCCGGGCGTCAGACCGGGAAGGCGAGCTGGTCGACGAAGCGGTCGTTGAAGTCCGGACGGTCGGAGAGCTCGACATAGCGCACCTCCTCGAGCAGCGCGTCGGCGCCGGCCCGCTCGCGGGACGACAGGAGCACCATCTTCGCCCCCTCCCCCGCGACGTTGCCCGCCGAGACGATGCGCAGCACCGACAGCCGGGGCACGAGCCCGATCCGCACGGCCGACGCCGGCGAGAGGTAGGAGCCGAAGGACCCCGCGAGGAGGACCTGCTGCACCTCCGAGGCCTCGAGCCCGAGCTCCTCGAGGAGCAGGGACCATCCGGTCGAGATCGCCGCCTTGGCGAACTGGAGCTCGCGGACGTCCCTCTGCGAGAGGTACACCGACTCCTCCGCGGGCTCGTCGGCCCCGTGCCGGTGGAGGACGAACACGCGCTCGCCCTCGCGGACCGTGGCCATCCGGTCGGCGAGGGCCGGGGCGAGGGAGGCGGCCTGCTCGTCGGTGACGAACCGGCCGGAGGTGTCGAGCAACCCGACGCGGGCGAGCTCGGCGACGGCGTCGACGAGCCCGGACCCGCACAGCCCCCGTGGCTCGACGTCGCCGATGACACCCAACGTGACTGCGCCAGAGGCCTCCTCGGCCGACGGGTCGAGGCGGACCACCTCGACGGCACCGTCGGCGGCCCGCATGCCGCAGCGGATCGCGCCACCCTCGAAGGCCGGTCCCGCCGGCGCCGCCGTCGTGACGATGCGCTCGCCGTCGGTCAGCGCGATCTCGCAGTTCGTGCCGACGTCGACGAAGAGCCGTACCCGCTTGTCGCGGTCGAGCCCGCTCGCGAGCATCCCGGCGACGATGTCGCCGCCGACGTAGGCACCGAGGGCCGGGAAGACGACCGCACGCGCGCCCGGGTGCACGGTGAGCCCGAGCTCGGTCGCGGGCAGCACGGGCCAGTCGGCGGTCGACTGCACGAACGGGGCGACGCCGAGCGGCTCGGGGTCGACACCGAGGAGCAGCGCGGTCATCGTCGCGTTGCCGGCGAGCGCCACCTCGTAGACGCCGCCCGGGTCGACCCCGCCCTCCTCGCAGACCTCGGCGGCCAGCTCGGCGAGGGTCTCGCGGGCGAGCGAGGTGAGGCGGGGCAGCGCGTCGGGGTCCATCATCGTCGCGCTGATCCGGGTGATGACGTCACCGCCGAACGGCTGCTGCTTGTTGAGCATCGACGCGACGGCCGCCGGGGTCCCGGTCTCGAGGTCGAGGAGCGTCGCGACGACCGTCGTCGTCCCGAGGTCGAACGCGATGCCGTGCCGGAGCGCCGTCGTGTCACCGGGCTCCACGTCGACGAGCGTCTCGTCCACGACCACGGCGGTGACCTTGAAGTCGTTCTGTCGCAGCACGACCGGCAACCGCCGCAGGGCGTGGAGGTCGGGCTCGAGGGTGAGGTCGTCGACGGCGTCCCGCAGCCGTTGGAGGTCGGTGCGCTGGTCGGCGAGGGTGGGCTCGTCGAGCTCGACGTAGCGCTTCTGGACCGAGGGCCGGAGGATGACCTGGCGCCCGACGCCGACGGTCGACGCCTTGGGACGGGTGACCAGCGGCGGCACCTCGATCGCGAGGTCGTGGGTGGCCCGCACGAGGCAGGCCAGCCGCCAGCCCCCCTCCAGCTGGTCGTTCGTGAAGGTGCGCACGTCGTGCCGGGTGATCGGGGCCGCCCCCCGGGTCAGTCGGACCCGGCACTTGCGGCAGGTGCCGTGACCCCCGCAGGTGGAGTCGACGGCGATGCCGTTCCACGAGGCGGCGTCGAAGACCGACACCCCCGGGGGCACGCGCACGACCCGCTCGGCCGGGCTGAAGGACAGGGTGACCCGACCGACGCCGGCGCTCCCGTCGTCGCCCTCCCCGGTCAGCGCCGCCGGGGGCTCGAGCAGGCCCTCCCGGTGGAGCCGCTCGACGACGTCCTCGAAGGGCTGGTCCGGTCCGCGCGCGTCGCTCACGCCCCGGCCGCCGCCTCGGCCGCGGCCGCGGCCTGCGCGTCGGCGGCCTGGCGCGCCCGGTGCGTCGCGATCCACGACGTCCCCCACTCGTCGTTGCCGAGGAGGAGGTCCGCGGCCCGGACGGCGTCGACGATCTGCGGCGTGCGGGCGTCCATGATGGCGCTCGTCATCCCCGCGGACATCGCGAGCGGCAGCCACGCGGCGTTGATCGCGTGCCGGCCGGGCATCCCGAAGGAGACGTTCGAGGCGCCGCAGGTCGTGTTGAGTCCCCACCGCTCCCGGATGCCGCGGATCACCTCGAGGGTCGTGCGCCCGACGGTCGAGTCGGCGCCGATCGGCATGGCGAGCGGGTCGATGACGATGTCGTCGATCGCGATGCCGTACTCCTCGGTGGCCACCCGGACGATCTTCTCGGTGAGGGCGAGGCGCTTCTCGGCCTCCATCGGGATCTCGTCCTCGTCGTTGGGCAGCGCGACGATCGCGGCGTCGTACTTCTTGACGAGCGGGAGGATCGCGGCGAGCCGGTCGTCCTCGGCCGTGCACGAGTTGACCAGGGCTCGACCCTCGTACGCGGCGAGCCCGGCCTCCAGCGCCTCGACCACGGAGGAGTCGATGCAGATCGGCAGGTCGGTGAGCGACTGGACCATCCGGATCGCCTTGACGAGCAGCTCGGCCTCGTCGGTGAGCGGCACGCCCATGTTGATGTCGAGCACGTCGGCGCCCCCCGCGACCTGCGAGGCGACGTCCTTGGCGATGATCGACAGGTCGCCCTCGCGCAGCGCGGCCTGGAGCACCGGCCGGCCGGTGGGGTTGATCCTCTCGCCGATGACGCAGAACGGCCGGTCCGCCCCGATGACGACCTCCCGGCTCGCCGAGCGGAGCACGGTGTGGCGCAGCGGCGCGCTCATGCGGGGACCTGCGAACGACGCGCGGAGAGAAGGGCCTTGGCCCGCTTGACGGTGGCCGAGGCGTCGGCCGCGTAGCCGTCGGCCCCGACCGCGTCGGCGTACTCCTGGGTCACCGGGGCGCCGCCGACCATGACGATGACCGAGTCGCGCATCCCCGCCTTCTCGAGCGCGTTGATGTTCGCCTTGAACATCGGCATCGTCGTCGTGAGGAAGGCCGAGAACCCGACGATGTCGGGCTGGTGCTCCTCGATCGCGGCGACGAACTTCTCGGGAGCCACCTGCACCCCGAGGTCGATCACCTCGAAGCCGGCCCCCTCGAGCATGATGTTCACGAGGTTCTTCCCGATGTCGTGCACGTCGCCCTTGACCGTGCCCATGAGGAACTTGCCGATCGTCTCGACACCGGTGTCGGCGAGGAGCGGCCGGAGCACCTCCATCGAGCCGGCCATGGCGCGCCCGGCGATGAGCATCTCGGGGACGAAGAAGTCGCCGCGCTCGAACCGGGCCCCGACCTCCTCGAGCGCCGGGATGAGCGCGTCGAAGAGGAGGTTGCCGGGCGCCATCTCCATCGCGAGCGCCTGGTGGGTCAGGTCGAGCACCGCGGGGCCGTTGCCGACGAGCGTCTCGTCGTAGAGGCCCTTGAGGATCTCGTCGGGTGTCATGCCGCTCCTTCGTGGGGGTGGTCGAGCCGGGCGGAGAGCGCCGCGGCGTGGGTGGCGACGAGGGCCCCGGTGGCGGCGAGGCCGTCCGCCAGCCGGGAGGTGGGTCCGGAGATGCCGAGGGCCGCGACGACGGTGCCGTGGCTGCGCACGGGCGCGGCGACACCGGTGAGCCCGGGCTCGAGCTCGTCGACCGTCGTGGCGTACCCGGCGCGGCGGATGCCGGGCAGCTGCTCGGCCAGCCGCGCCCCGGAGGTGACGGCGGCCGCGGCCGGCGGGTCGAGCGGGCCGGTCGGCACGGGGAGGGCGCCGTGGGCGTAGAGGACCTTGCCGAGGGCCGAGGCGTGCGCGGGCACGTCCGTGCCGACCCAGTCGCGGGAGCCGAGGTAGTACGCGGCGTCGACCTGGGCGATCTGCACGACCGTGCCCCGCCGCGGCACCCCGAGGTTGACCGTCTCGCCGGTCAGCTCGCCGAGCTCGCGCATCGTCGGGCCGGCCACCTCGGCGAGCACCTCGTCGTCGCCCCGCCGGATGGCGTAGAGGTCGAAGAGGGGACCCGGGGCCCAGGCCCCGGCGTCGTCGCGGGCCAGCAGGTCGGCGCGCTCCAGGGCGGCGAGGAGGCGCGAGGTCGTCGAGCGGGCCAGGCCGGTCGCCTCGGCGAGGGCCGTCGCCGTGAGGTCGCCGTCGGCGCGCACGACGCGCGCGACGAGGTCGGCGGCCCGGTCGATCGACTGGGTGCCGGTGGTCGGCGGCGAGGTCGGCACGGAAGGGTCCCTTCGGGGGTGGAGGCTGCTCATCATGTGGGCGTCGTCTGCCCACATGATGAGGCTAGGATGTGGCGCGGCTCACCGTCAACGTCGTCCAGCCCCCGGAAAGGCCCGCGCATGTTCACGAACCGGATGCCGCGCTACGAGATCCTCTCGGCGGACGCCATGGCCCAGCTCGACGCCGGGTGGCGTCGGCTCGTGACCGAGATCGGGGTCGAGTTCATGAGCGACCGGGCGCTCGACCTCTTCCGGGCGGCGGGCCAGCGGGTCGAGGAGAACACGGTCTTCCTCGATCCCGAGTTCGTCCTCGAGCAGGTGGCCAAGGCGCCGCGCGAGTTCGACGTCCAGGCGCGCAACCCCGAGCGGAGCATCCACATCGGGGGCGACTCGATGGCCTTCGGCGCCGTCTACGGGCCGCCGTTCGTCCGCGAGGGCGAGACCCGCCGCGACGGCACGATGGAGGACTACCGCAACTTCGCCCGTCTCTCGCAGTCGTTCTCGGTCCTCGACTCCGCCGGCGGGGTGGTCTGCGAGCCGAACGACGCACCGCTCGACTCGCGGCACCTCGACATGACCTACGCGCTGATGACGATCACCGACAAGGTGTTCATGGGCAACGTGGTCTCGGGCCCCAACGCGCGCGACGTCATCGCGATGTCCGAGATCCTCTTCGGCGGGCGCGAGGCGATCGAGCAGACGCCGGTGAGCATCAGCCTCGTCAACTGCAACAGCCCGCTGCGCTGGGACGACCGGATGCTCGATGCCCTCTTCGAGTACGCCGCCGCCGGGCAGCCGTGCGTCCTCACCCCCTTCATCCTCATGGGCGCGATGTCGCCGGTGACCATCCCGGCCGCGCTGGTCCAGCAGATCGCCGAGGCGCTGTCCGGCATCGCCCTGGCCCAGCTGATCCGCCCCGGCGTGCCGGTCATCTTCGGATCCTTCCTGTCGAACATCGACATGCAGTCCGGCTCACCGACGTTCGGCACCCCCGAGTCCGGCATCGGCCTCCTGTGCACCGGCCAGATCGCGCGCCACTTCGGGCTGCCGTTCCGCACCGGCGGCGGGCTGACCTCCTCGCAGGTGCCGGACGCGCAGGCCGGCTACGAGGCGCTGATGACCCTGCTGCCGACCTTCCTCGCCGGCACGAACTGGGTCATGCACAGCGCCGGATGGCTCGAGGGCGGCCTCGTCGCCGGGTTCGAGAAGTTCGTCATCGACTGCCAGATCGTCGAGATGCTCCAGCACGAGTTCACCCCGCTCGAGATCGACGAGGGCTCGCTCGGCTTCGACGCGCACCAGGAGGTCGGCCACGGCGGGCACTTCCTCGGCTCGATGCACACGATGGAGCGCTTCCGCACGTGCTTCTACCGGCCCTTCCTCAACAGCTCCGAGAACTACGAGCGGTGGATGCGGAACGGGGCCCAGGACACCGCGACCCGCGCGGCGGCCATCTGGCGCAAGCGGCTCGAGGAGTACGAGCAGCCGCCCCTCGACGAGGCGGTGCGCGCCGAGCTCGAGGAGTACGTCGTCCGCCGCCGCCGCGAGCTCGGCGACTGACCGGGCACCCCGGGGGCGACGCCCGGGGTTTCGCCATTCGCTACGGTTGCGCCATGCGCACCACGACGCGCGACGGCGCGAGCACCGTCCAGTCCGTCGACCGGGCCGTGACCATCCTCGAGCTGCTCGCCCTCCACGGGGAGGCCGGCACCACCCAGCTCGCCCGCGAGCTCGGCGTGCACAAGTCGACCGCCAGCCGGCTCGTCTCGGCGCTCGAACGGCGGCGCCTCGTCGAGCAGGTCGAGGAACGCGGCCGCTACCGCCTCGGCGTCGGTGTGCTCAAGCTGGCCGGCGCGACCAACGCGCGGCTCGACCTCGCCAAGGAGGCCCGCCCGGTCGTGCGCCGGCTCGCGTCCGAGACCGGGGAGACGGTCAACCTCGCCGTGCTCTCCGGCGGCGCCGCCCTCTACGTCGACCAGGTCTCGGGCTCGAGCCTGTCGTCCTACAACTGGGTCGGCCAGCACATCCCGATCCACGCCACGAGCAACGGCAAGGTCCTCGTCAGCGAGCTCGAGGACCCCGAGCTGACCCGCACGCTCGGTGAGCTGACCGCGTACACCCCCTCGACGATCACCGACCGCCGGCGGCTCGACGCGCAGCTCGCCGAGACCCGCGAGCGCGGCTGGGCGTTGGCCACGGACGAGCTCGACGTCGGGCTGACCGCGCTGGCCGCTCCCGTCCGCGACGCCCACGGCGACGTCGTGGCATCGGTCAGCGTCTCCGGCCCGACCTTCCGGTTCGGCGCCGAGCGGGTCGCCGAGCTCGTCCCGCTGCTGCTCACGGCGACCGCCGACGTCTCCGAGCGGCTCGCGCACCAGCCCGTCAACCGCTGAGCCGTCCCGCGACCGATCGCAGGACACTCCTTGACCCCCGCCCCGTCCGGGGCCATTCTGTTGCGCAGGACACACGGTGTTGCACATCGCGCAACGGTGCGGAGGTTACGGTGACGGAGCTCGCAGAGAACACCAGGACGACCCCCGGGGCGGAGTCGGACCGGGCCGCGCTGTCCGTCCACGGCCTCTGGAAGGTCTTCGGGCCGAACGCCGACAAGCTCGTCGGGACCCCCGACCTCGAGCTGAGCCGCCAGGAGCTGCAGGCCAAGAGCGGCCACGTCATCGGGGTGCGCGACGTCTCCTTCGACGTGGCACCCGGTGAGGTCTTCGTCGTCATGGGCCTCTCCGGGTCGGGGAAGTCGACGCTCGTCCGGTTGCTGACCCGGCTCATCGAGCCGACCGCCGGCACCGTGCTCCTCGACGGCGAGGACCTCACCGGGATGGGCGAGGACCAGCTGCGCGACATCCGGCGCCGCAAGGTCTCGATGGTCTTCCAGCACTTCGGCCTGCTCCCCCACCGCAAGGTCATCGACAACATCGCGTTCGGCCTCGAGGTGCGCGGCGAGGACAAGGCCGGCCGGCGCTCGCGCGCCCAGGAGATGGTCGACCTCGTCGGGCTCTCGGGGTACGAGATGAACTACCCGGACCAGCTCTCCGGCGGGATGCAGCAGCGGGTCGGCCTGGCCCGGGCGCTCGCCGGCGACCCCGCGGTCCTCATGTTCGACGAGCCGTTCAGCGCCCTCGACCCGCTGATCCGCCGCGACATGCAGAAGGAGGTCATCCGGCTGCACCACGAGGTGGGCAAGACGATGGTCTTCATCACCCACGACCTCGACGAGGCGCTCAAGCTCGGCGACCGGATCCTCATCATGCGCGACGGCGCGATCGTCCAGGTCGGGGCACCGGACGAGATCATCGGGGCACCCGCCGACTCCTACGTGCGCGACTTCACCGCCGAGGTGCCGAAGTCCCACGTCCTCACGCTCAAGTGGGTCATGCGCGCTCCGAGCTCACCGGACGAGGGTGCCGGCGCCCCGCCGCTGCCGGACACGACCGTCGTCCGCGAGGCCGCCCGCGCGGTCCTCGCCGCCGACGGGCCGGTGCGCGTGGTCGACGCGAGCGGGACCGTCGTCGGGGTCGTCGACGACGAGGACATCCTGCGCGTCGTCGTCGTCGAGAGCCACGACGAACCCGCGCCGGCGAGCGCGTCGTGACGACGACCCTCGCGCCGCCGCCCCCGGCGGCGAGCACCAAGGAGGAGCAGCCGCGCAGCGCGCCGGCCCCGTCGCGGCACACCGGCCGCAAGCTGCTCGTGGTCCTCGTCCTGTGGCTGGTGGCCTGGGCCGTCCTGCGCGGCAGGCAGACCCTGGCCCTGGCCAACGCGGACACCACCGGCCTGCACGAGTGGTTCAACGGGATCCGTGACAAGGTCCAGCTGCTCGGCCAGGACAACTGGTTCTTCCACGGGGTCCTCGGCACCATCGCCAGCGGGCTCGACTCGTTCGTCGGGGCCGTCCAGGCCCACGTGAGCACCGTCGTCCCGGGCGACTGGTTCGGGTGGTTCGGCGTGCTCGCGCTGGCCATGTGGCTCACCTACACGCTCGCCGGCCTGCGCTCCACGGTGCTCGTCACCGCCGTCCTGCTCTTCCTCGGGGTGGCCGGCCTGTGGACCGACGGGCTCGACACCCTCATCGTCACGCTCGTCGCCGTCGTCATCTGCATCGTCATCGGGCTCCCCCTCGGCATCGCGATGTCCCGCAGCCGGCGCACCTCCGCGATCGTCACGCCGGCCCTCGACGTCATGCAGACGATGCCCTCCTTCGCCTACCTCACCCCCATCGCCCTCTTCTTCGGCATCGGCCCGGCCTGCGCCATCGTCCTCACCCTCATCTACGCCCTGCCGCCGCTCGTCCGCATCACCGAGCACGGCCTGAACTCCGTCGCGGAGAACACGGTCGAGGCCGGACGCTCGCTCGGGGTGACCAAGGGCCAGCTGCTGCGCCAGGTGCAGCTGCCGATGGCCAAGCGGACCATCGTCGTCGGCATCAACCAGTGCACGATGGCCGCGCTCTCGATGGCCACCATCGCCGCCCTCGTCAACGGGCCCGGCCTCGGCAAGCCGGTCATCGCCGCCCTGCAGACCCTCAACGTCGGCGCGGCCTCGGTCGCCGGCCTCGGCATCGTCCTCATCGCGATCATGCTCGACCGGACGACGACGGCGGCGAGCGAGCGCTCGGCCCCCGGCGGGCAGCGGGTCGCGGCGGTCGGCTCCCCCGGCGTCTTCGGCGGCCGGACGCTCGTCCTCGAGAAGCTGCCCCGGTGGGCCACCGAGGACACCGGCCGCGGCAGCGCCGCCCGCATGCGCCTCACCCCGGGCGGGCGCCGCCTCGTCCTCGGCCTCCTCCTCCTGCCCGCCCTCGTCGGCGCGTTCTACTCGACCCGCTACCTCCAGCTCTCGCAGTTCCCCGACCTGTCCGGCGTCCCCGTCCTCAACGAGATCACCGCGGGACCGCTGAGCACGCACATCAACGACCTCACCGACGCCGTCGTCAACGCCCTGACCGGCGTGACCAACGGGTTCAAGAACTTCGTCACCTCGGTGATGCTCAACCCGCTGCAGTCGGTGATGTCGGACCTGCCGTGGTGGGTCATGGCGCTCGTGCTGCTCGCCGTCGCCTACCTCCTCGGCGGCTGGCGCCCGGCCGCCGTCACCGTCGCCTGCGAGGCGGTGATCCTCGGCACCGGCCTCTGGTACGACGCGATGGTCACCCTGACGATGACCCTCGTCGCGACGATCATCGTCATGCTCGTCGCCGTCGTCCTCGGCGTCGCGATGGGGCGCGGCCGGCGCACCGACACCGTCATCCGGCCCTTCCTCGACGGCTTCCAGACCATCCCCGCCTTCGTCTACCTCGTGCCCGCCCTCGCCCTGTTCGCGGCCACCCGGTTCACCGCGATCATGGCCGCCGTCGCCTACGCGGTCCCCATCGCGACCAAGCTCGTCGCCGACGGCGTGCGCGGCGTCGCGCCGACCACCGTCGAGGCGGCCCGCTCCACGGGCATCACCCGCTGGCAGATGATCTCGAAGGTCCAGCTGCCGATGGCCCGCGAGGCGCTCGTCCTGGCGACCAACCAGGGCCTGCTCTACGTCCTGTCGATGGTCGTCATCGGCGGGATGGTCGGTGGCGGCAGCCTCGGCTACCTCATCGTCCAGGGCTTCGTCCAGGGCCAGCTCTTCGGCAAGGGCCTGGCCGCCGGCATCGCCATCACCGCCCTCGGGATCATGCTCGACCGCATCGCCCGCTACGCGGCGGCCCGGTACGGCCGATGACCCGGGCACCCCACCACGACCCGCGGACCGCCGCGGACGAGAGAGAGGCACTGTCCATGCCACGAGGAATCCTCCGGCTCCCCCTTGTCGCCGGCGCGGCCGCACTCGCCCTCGGGCTCGCGGCCTGCGGGGGCGGCAACATCGACCAGTCCGGCAGCTCGGGGAGCGGCACGGCCGGGGGCGCCAAGTGCGGCGCCCTCCGGATCGCGGTCAACCCCTGGACCGGCTACGTGAGCAACGCCCACGTCATCGGCTACGTCGCCAAGACCAAGCTCGGCTGCACCGTCACCTACCCCGACGTCAAGGAGGAGGTGGGCTGGCAGGGCATGGCGTCCGGGTCGATCGACACCATCGTCGAGAACTGGGGCCACGCCGACCTCACGAAGAAGTACATCGACGAGCAGAAGACCGTCGTCGACGCCGGCCTCACCGGCAACCAGGGCATCATCGGCTGGTACGTGCCGCCGTGGATGGCCGAGAAGTACCCGGACATCACCGACTGGCAGAACCTCAACAAGTACGCCGACCTGTTCAAGACCTCCGAGTCCGGCGGCAAGGGCCAGCTCCTCGACGGCGACCCGTCGTACGTGACCAACGACGAGGCCCTCGTCACCAACCTCAAGCTGAACTACAAGGTGGTGACCGGCGGGTCGGAGGCGGCGCTCATCACGAGCTTCCGCCAGGCCGAGAAGAACAAGACCCCGCTGCTCGCCTACTTCTACGACCCGCAGTGGTTCTTCTCCGAGGTCAAGCTCGTCAAGGTGAACCTGCCCAAGTACACCGAGGGCTGCGACGCCGACCCGAAGAAGGTCGCCTGCGACTACCCGCCCTACGCCCTCAACAAGCTGATGTCGAAGAAGTTCGCCGACTCCGGCTCACCGGCCGTGGGGCTCATCCAGAAGTTCCAGTGGACCAACGACGACCAGAACGCCGTGTCCGAGATGATCGCCAACCAGAACATGACCCCGGACGACGCCGCGAAGAAGTGGGTCGACGAGAACCCGGACAAGGTCGCCGCCTGGCTGTCCTGACCCCGCCGCGGCTCGCCGCCCCCCGAACGCCGTGCCGCGGCGCCCACCCCCGGGCGCCGCGGCACGCGCCCGTCGGGGCCGCCCGCCACGGTCCGGACCAACGGTTGGCAGCCGCGAGCCGGTCTGTCATGCTGGGCCGCACGTGTTGCACGATGAGCGCCGCGTTGCGTATTACGCACCTCGCGGTGTGACCGGAAGGAACCTCCGATGGCTGCTCTCCCCGCCTCCGCCCGCTGCGTCGTCATCGGCGCGGGCATCGTCGGGAACTCGCTCGTCCACCACCTCGCCGAGCTCGGCTGGACCGACATCGTCCAGATCGACAAGGGCCCCCTGCCCAACCCGGGCGGCTCCACCGGGCACGCGAGCAACTTCATCTTCCCGGTGGACCACTCCCGCGAGTTCGCGGACATCACCCTCGACTCGATGCGCCAGTACAAGGAGCTCGGCGTCTTCACCGAGTCCGGCGGCTACGAGGTGGCCCGCACCGAGGAGCGGATGGAGGAGCTGCGCCGACGGATGAGCAGCGCCAAGGCCTGGGGCATCCCGGCCGAGCTCGTGACGCCGGAGCAGGTGGCCGAGAAGGTGCCCTTCCTCGACAAGGACGTCATCATCGGCGCCGCGTGGTTCCCGACGGTCGGCGTCGTCGACAGCCTCCGCGCCGGGACGATCTTCCGCGACGGCGCCGTGGCCCGGGGGGCGCTGACGACCGTCCCGAACGTCGAGGTCACCGGGATGGAGGTCGTGGACGGCCGGATCCGCGCGGTCGAGACCAACCAGGGCCGGATCGAGGCCGAGACCGTCGTCATCGCCTGCGGTGTGTGGAGCCCGCGGATCGCCCGGATGGCCGGCGCCCGCATCCCGCTCACCCCGGCCGTGCACCAGATGATCTCGGTCGGCCCGTGCGAGGTGCTCGCCGAGCGGCCGGGCGAGATCAGCTTCCCCATCGTCCGCGACATGGACACCTTCTGCTACGAGCGCCAGCACGGCTCGGACATGGAGGTCGGCTCCTACGCCCACCGCGCCATCCTCTGGGACCCCGAGGACATCCCGTCGATCGAGCAGAGCAAGCTCTCCCCCACCGAGCTGCCGTTCACCGAGGACGACTTCGACCCCCAGCTCGAGCAGGCCCTCGAGCTGATGCCCGAGCTGCTCGGCGACGAGCGGGCCGAGATCCGCTACGCCATCAACGGCCTGCTCTCGCTGACGCCGGACGGCTACCCGGTCCTCGGCGAGACCCCCGAGGTCAAGGGTCTCTGGTCGGCGGCGGCCGTGTGGATCAAGGAGGGGCCGGGCACCGCCCGCGCGGTCGCCGAGTGGATGACCCACGGCAACCCGGAGATCGACCTCGGGCACAGCGACATCGCCCGGTTCCACCCGCACCAGAAGACCCGCGCCCACGTGAAGGCCCGCACCTCCGAGTCGTTCATCAAGACCTACGGCATCGTGCACCCGAGCGAGCAGTACACGAGCAACCGCGACGTGCGGCTGGCGCCGATGCACGCCTCGCAGCGCGAGCTCGGCGCCGTGTTCTTCGAGACCGCCGGCTGGGAGCGCCCGCACTGGTACGAGAGCAACGCCGGCCTCCTCGAGACGTTCGGTCCCGAGCAGACCATGCCGCGCGAGCACGAGTGGGACGCCCGCTGGTGGTCGCCGATCATCAACGCCGAACACCTCCAGATGCGCGAGGCGGCCGGCCTCGTCGACCTCACCGCGTTCGCGATCTTCGACGTCGTCGGCCCGCGCGCCCTCGAGGCCGTCCAGCGGATCATCGTCGCCCAGGCCGACGTGCGCATCGGGCGGGTCGTCTACACCCCGGTGCTCGACGAGACCGGAGGGTTCCGCTCCGACCTCACGGTGATGCGCCTCGCCCACGACCGCTTCCGGGTGGTCACCGGCGGTGCGCACGGCATGGCCGACAAGAAGTGGTTCTCCGACCGGATGCCCGAGGACGGCGGCGCCGTCGTCGTCGACCTCACCTCGAGCTGGACGACGATCGGGCTCTGGGGTCCGAAGGCCCTCGAGATCCTCTCCTCGCTCACCGACGCCGACGTCTCCCCCGGTGCCTTCGCCTTCGGCACCTGCCGCGACATCGAGCTCGGCACCCTGCCCGTCCTCGCCTCGCGCATCTCGTACGTCGGCGAGTTCGGCTGGGAGCTGTACGTCCCGATGGAGGTGGGAGCAGCCCTGTGGCGGAAGCTCCTCGACGCCGGCACCCCGCACGGGATGGTGCCGGTCGGCATCGGCGTCTACGGCACGACGGGGCGCATCGAGAAGGGCTACCGGGCCTACGGCTACGAGCTCGACACCGAGCGCACCCTCATGGAGACCGGCATGTCCCGGGCGAAGTGGAAGGACCAGGACTTCATCGGCAAGGACGCCGTCCTCGCCCAGGCCGGCGAGGCGCCGAAGACGGTCCTGTGCTCCCTCACCGTCGACGACCACACCTCGGCCTCCGGTGTGAAGCGCTACATGCTCGGTGGCGAGCCGATCCTCACCCGCGCCGGCGAGTCGCTGACCGACGGCCACGGGCACCACCCGTACGTGACGACCGCGGGCTCCGCCCCGAGCCTCGGCAAGCACGTGCTCATGGCCTTCCTCCCACCGGACCAGGCGACGCTCGGCAACCAGCTCGCCGTCTCGTACATGGAGGAGCTCTACCCCGTCACCGTCGCGGCCGTCGACGCGACGCCTCTCTTCGACCCGGAGAACCTGCGGATCCGGGGGCGGGCGTGACGAACGTCCTCGTCTGCGTCAAGCGCGTCCCCGACCCCACCGGCGAGGTCGTCCTCACCCCCGACGGGATGCGCGTCGACGGGCGGTACGCCGGCCACACGACGAGTGCCCACGAGGAGTGTGCGGTGGCCCTCGCCGTCCAGGTCGCCGAGGCCTCCGGTGGCACGGTCACCGTGCTGTCGGTCGGCTCCGACGACAGCCTCGAGCAGGTCCGGGCCGGCATCGCCGTCGGCGCCACCGACGGGGTGCTCGTCGAGGCCGACGCCGACACCCTCGGCCCGGCCGACGTCGCCGACGCGGTGGCGGAGGCGGTGCGGGCCCGCGAGGCCGCGGGGACGACGTACGACCTCGTCCTCCTCGGCAACGACGCCGCCGACACCGGCGACTTCCAGGTGGGCGTCCGGTTGGCCTACCTCCTCGGTCGGCCGGTCGTGGCGGGCGTGCAGACCGTCGAGGTGGCCGGTGCGGTCGCGACGCTGCGTGGTGAGGGGCCCGAGGGCACCGAGGTCTACGAGGTCGGGCTGCCGGCGGTGGCCACGGTCCTCGAGGGCGGGATCGCCCCGAAGTACCCCAGCGTCATGGGTCGGATGCGCGCCAAGAAGGCCGAGGTCGAGCGGATGACGTGGTCCGGCAGCGCCGGCGGGACCGGGCGCGAGGCCCTGTCGGTCCCCGAAGCGCCGCCGAGCCAGGTCACCGTCCTCGGCGAAGGAGCCTCCGCCGCGCCCGCGCTCGTCGCCGTCCTGCGTGAGCTCAAGGTGGTCCACTCGTGAGCGTCGTCGTCCTCGTCGAGGTCGAGGAGGGGCGCGCCTCGCTCGTCTCCCGCGAGACCCTCACCTTCGCCCGCACCCTCGGCGCGGGCGACCTGCACGCGGTCGTCGTCGGCCCCGCCCCCGAGGGGCTCGTGGCCGACTGCCGCGAGGCCGGGGTGGCGGTGGTCCACGAGGCCGTCGACCCCTCGCTCGAGCGCTACGCGGCCGCCGCCTGGGCGGCGGTCGTCGAGGCCGCCGGCCGGGCCGCCCGTGCCGACCTCGTCCTCGCCCCGGGCACCGGCCGCGGCAACGAGGTGCTCGCCCACGTCGCCGCCCGGCGGAACCTGCGGATGGCCGCCAACGTCGTCGCCGTCGAATCGCTGGTCCCTCTCGTCGTCCAGCGCCAGGTCGTCGGCGGCGCGGCCCTAGAGCGGGCCACCGTGCCGAGCCGGGTGCGCCTGCTGACCATGGCCGGCCACGCCGTCGAGGTCGCTCCCGCCGACACCCCCGGCGAGGCCCGGGTCGCGCCGCTGGCCGTCACGATCGACCCCGCGGACCTACGGGCGCAGGTGGTCCGGGTCGAGAAGCGGGAGCAGGGCGACACCTCGGGGCTCACCGCCGCCAAGGTCGTCGTCGGGGCCGGGCGCGGGGCCGGCGGACCGGAGGGATTCGAGGCCGTCGACGCGCTCGCCGCGCGGCTCGGCGGCGCTGTCGGGGTGTCACGGGTGGTCACCTCGCTCGGCTGGCGTCCGCACCACGAGCAGGTCGGTCAGACCGGCTCCCGGATCGCCCCGGACCTCTACCTCGCCTGCGGCATCTCCGGCTCCATCCAGCACTGGGCCGGGTGCGCGTCGAGCCGGACGATCATCGCCGTCAACACCGACCCGGACGCCCCGATGGTCACCAAGGCCGACTACGCCGTCATCGGCGACATGCACGAGGTGCTGCCGGCCGTGCTCGAGGAGCTGGGCTGACCGGCGGGTCGCCCTCAGTCCTCGAGCGCGGCCCAGTCGGCCTTCTCGGGGGCGGCGGCCTGCCCCTCGGGGCAGTGTGCCCGCAGGTCGCACCAGCCACAGAGCGGGCCGGTGACGGCGGGGAACATCGACGAGTCGGCCCCGTGCCGGGCGAAGTCGGCGTCGGCGCGGCGGGCGTCGCGCATGATCGAGCGGGCCCGCTCGACGTGCCGCCCGACCGACTCGCCCGTGTGCTCGTGCGCGGCGACCGTGCCGCTCGGCACGTGGTGCAGCTCGACCCGGCGGACCGGCCGGCGGAACATCTTCCAGACCGCCGCGGCGTAGAGCGCGAGGGGCAGCGAGGTGCGGGCGTCGTCGTCGGTGGGCACCTGGCGGGAGGTCTTGTAGTCGACGACGACGAGCTCGCCGTCGCGGTCGTCGAGGCGGTCGACGCGGCCCTGGACGCGCAGGTCGTCGCTGACGAACGAGACGGTGCGCTCGATGCCGACCGGGCGGGCCTGCGGGCCGGAGCGCTCGAGGTAGCCGGTGACCGCCTCCCGCATCCGGCCCCGCCACGCCGCCGACTGGGCCGCGTCGCGGAAGCCGACGTCGATCCACGCCCTCGCGACGAGCCGGCCGCCGGCCTGCGGAGTGCGCTCGGGCTGGTCCCACCAGTCGCGCAGCGCGTTGTGCACCGCGATGCCGAGCGAGGTGTGCGCCCGCTGCGGGCGGGCCGCGGGACGCGGGCGGTCGAGGTAGGCCATCCGGTAGCGACGCGGGCAGTCGAGGAAGGTGAGCAGCTTGCTCGGGCTGCCGCCCCACAACGGCTCGGGCATGCCCGGGAAGGCCGCCTGCTGCGGCCGCGCCTGCTCCCCCGTCGTCGTCACGCCACCGACGGTAGCCGGTGCCACCGACCGGCCCCCGTGCTCGTCCCCAGGGCGCGCCGACGGATGACAGACTGAGGCGGACATGGCGATCTCATCCTTCGACCTCTTCTCCGTCGGCATCGGCCCGTCGAGCTCGCACACCGTGGGTCCGATGCGGGCCGCCCACACGTTCGCGACCGGTCTGCGCGAGGACGGCCTGCTCGAGCGGGTGGGCCGCGTGCGCGCCGAGCTGTTCGGGTCGCTCGGTGCCACCGGCCACGGCCACGGGTCGGTCAAGGCGGTGCTGCTCGGCCTCGAGGGCGAGACGCCCGAGACCACCGACCCGCGGGCGGCCGAGGGCCGCGTCGACGAGGTCCGCGCCGCCGGCGTGCTGCACCTCGGCGGCAGCCACGACGTCACCTGCGACCCCGACACCGACGTCGTCCTGCACCGGAAGGCGACCCTGCCCTTCCATTCCAACGGGATGCGCTTCACGGCGTGGGCGTCGACCGACCCCGCCGAGGGTGAGGAGCCGCTGCGCACGCGCGAGTACTACTCCGTCGGAGGCGGGTTCGTCCTCGACCAGGACGAGGTGGGGCAGGGCGAGATCGTCCCCGACCACACCCCCGTGCGGTACCCGTTCACCACCGGGGCCCAGCTGCTCGAGCAGTGCGACGAGAGCGGCCTGCCGGTCAGCGGTGTCATGCTCGCCAACGAGCTCTCCTGGCGCACCGAGGCCGAGGTCCGCTCCGGCCTGCTGCACCTCTGGGAGGTCATGCAGGAGTGCGTCGACAACGGCTGCCGCACCGACGGCGTGCTGCCCGGTGGGCTCAAGGTGCAGCGGCGCGCCCCGCGGCTCGTGCGCCAGCTGCGCCGCGAGCACGCCGGCGACCCGCTCGCCGCGATGGACTGGGTCACCCTGTACGCCCTCGCGGTCAACGAGGAGAACGCCTCGGGCGGTCGGATCGTCACCGCCCCGACGAACGGCGCGGCCGGCATCATCCCGGCGGTCCTGCACTACTACACGCGCTTCGTCCCGGGTGCCGACGACGACGGCGTCGTCCGCTTCCTCCTCACCGCGGCCGCCATCGGCACGCTGTACAAGGAGAACGCGTCGATCTCAGGCGCCGAGGTCGGCTGCCAGGGCGAGGTCGGCTCGGCGTGCTCGATGGCCGCCGGAGCGCTCGCCGAGGTGCTCGGCGGCACCCCGCGGCAGGTCGAGAACGCCGCCGAGATCGGCATCGAGCACAACCTCGGGCTCACCTGCGACCCGGTCGGCGGGCTGGTCCAGATCCCGTGCATCGAACGCAACGCCGTCGCCTCGGTCAAGGCGATCACCGCGGCCCGGCTCTCGCTGCGCGGCGACGGCCGCTCGAGCGTGGTCTCCCTCGACAAGGCGATCAAGACCATGCGCGACACCGGCCGGGACATGAAGGTCAAGTACAAGGAGACCGCGCGCGGCGGCCTCGCCGTCAACGTCATCGAGTGCTGAGGCCGGACTCCTCCCCCTGCCTGACCTGCGCGCCTTGACGTCCGGACCGCGCCTCCGAGAGGCTGGCCACCCCGTCCCACCCACCCCGACAGTCAGGACGAGCATGGCCGACCTGTACCTCGACGGCGCCTGGGTCGGCGCCGCCGCCGGAGGACGCCGGACCATCGTCTGCCCCGCCGACGGCACGGTCGTCGGCGAGGTCGACGAGGCCGACGAGACCGACACCCTGCGGGCCATCGACGCCGCCCGCCGCGCCGCCGACGACGGCCGATGGCGCGACGTCCCACCCACCGAGCGGGCCGCCGCCCTCGGCCGCGTCGCAGACCTCCTCGAGCGCGACACCGACGAGATCGCCCGCGCCGAGGCCCTCGACACCGGCAAGCGGTTCGAGGAGGCGAAGCTCGACGTCGCCGACGTGGTGAGTGTCTTCCGCTTCTACGCCGGCAAGGGCGAGGACGTCGAGCGCCCGCGGGACGTCGACCCCGGCCAGCCGCACGTGCGCAGCCGGGTCCTCAAGGAGCCGATCGGCGTCTGCTCGCTCATCACGCCGTGGAACTACCCTCTGCTGCAGGCCAGCTGGAAGGTCGCTCCGTGCCTGCTCGCCGGCAACACCTTCGTCCTCAAGCCGAGCGAGATCACGCCGCACTCGACCATCCTCATGGTGCGAGCCATCGAGGAGGCGGCCGTGCCGGGCGGCGTGGCCAACCTCGTCCTCGGGACCGGCCCCGGCTGTGCCGGACCGATGTCCACCGACGAGCGGGTCGACCTCGTGTCGTTCACCGGCAGCCTCGCGGTCGGCAAGCACCTCATGAAGCAGGCCGCCGACACCGTCAAGCGAGTCGCCCTCGAGCTCGGTGGCAAGAACCCGAACATCGTCTTCGCCGACGCCCCGCGCGAGGCGGCGATCGACAACGCGATGACCGCCGTCTTCCTGCACTCCGGCCAGGTCTGCTCGGCCGGCGCCCGTCTGCTCGTCGAGGAGTCCTGCGCCGAGGAGGTCGTCGACACCATCGTCGAGCGGGCCCGGGCCATCCGGATGGGTCCGCCGTTCGACGAGGACGCCCAGACCGGGTCGCTGACGAGCGCCGAGCACCTCAAAAAGGTGGAGGACTACGTGGCCACCGGCCTCGCCGAGGGCGCCCGGCTGCGCTGCGGTGGCGCCCGCCCCGACGACGAGCGCCTCGCCTCCGGCTACTACTACCTGCCGACCGTCCTCGACCGGTGCAGCGTGGAGATGCACGTCGTCCAGGAGGAGTCGTTCGGACCGGTCCTCACCGTGGAGACCTTCCGCACCGAGGACGAGGCGATCAGCCTCGCCAACGCCACCCGCTACGGCCTGGCCGGCGCGGTCTGGACCGGCGACCCCGAGCGCGCCCGCCGGGTCGCCCGCGCGCTGCGCCTCGGCACGGTCTGGGTCAACGACTACCACCCCTACGTCGCCCCCGCCGAGTGGGGCGGGCACAAGCAGTCCGGCATCGGCCGCGAGCTCGGCGAGCTCGGCCTCGAGGAGTACCAGGAGACCAAGCACGTGTGGGAGAACACCGAGCCGGCCCCGACGGGGTGGTTCTCGTGAGCATCACCGACCGCGTCACCGACTCCGCCCGGCGGCTGCGCGACCGCACGACGATGGCCGAGGTCCCCGAGACCGTCGACTACGTCGTCGTCGGGGGCGGCAGCGCGGGCTGCGTCCTCGCCAACCGGCTCTCCGCCGACCCGGGCACGAGCGTGCTCGTCCTCGAGGCCGGGCGCAACGACCTCAAGCTCGACCCGTTCATCCACATGCCGGCCGCGTTGCCGTTCCCCATCGGCAGCCGGTTCTACGACTGGAAGTACGAGTCCGAGCCGGAGCCGCACATGAACGGTCGCCGGATCTACCACGCCCGCGGCAAGGTCCTCGGCGGGTCCTCCTCGATCAACGGGATGATCTTCCAGCGCGGCAACCCCAAGGACTACGAGCGCTGGGGCGCCGACCCGGGGATGGAGGACTGGGACTACGCGCACTGCCTGCCCTACTTCAAGCGGATGGAGACCTGCCTCGCCGGCGCGGACACCTGGCGCGGCGGGTCCGGCCCGCTCGTCCTCGAGCGCGGCCCGGCGACCAACCCGCTGTTCACCGCGTTCTTCGAGGCGACCGAGCAGGCCGGCTACCCACGCACGAGCGACGTCAACGGCTACCGGCAGGAGGGCTTCGCCCCCTTCGACCGCAACGTCCACCGCGGCCGCCGCCTGTCCGCTGCGCGGGCCTACCTCCACCCGGTGATGGACCGGCCCAACCTCCACGTGCGCACCCTCGCGCTGACCACGCGCATCCTCTTCGAGGGCAACCGCGCGGTCGGCGTGGAGTACAGCGCCTTCGGCCGTCGGCACACGGTGCGGGCCGGCGAGGTCATCCTCTCCGGCGGCGCGATCAACACGCCGCAGCTGCTCCAGCTCTCGGGCGTCGGCGACCCCGAGCTGCTCCGGCCGCTCGGCATCGACGTCGTCTCCGGCCTGCGCGGGGTGGGCGAGCACCTCCAGGACCACCTCGAGGTCTACATCCAGCACGCCTGCACGCAGCCGGTGTCCATCGCTCCGGGGCTCGCGTACCGCAACCGCCCGAAGCTCGCCGCCGAGTGGCTGTTCCTGCGCAAGGGACTCGGCGCCACGAACCACTTCGAGGGCGGCGGCTTCGTGCGCAGCAACGACGACGTCGACTACCCGAACCTCATGTTCCACTTCCTGCCGATCGCCATCCGCTACGACGGCTCGAGCCCGGTCGAGGGCCATGGCTACCAGGTGCACATCGGGCCGATGTACTCCGACGCCCGCGGCTGGCTGCGGATCCGCAGCGCCGACCCGCGGATGAAGCCGGCCATGCAGTTCAACTACCTCTCGACCGACCAGGACCGGCGCGAGTGGATCGAGGCGGTCCGCGTCTCGCGCGAGATCCTCTCCCAGCCGGCCCTCGCCCCCTACGACGGCGGTGAGATCTCGCCTGGGGCGAAGGTCGAGACCGACGAGGAGATCCTCGACTGGGTCCGCGCCGACGCCGAGACCGCGCTCCACCCGAGCTGTACCGCGCGGATGGGCACCGACGACCTCTCCGTCCTCGACCCGACCTCGATGCGGGTCCACGGCACCGAGGGCCTGCGGGTCGTCGACGCCAGCGCCATGCCGTACGTGACGAACGGCAACATCTACGCGCCGGTCGTCATGCTCGCCGAGAAGGCGGCCGACCTCATCGCCGGGGTCACCCCGCTGCCGCCCTCGGACGCACCCTGGTACGACCACCGCGCCGGGAGCCCGCTCGACCCGCCGACGTCCTGACCGTCCTGACCGTCCTGACCACCCCGCCCAGGAGGACCCGATGAGCACGACGACCGACGCACCGGACACGACGGACACGACGGCCACCGGGCGGTTCGGAGGTCCGCCGGTGCGGATGCCGGTCTTCGCCGCCTCGCTGACCGGAGTGCTGGTCATGGCGGTCTGGGCGCTCGTCAGCCCGGGGTCGGCGGAGAGCGCGCTCGGCGCGGTCACCTCGTGGGTCACCGAGTGGTTCGGCTGGTTCTACGTCCTCCTCGCGACGGCCGTCCTCGGGTTCGTCGTCTACCTCGGGCTCTCGCGGTACGGGCACGTGCGCCTCGGCCCGGACCACTCCCGGCCCGAGTTCTCGACCTTCGCGTGGGCCTCGATGCTCTTCGCGGCCGGCATCGGCACCGACGTGATGTTCTACTCGGTCGTCGAGCCCGCGACCCAGTACATGGCCCCGCCGGAGGGCGGCCCGGCGGCCGAGTCGGTCGGCGCCGCCCGCGACGCGACGGTCTGGACGCTCTTCCACTACGGCATCACCGGCTGGGGCATGTACGCCCTGATGGGCCTCGCGCTCGGCTACTTCTGCTACCGCCGCGGGCTGCCGCTCGCCGTCCGCTCGGCCCTCGCGCCGGTGCTCGGGAAGCGGATCGGCGGCCCGCTCGGCCACGCCGTCGACACCGCCGCGGTGCTCGGCACGATCTTCGGGGTGGCCACCTCCCTCGGCATCGGCGTCGTCTTCCTCAACGTCGGGCTCAACGTGCTCTTCGGCATCGGCGTGGGCACCGGCGCCCAGGTCGCCCTCGCCGTCCTGGCCGTCGTCATGGCCGCCGTGTCGGCGACGACCGGCGTCGACAAGGGCATCCGGTTCCTCTCCCAGCTCAACGTCCTCCTCGCGCTCGGGCTCGCCGCGTGGGTGCTCGTCACCGGCAACACGAGCCTGCTGCTCAACGCCGCCGTCGCCAACGTCGGCGACTTCCTGCGCAGCTTCCCGGCCAAGACGATGGAGACCTTCCCGTTCCTCGACAACGCCTCGTGGATGGGGTCGTGGACGCTGTTCTTCTGGGCCTGGTGGGTGGCCTGGGCCTCCTTCGTCGGGCTCTTCCTCGCCCGGATCTCGCGGGGCCGCACGATCCGGCAGTTCGTCGCCGGCACGCTCGTCATCCCCTTCCTCTACATCGTCATGTGGATCTCGATCTTCGGGAACGCGGCGATCGAGCGGATCCGCGGCGGCGACACCTCGTTCGCCGAGACCGCGCAGGACTTCAGCGGGGTCGGCTTCTACGACCTCGTGGCCGGCTACCCGCTCGGGAAGGTGGTCATCGGGCTCGCCTTCTTCGTCGGGCTGCTCTTCTACGTGACCTCCGCCGACTCCGGCGCGCTCGTCATGGCCAACCTGACCAGCCGCCTCGGCGACCTCACCGAGGACGCCGCCGGGTGGCTGCGGATCACCTGGGCGGCGGCGACGGGGCTGCTGACCATCGCGATGCTCCTCGTCGGCGGCATCACCGCGCTCCAGTACGCGACGATCATCTTCGGGCTGCCGTTCGCGGTCGTCCTCGTGCTCGTCATGGTGGGGCTGGTGCGCGCACTGCGGGTCGAGGGCCGGCGGGCCGACTCGCGCGACCAGACCCTCAACGCGGTGCTCTCCGCCCGCGCCGCAGCCGTTCCGCGCGAGGACCGCACCGCGTCGTGGCGCTCCCGGCTGGCCCGGGCGACCAACTTCGTCGACCGCACGGACGCGCTCGAGCACCTGCGCGACGTCGTCGGGCCCGCCCTCACCGAGGTCGCCGACGAGCTGTGCCGGCACGAGGTGGCGACCGCCTGCGAGAACGAGATCGACTCCGCCACCCCGGCGGTCACCCTCCGGGCGGCCGGGGTGGATCCCGAGTTCGTCTACCGGGTCGAGCTCGAGATGGCCCCGGTCCCGACCTACGGCGGGCGGATGATCCAGAGCCGCGACACCTACGCCCGGCTCGAGGTGCACCTGAGCGACGGCGGGCAGGGCTACGACGTCATGGGCTGGTCGGCGGCGCAGGTCATCCACGACTGCCTGGACCACTACGAGCGGCACCTCGAGTTCCTGCGCCTCGCCGAGCCGACGACGACCGGCTGAGCGCCCAGGCGGCCGGCCCCGCCGCGTGTGCCGCGGCAAGCCCACCTGCGACGGCGGCAGCGGTGAGCCAGAGCACCCGGGGGCCGCCGCTGAGGAGTGCGCCGCCGACGAGCGGGGCGAGGACGGTCGCCACGCCCCACGACAGGCCCTGCACGGTCATCACGGCGGCCTCGGACCCCGGGGCGGCGAGCCGGGAGGCGACGGCCATCTGGGTCCCGACGACGAGGCTGCCCGCGGCGCCCTCGAGGAGGGCCCCGGCGACGAGGGCGCGCCCACCACCGACCGACCAGACGGCGAGCGCCGCCGCGAGCAGGCCGAAGCCGGCCGCCAGGACGACGTGGGTGGGCACGCCGGCCTCGACGCGGGCGAGGAGCCGCTGGGTGCCCAGCGCGCTCCCCGCGCCCGCGACGAGGAGCCAGGCGGTGAACGACGGCGGGTGCCCGCTCCCCTCGACGACGACCGGCAGGAGGAGGACGACGACCATGACGACCGTCGCCGACACGGTGCACAGTGCGCTCCAGCCGAGGACGCGCGGGCCCAGCGCCGCGCGCCAGGCGCGGTGCACCCGGTGGAGGGGCAGGCGCGGCAGGAGGCCGGCGACGAGCGCCGCGGCGGCGAGGCTCGTCGCGGCGTCGACGGCGAAGAGCGCGCCGACACCCCAGCGGGTGACGAACGCTGCGAGCACCCCGGCCAGGACGCCGGCCACCGAGATGGTCGCCCAGAGCAGGGAGAATCGCGAGGCGCGGCGGGCGGGGTCGACCCCGGAGACGACGGCGGTCTGCGTTGCCGGTTCGATGACCTCGTAGGCGAGCCCGAGGAGGACGACCCCGGCGACGACGACGGGAGCGGTGGGGCCGAGCGCGACGAGCGCCTGCGCCACCCCGGAGGCCGCGAGGCCCGTGACGAGGGCCGGCCGGGGCCCCCACCGCGCGGTCAGCACCCCCCCGACCAGACGGGAGGGGATGGTCGCGAGCCCGAACGCGGCGAGGACGAGGCTGGTCGTGGCGAGGGGCATCCCGAGGTCGCGGGTCATCCGCACGCCGAGGAAGGCCATCCCGGCACCACCGAGCCGGTTGACGACGCGGGCGGCCACGAGGACTCCGGTGACTGACGTAGACTTGATGAGCAGTGACACGCTCTCGACCCTAGGTGCCTTCTGACATGCGTTTCAACAGTCACGTCGATGCAGTCCTCGACGCCACCGTGGCGCTCGTCAACGCGGTGACGCCCGGCGAGGACGGCGGCCGGGCGCACCCCGCGCCGGAGGGCGCCGACCTGCGCGCGGCAGTCGTCGGCGCGGTCCGCCACGACGGCTACGATCCATCGCCCTCCGACCCGGAAGTCGTGGCCCTCGTCGCGGAGGTCCACGAGGCCCGGCGCGTGGTCGAGGCCCTCGGCGTCGGGGACGAGGACGCGGCGGCGGCACTCGTCAACGCGATGCTCCGCCGCACCGGGGCCCACCCCGAGCTCGACCGCGGGGACGACGGACGCTGGGCCATCCACTTCCACGGCCCGGACACGACGTTCGCACGTGGCTGGGCCGCCGGGATCGCCGCCGGCCTCGCGATGGCCGTCGGGGGCGACCTCGGCTCCCGGCTCGGGGTCTGCGATGCGCCGGCCTGCGACCGGGTGTGGGTGGACCGCAGCCGCAACACCCACCGCCGGTTCTGCTCCACGCGCTGCCAGAACCGGGTCAAGGCGGCTGCCCACCGGCTCAGGACGCGAGGTGCTCCACCGCGGTGAGGGGCGCCGGGAAGGGCCGGACCGTCGAGGGCGTCGCGAGAAAGGAGCCGACCAGCCGGAGGTCGGCCCGCCGGCACACGTCGATGACCACCTCGTGCCAGGCCCGGTCGGAGTCCGTCACCAGGACGGTGCCGTCGCGCCCGCGCGCGAAGACCACGCCGGCGAACGGCAGCGACCCGAACACCGAGCGCAGCGAGTCCCGCATCTCCCAGGGGTCGCCGTCCGGGGGGACCTCACCCAGGACGCACGGCTGCGCGAGACGCAGGTCGTCGTCGAGGAAGAGGAAGCCGAGGCACCCCTCCATCCGGTCGGCGTGACCGACGACGAGGTCGACGACGTCCGCGGCGAGGAGCGGATCGGTCAGTGGCTGGGTGGCCCAGGTCTCGGGCAGGTCCTCGAAGCTCATGCCGGCGAGGATGCCCGGATCGGCCCGTCCCGCCGCGGGGTTTTCCACACCCTCCGGTCGTAGCGTCGCTCCATGACCCACGACTCCGTCGACGACGCCCACTCCCGCCCGGCCGGCACCTCCGACGCCACCGTCGCCGCCCTCGGCAGGCTCTCCGAGGCCCTCGAGGTCGTCGAGGAGGCCCGCGGGTTCCTCTACGCGTTCCACCGGCGCTGCGGCACCGCCGACCTCACCCTCGGCGAGGCGGTCGACCAGCTGCGCGACGCCGGCCATCCCGAGCTCGCGGACCGCATCGAGACCGACCTCGTCGGGCGCAACGTCCTCGCCGGCCGGTGGTCCTTCCAGGTGGTCGAGGAGTACGACGACGGCTACTACGCGGCGTTCCGCGAGCACGAGCGCACAGCCCGGGAGGAGCTCATGGAGGGCCGACGGCACGTCTTCGAGGCGGAGATGAAGGAGGACCGGCGCACCCACGGCCGCCCGGGCCACGCGGCCACGCCCGAGGACTCGTCACGAGGGTGAGACCGGACGTATCAGGCGGACCCGGCGGCGCTCCTCCCGGGCATGAGGATGATGACCCTGACGGTGGCCCGCTCCGTGACCCCGACCGACCTGACCCCGCGCCGGCACCAGCACGCACCGCGCCGACGCACCCTCCGGCTCCCCCGCGCGAACCCGCTGCGCCTGCACGTGGTCCGGCACCGCATGCAGTGAGGCTCGGTCGCACACGACTGCCCGGGTGCGTTGAGCAGGATCCGGGACTCGCAGTGCCAGCGCACCGCGGGCACCTGCCCACGCTCCGCGCGACCGGGGGGCTCAGCCGCTGACGCCGGCCCCCCGGACGAAGGCGGTCACCGCGTCGGCGACCATCTGCACGGCGATGGCCGAGAGCAGCAGCCCGGCGATGCGGGTGAGCAGGACGATGCCGCTGTCCTTGAGCACCCGGGCCAGCGGGGTGGCGAACCGGAAGACGAGGAAGACGAGGAAGAGCGCCGCGACGAGGGCGGCGGCCACGGCGACGAGCCCGGCCGCGCCGTCGGCGTCCTTGACCGCGAGCATCGTCGCGACGATGGCCCCGGGCCCCGCGAGCAGCGGCGTGCCGAGCGGGACGAGCGCCACGTTGACCCCGGCGTCCGCGTGCTGCTCCGACTCGGCGCCGGTCAGCAGCTGGAGCGCGACGATGAGGAGGAGCAGCCCTCCGGAGGCCTGGAGGGCCGGGAGCGAGATGTGGAGGTAGTCGAGGATCTGCTGGCCGAACACCGCGAACGAGGCGATGACCCCGAGCGCGACGAGGCTGGCGCGGCGGGCCGCGGCGGTCTTCTGCCGGACCGGCAGGGGCCCGGTGAGCGCGAGGAAGATCGGGATGGCCCCCGGGGGGTCGAGGATGACGACGAGCGTGACGAACGTCGTCGTGAACGCCGAGAGGTCGAACCAGCTCACGGCCGCACGACCTCCGTCCCGGTCGCGAGGGCCTCGATGCGCTCGAGCGCCTCGGGGTCGGTCGTGTTCTCCCCCAACCGGTTCAGCTTGCCCTGCCCGTGGTAGTCGCTCGAGCCGGTGACGACGAGGTCGAGCCGCCGGGCGACGTCGGTGAGGTGGCGGACGGCCGCCGGGTCGTGGTCGCGGTGCCGGGCCTCGATCCCGGCCAGCCCCGCGGCGGCGAGCTCCTCGAGGAGGTCGTCGGTGACGACGCCGGTGCGCGTGCGGGAGAGCGGGTGCGCGACGACGGGCACCCCCCCGGCCGCCCGCACCACCTCGACCGCCCGCACCGGGTCGGGGGCGTAGTGCGAGACGTAGTAGGGGCTGGTGTCCCCGAGCCAGCGGGCGAAGGCCTCGTCGCGGTGCGCGACCGCGCCCGCTCGGACCAGCGCGTCGGCGATGTGCGGCCGGCCGGCGGTCGCCCCCTCCTCCACCTCGGCACGCACCGACTCCACCGACACCGGGAGCCCGTCGGCGGCCATCCGGGTGACCATCCGGTCCAGCCGCGACTCGCGGCTGGACCGGGCCTCCTCGAGCTCGGCGACGAGCTCGGGGTGCGCCGGGTCGGGAAGGTAGGCCAGCAGGTGCACGGAGCGGTACCGACGCGAGCACGAGACCTCGATACCGGGGACCAGGGTGATGCCGGCCGCGCGCGCCGCGTCGGACGCCTCGGCCCAGCCGAGGGTGGTGTCGTGGTCGGTGAGGGCGAGCACGGACAGCCCGGCCACGACCGCCGAGTCCACGACGCCCGCCGGCGGCTCGGTGCCGTCGCTCGCGCTCGAGTGGGCGTGCAGGTCGATCACCCCGCGATCGTAGTGGCGCACAAACCCGGTCGCGCGCGGCAACCTTCCGGGGACCTGCTCCGTAGGAGAGGGTGTGACCGACCACCAGGAGGACAGATGAGCACGTGGGGACGCACAGCGCGCGACGAGGCCTTCACCGCGTTCGTCGAGCAGGCCTCGCCGTCGCTGCTGCGCACCGCGTGGCTGCTGACCGGCGAGCACCACGCCGCCCACGACCTCGTCCAGGCGGCGCTCGTCAAGACCTACGTCGCGTGGCCGCGGGTGCGACCGGAGGGCGCCCTCGCGTACGCGCGCAAGGTCCTCGTCAACGAGCGCACGGACACCTGGCGGCGTCGCCGGGGCGAGGTCGTCGTCGAGGCGGTCCCCGACACCGGCGGGCCGCCGTCCACGACGAGCGACGACCGCGACGTCGTCGTGCGGCTGCTCGCGACGCTGCCCGAGCAGCAGCGCCGCGTCGTCGTCCTTCGCTACTACGCCGACCTTCCCGAGCAGGCCGTCGCCGACCTGCTCGACATCTCCCTGGGCAGCGTCAAGTCCGCCGCCTCTCGCGGGCTCGCTTCCCTGCGAACCCGGCTCGCCACCTCCGAGGAGGAAGTCCGATGACCCACGACCTGTTCGAGGATGATCTGCGCTCACTGCTGCGGGGCGCCACGGAGGCCGAGCACGACGCCTTCGTCGACATCGATTCCGCCGAGGTGCTCGGCACCGGGCAGCGGGTGCTGCGCCGGCGCCGACGGGCCCTCGTGGGCGGCACGCTGGCCGCCACCGTCGTCCTCGGCGTCGGTGGCTGGGCGGTCCTCGACCGCTCCGGCGACCGCGGAGCCCTGGAGGTCCCGGCCACGCGCAGTGCCACGCCGACCGACCCGGTCACCGCGGTCCTCGACGAGTTCGCCGACCTCTCGAGCAGCACCGACGGCCGCGCGCTCTCCATCCCGGGGCCGCGACGGGTCGCCGTGCGCGTCGTCCCCGGGCGGACTCCCGACCTCGAGTACCTGTCGGTCGACACCGACGGGGGTACGTCGGTGATGGGCGGATCGAGCCTCGACGGCGTCCCGGCGCTCGGGGCCACGTGGGGCAGCGCCGGCCCGGGCGCGCACGTGCTCGTCGGGGTCCTCCCGGAGCAGGCCGAGCACTTCCAGCTCGTCAGCCCGATGTCGGACGAGGGGGGCCACGCCTCCACCTCGGTCACCGCACCGCTGCGCGGGACGGGCCGCAAGGCCTTCGCGGTGCGTTTCGAGGTGGCCGGGGACGCCGACACCGTCCAGCACCTCCTCTGGTGGGACGGCAGCGGGACGGTGCGCGACGAGCAGGGCACCGTCGTGCCCGCCGTGACGCTCGACGACGCGGAGCGAACCGTCGTGTTCGTCTCCGAGGGCCTCGCGCGGCTGGGGACCTTCTCGGCCGAGGGGGGCGACACGATGATGGAGCTGGACGGCTCGCGCAACAGCAGTGGCCGTCCGTTCCTCGCCACCGGCCGGGGAGACGGCGACCGCATCGACACCCTCTTCGCGGCCGTCGTTCCCGCCGGGACGACACCGGGGACCTTCACCCCCACCGCCGGGACCACCGTGACGAACCCGCTCGCCGTCGTGCCCGTCCCCGGGACCGACCTCGCCGTCCTCTGGACCCGCTTCTCCCACCCCGTGGCGACGAAGGGTTCCGGTTACCGCTCGGTGACCTGGGACGAGGGCGGCCGCACGGTCACCGAGCGGCCCTGAGCGCGCTCACGCGTCGGGAGCAGCCGGACCGGGCCAGTTCCGGTCCGGCTGCGGCACGGGCCGGCCGGGCTGCTCGCCCCCGCGGGCCTCGAGGTAGGACTGCTTCGGCACCATGACCTTCCGGCGGAAGATGCAGACGACCTTCCCGTCCTGGTTGTAGCCGATGGTCTCGACGTGCACGACGCCGCGGTCGTCCTTGCTCGTGCTCTCCCACTTGTCGAGCACGGTCGTCTCGCCGTACAGGGTGTCGCCGTGGAAGGTCGGGGCGACGTGTCGCAGGCTCTCGATCTCGAGGTTGGCGATCGCCTTGCCGCTGACGTCCGGCACCGACATCCCGAGGAGGATCGAGTAGACGTAGTTGCCGACGACGACGTTCTTCCCGAACTGGGTCGTCTCCTCGGCGTAGTGGGCGTCGAGGTGCAGCGGGTGGTGGTTCATCGTCAGCAGGCAGAACAGGTGGTCGTCGTACTCGGTGACCGTCTTGCCGGGCCAGTGCTTGTACGTCGCGCCGACCTCGAACTCCTCGTAGCTGCGTCCGAACTGCACGTCAGGTCTCCTTCGTTGGCGGGTCCGGGCCATCCTCCCGTGCCGACGCCGACCGCGGCAGCCGACACCGACGTGCGGTTCCCCACACCGGCGCCGGTCCGGGACGGACGGCCGGGAATAGGCTCGCCGTCATGGCGGACTTCATCGGCGCGGTCGACCAGGGCACGACGAGCACCCGGTTCATGGTGTTCGACCACGACGGACGCGAGGTGGCCCGGCACCAGCTCGAGCACGAGCAGGTGCTCCCCCGGGCCGGCTGGGTCGAGCACAACCCGCTCGAGATATGGGACCGCACCCAGTCGGTCATCGGGTCGGCGCTGACCAGCGCCGGCATCTCGACCTCCGACCTGGCCGCCATCGGCATCACCAACCAGCGGGAGACGGCGGTGGTGTGGGACCGCCGCACCGGGCGCCCCTTCCACAACGCCATCGTCTGGCAGGACACCCGGACCGCCGCCATCGCCCGGGCGCTCGACGCCGACGGCCGCGGCGACGTCATCCGCGAGAAGGCGGGCCTGCCGCCGGCCACGTACTTCAGTGCCGGCAAGGTGCAGTGGATGCTCGAGAACGTCGACGGGCTGCGCGAGGCCGCCGAGCGCGGCGACGCGCTCTTCGGCACCCCCGACACGTGGGTGGTGTGGAACCTCACGGGCGGTCCGGACGGCGGCCTGCACGTCACCGACGTGACGAACGCGAGTCGCACGATGCTCATGGACCTCACGACCCTCGACTGGGACGAGGAGCTGCTCGGCTTCTTCGGGATCCCGCGCTCGATGCTCCCGGCGATCCGGCCGAGCAGCCACGCGGAGGCCTACGGCGAGACCGGCGGACGCCGGGGCACGAGCGCCGTGCGCATCGCCGGCGTGCTCGGCGACCAGCAGGCGGCCACCGTGGGGCAGGTGTGCTTCGAGCCCGGCGAGGCGAAGAACACCTACGGCACCGGCAACTTCCTCCTCCTCAACACCGGGGAGGAGCTCGTGCGCAGCCAGAACGGCCTGCTGACCACCGTCGCCTACCAGCTCGGCGACGCGAGACCGGTCTACGCCCTGGAGGGCTCGATCGCGGTGACCGGCAGCGCCGTCCAGTGGCTGCGCGACCAGCTGGGCATCATCTCCGGTGCCTCCGAGGTCGAGCGGCTGGCCGCCCAGGTGGAGGACACCGGCGGCATGTACTTCGTGCCGGCGTTCAGCGGCCTCTTCGCGCCCTACTGGCGCAGCGACGCCCGCGGCGCCATCGTCGGACTCTCCCGCTTCAACACCAACGCGCACCTGGCCCGGGCCACCCTCGAGGCGATCTGCTACCAGTCGCGCGACGTCGCGGAGGCGATGGTCGCCGACTCGGGCGTGGAGATGACCTGCCTCAAGGTCGACGGCGGGGTCACCGCGAACCGGCTGTGCATGCAGCTGCAGGCCGACGTCCTCGGGGTCCCGGTGAGCAAGCCGGTCGTCGCCGAGACGACCGCCCTCGGTGCGGCCTACGCCGCCGGCCTGGCGGTCGGCTTCTGGCGCGACACCGACGAGCTGCGCACGAACTGGGCCGAGGACGAGCGGTGGGAGCCGACGTGGTCCGACGCGCAGCGCCGCGACGGCTACGCCGGGTGGAAGAAGGCGGTCGAGCGCACCCTCGACTGGGTCGAGGACTGAGCGACCGACCGCGGGTCACCGCTCGAGGTGCACCGGCGGCCCGTGGTGGTCGCACGTCCCGAGCAGGTCGCCGTCGAGCTCGATGCGCGGCCAGTGCGGCACGTCGCGGGCCGACGCGGACTCCCACGCGGCCCACGGCGTCTCCAGGGAGACGTGCGCGACCGGCATCCGGGAACGGGCGGCCTCGATGACCGAGCCCACCGCCTCGGTCTCCTCGACCGGCCAGTAGACCCGCGTCACGGAGTGCCACACGACGGTGAGGACGCCGTCGGGGGCGGGCTCGGCGAGCCGGTGGGCCAGCCACCGCCCGGCCGGTGCCCGGTCGACGGTCGCCGGGTGCTCGCGCGCCACGTCGATCGCGCCGTCGAGTCGCCGGTGCCGCTCGAGCATCCACGGCCACACGAAGGACCGAAGGTACGCGGCCCCGTCGTCGGTCGTCACGTCGACGGGGGCGAGGTCGCACCCGCGGCGCTCGATCACCTCGACGGGCTCGGGGACGAACCCGGCCGCCGCGCACCCGTCGACGACCAGCGGGGAGCCCTCCGGCCCGGCGCTCCAGCCGTCACCGAGGAAGCGGTAACGGTCGACGTGCAGTCCGAGCCCCGCCGACGCCCCCACCTCGAGCAGGCGGACCCGTCGTATCCCGGTGCGGCGCACCGCCTCCGACACCCCCACGAGGAGGGCGACCGCGCGGGCGGGCTCGTTCGTCTGCGGCGCCTCCCGCAGCGACGCCCGCAGCTCATCGACGTGCGCGGCGAGCACCGGGCGCACGGCCGCCCAGGCCTCGTCGAGGTCGGCGTCACCGCCGAGGACCGGGTAGAAGGGCACGAGCTGCGGCGCCTCCCCGCGCAGGACGATGCGGAACAGGCCGGCGAGCAGCCGCAGCTGCACGAACTGACGCGTCTCGGACTCCTCCCAGCCCTCGAAGAGCTCGCGGGTGACCCCACCGGCCTCCCAGTCGTCGGCCATCTCGGCGAGGAGGACGCCGTAGAGGTGGTCGCGGTGGCGGAAGTGGTCGCGAAAGCGGTCCGCCAGCGTCTGCGCACCGTCGTCCGGGGTCACGGCAGGAGGCCGCCGACGATGACGGCGACGCCGTCGACGACGCGCGTGACCACGCCCGGGGAACTCGGGGTGCCCGACGGAGTGACCGACGGTGTCGGGGTCGCCGTCGGGGTGCCGGGGGGGGAGGTGCGGGGGGGGGTGCGCGGGGGCGGGGGCGGGCTCGCGCGGGGGGCGGGGCTCGGCGGCGGGGCCCCCCGCCGCGGGGGGGGGGGCGGGGCCGGCGGGGGGGTCTCCCCCGCCGGTGGCGCGGTGCGCCGGACGCTGCGCGAGGCCCGGTCGGGAGCCTCGCCCCGGGTGCTCGTCGGGACCGGGGTGGAGGTGGGCGTCGCCTCCGTCCCGGCCTCGTGGGGCACGGCGGCCGCCGACGGCACGGGGTGCCCGCCGTCGGCGAGGGTGGTCGCGAACACCGCCGTCGCGGCGACCGCGGCGGCCCCGGTCGTCACGGCGAGGGCCCCCCGGCGGCGTGGTGCGCTGTGCTTGCCCATCCGGGCAGTCTCGCAACCGGCCGCCGCCGTCCGCAAACCCCGGGACGGCTCCCGTGGCCGAGGTCACGCCCGTCGCGTGGCAGCATGGACCGGGTGAGCGAGGAGCAGAAGCAGGCCGACAACCGGGCCCGGGCGACCACCGACGAGCTGCGGGCGTTCATCCAGGAGGACTGGGCGCCGCGGCGGCCGACGGTCACCGAGCGGGCGCCCTCCGCGGAGTACGCCGCGGCCCGGCGGGCCGTCCTGAGTGCCGCCTTCCCCCGCCAGCGCCTCGTCGTGCCGGCCGGCGGCCTCAAGGTCCGCAGCAACGACACCGACTACGTCTTCCGCCCGCACACCGCGTTCGCGTACCTCACCGGCCTCGGCGCCGACCGCGAGCCGGACGCCGTGCTCGTCCTCGAGCCGCTCGACGACGGCGGCCACGAGGCGGTCCTCTGGTTCCGCCCGCTCGCCGACCGCGACAGCGACGAGTTCTTCGCGGACGCCCGCTACGGCGAGTTCTGGGTCGGCGCCCGGCCCACGATCGACGACGTCGAGCTCGAGCTCGGCCTCACCGCGCGGCACGTCGACGGCCTCGTCGACGCCGTCGCCAAGGACGCCGGCGAGGTCACCGTCCGGGTCGTCCGCGACGCCGACCTCGAGCTGACCGCCCGCCTCGATGCCGCGCGCGTCGAGAACGGCGCCACCGAGGAGTCGCTCGCCGAGAGCGACGACGCCCTCGCGCACTTCGTCTCCCACGCGCGGATGTGCAAGGACGAGTTCGAGGTCGAGCAGATGCGCGAGGCCGTCGCCGCGACCCACGCGGGCTTCGAGGCGATGATCGCGGCGCTGCCCGAGGCGGTCGAGGGCGGCCGCGGAGAGCGCTGGCTCGAGGGCACCTTCGGGCTCTCCGCGCGGCACCGCGGCAACGGCGTCGGCTACGACTCCATCTGCGCCGCCGGCGACCACGCGAACACCCTGCACTGGATCAAGAACACCGGCGACGTCCACGAGGGCGAGCTCGTCCTCATCGACGCGGGGGTCGAGGTCGACAGCCTCTACACGGCCGACATCACCCGGACCCTGCCGGTCGACGGCACGTTCACCGACGCCCAGCGCGAGGTCTACGACGCGGTGTACGCCGCGCAGCAGGCCGGCATCGAGGCCGTGAAGCCGGGCAACAGGTTCTCCGACGTGCACGCGGCCGCCATCCGCGTCATCGCCGAGCACCTGCACGCCTGGGGCCTTCTGCCCGAGGGCGTCTCGGTCGAGGACACCCTCGACAAGGAGCACGGCCAGTACCACCGCCGTTGGATGGTCCACGGCACGAGCCACCACCTCGGGCTCGACGTCCACGACTGCGCGCTCGCCACCCGTGAGGAGTACATGGACGCCGAGCTGCGCCCCGGCATGGTCCTCACCGTCGAGCCCGGCCTCTACTTCAAGGCCGACGACCTCAAGGCGCCCGAGCGCTTCCGCGGCATCGGCGTGCGCATCGAGGACGACGTGCTCGTCACCGAGGACGGCTGCGAGAACCTCTCCGCCGCGATGCCGCGCTCGGCCGACGAGGTCGAGGCGTGGGTGGCGCGGGTCCAGCAGCGCTGACTCAGTCCGGTTCTCCCGCAGGCGGGGTGCGCCGGTCGACGACCACGCGGGCCGTCCACGCTCGCTCGACGCCGGCCGCCTCGCCCCCGCGGCCGAGGATCATCGAGATGAGGGCCCGCGGCTTCGGGAAGTCGTCGGGGAGGACCGAGTTGTACGCGTCGTGGGCCTCCAGGGAGTGGACCGACGCCTCGAACTCCTCCTCGGAGACCCCGACGTAGTGGGTCGGCTCGGCCGACCCGGCGACGGCGAGGACCTCGACCCCGCCCCACGGCTCCAGGCCGTCCTCGGCGAGGTCGCGGTGGAGCCACCGGTTGCCCGCGTCGGCGACCGCGTCGAGCGTGGCCAGCCCGACCGCTCGGTGGTCGGCCTGGTTGACCATGTTCGGGCCGAAGAACATCTCCCAGCTCTGGCCGACGACGAGCTGCGGGCGGTGGCGCCGGATGGCGGCGGCGATCGCGCGGCGCAGCGGCACCCCATACTCGATCGCCCCGTCGGTGAGGCCGCCGAACTCGACGACGTCGACCCCGACCCGCCGCGCGCTCTCGCGCTCCTCGGCCTCGCGGACGGCGCCGGCCCGCTCCGGCGGCATCGTGTCGATGCCCGCCTCGCCGCGGGTCAGCAGGAAGTACGCGACGGTCGCGCCCTCACCGACCCAGCGGTGGACGACGGCGGCGGTGCCGTACTCGATGTCGTCCGGGTGCGCGACGACGCAGAGGACGGAGGTGAACGGCCCCTCGAGGGGCATCAGGGACGGGCGCTCGTCGGACATGCGCCGACGATACGCCCGCCGCTCAGGCCTGGGGAGGGTCCTGGGGCGCGGTCGCCGGGTGCTCGGACGCGAGGCGGGCCCGCTCCTCCTCCTGAGCGCGACGCACCTCCTCCTGGGCGGCCTTCATCGGGTCCATCTGGGTGAGGAGCTCGCGTCCGCGGGCGACGTGCCGGTGCTCGACGAGGACCTCGTACTTCGCCGCGACCACCTGGCTCACCGACGTGAAGTCGCGCTGGCCCCGGGTCAGCCGATAGCCGAACCAGGCCCAGATCATCCCGAACACGGCACCGAACACGACGGTGGCGAGGATGTTGACGAGGTTGAGCCCGTTGGGGTCGAAGACGGCGAAGATCGTCCCGACGAAGAGACCGAGCCACATGCCCGAGAGCGCACCGGCGCCGATGACCCGACCCTGGGTGAGCCGTCCGGTCACCCGCTCGATCTGCTTGAGGTCGGTGCCGACGATCATCACGTCCTGGACCGGGAACTCGTGGTCGGACAGGTAGTCGACGGCCTTCTGGGCCTCCTCGTAGGAGTCGTGGACCCCGAGACTCATCGGGTACTCCAGCGACAGGGCGGCCCGCAGGCCCGGACGCATGGGCTGGGTGCTCATGCCCCCAGTGTGTCACCGCCGGCTGGACGTCGGCTGCACGCCCGCTGTGCGGCTCGACTGCCCGGGCGCCGCCGGAGCCCGACGGGCGGACGACACGATGCAGCACACTCACGGCTCGACACCCGGGACCGGGCGACCCCCGTCTCCTGCGTGTCGTCCGTCGGTCGTCCCGGCGGTGCCGGGACGCCGCCTCAGCGGGCCTTGTAGTCCTCGAGCAGCCGGCGGCCGATGATCATCTTCTGGATCTCGGCGGTGCCCTCGCCGATGAGCAGCATCGGCGCCTCCCGGTAGAGGCGCTCGATCTCGTACTCCTTGGAGTAGCCGTACCCGCCGTGGATGCGGAAGGACTGCTCGACGACGTCGGCGCAGTTCTCGGCGGCGAGGTACTTGGCCATCCCGGCCTCGAGGTCGTTGCGCTGCCCGGCGTCCTTGAGCCGCGCCGCCTTGACCATCATCTGGTGGCTGGCCTCGACCTTGGTCGCCATGTCGGCGAGCCGGAAGAGGATGCCCTGGTGCTCGGCGATCTTCTTGCCAAAGGTCTCGCGCTGCTGGCTGTAGGCGATGCCGAGCTCGAAGGCGCGCCGCGAGAGGCCGCAGGCGCGCGCCGCGACGTTGACGCGGCCCACCTCGACCCCGTCCATCATCTGGTAGAAACCCCTGCCCGGCACCCCGCCGAGGACCTGCTCGTCGGTGGTGCGGTGGCCCTGGAGGACGAGCTCGGTCGTGTCGACGCCCTTGTAGCCCATCTTCTCGATCTTGCCGGGGACCGTGACGCCCTGCGCGGTCTCGCCGAACCCGGGCTCCTTCTCGACGAGGAAGGTCGTCATGTTCTTGTACGGGCTGTCGGACTCGCCGAGGTCGGTCTTGACGAGGACCGCGACGAGGTTGGCCGAGCCGCCGTTGGTCAGCCACATCTTCTGGCCGTCGATCGTCCAGCCGCCGTCCTCGCCCCGGACCGCCTTGGTGCGGATGGCCGCGACGTCGGAGCCGAGCCCGGGCTCGGACATCGAGAACGCGCCGCGCACCTCGCCGGTCGCCATCCGCGGCAGGTAGCGCTGCTTCTGCTCCTCGGTGCCGTGCTGGAGCAGCAGGTACGCGACGATGAAGTGCGTGTTGATGATGCCGCTGACGCTCATCCAGCCGCGGGCGATCTCCTCGACGACGAGCGCGTAGGTCAGCAGGCTCTCGCCGAGGCCGCCGTACTCCTCGGGGATCATCAGCCCGAAGATGCCCATCTCCTTCATGCCCTCGACGATCTGCGTCGGGTACTCGTCCTGGTGCTCGAGCTCGGTGGCGACCGGGAGGATCTGCTCGTCGACGAACTCGCGGACCAGCTTGATGAGCTCGTGCTGCTCCTCGGTGAGGCCGTCGGTGCTCTGGAGTCGGGACATGCGCGGATCGCCGCCTTCGCGTCTCGTCGGGGGGTCGCAGCCCAGTGTGCCCGGGGCTCCGAGCCGTCGGAACGCGTGCCGGATGTGAGTCCCCCCACCGTGTGACGCGCCCCACCGTCCCCCGCCCCCCGTCCCCGTGTCCCACGCGTATCGGGTCACCCGATACGACCGCGCCTCACCCGGGAACGGTTGTCGGGTGAGGCGCAGGGATATCGGGTCACCCGATACCGCCGGGGCTGGTGGGAAAAGGGGTCGCGCGTCGCCGGTCCTCTGCGTCACCCTGAACGAGACGCGCGGCGCCCGGCCGCGCCCCGAGCAGTGGAGGTGGACCCGATGTCGACGACCGTCGCGGGCCGTACCCCGGTCCTCATCCCCTTCCTCGCTCAGGAGCACCCCCGTGGCACACATGCCGTTCCACCTGCCGGAGAAGCAGGCAGCCTTCTCCACCGACACCTCCCCTGACGCCCCGCCCGAGGGCGAGCGCTGGTCCTCCTGGGACGGCGCGACCCACGGGCCGAAGCCTCGCCCCGACTGGGTCATCACCCAGCTCGGTGCCGTCGACGCCGACCTCGGCGTGCTCAAGACCGGCAAGGAGGCCGACGTCCACGTCCTGCGACGCTGGGTACCGGGCACCGACCGCGTCGTGACGATGGCCGCCAAGCGCTACCGCAGCGGCGACCACCGTCTCTTCCACCGCGACTCGGGCTACCTCGAGGGCCGACGGGTCCGCAAGAGCCGCGAGATGCGCGCGATGGCCCGGCGCACCGACTTCGGCAAGCAGGTCATCGCCGGCCAGTGGGCGATGGCCGAGTTCGACGCGCTCCGCAGGCTCTGGGAGCTCGAGCTCCCGGTCCCGTACCCGGTACAGCTCGACGAGACCGAGATGCTCATGGAGTTCGTCGGCGACGTGGACGGCGAGACGCCCGTGGCCGCACCCCGGCTCGTCCAGACCCGGCCCGAGCCGGACCTGCTCGCCGACCTGTTCGAGCAGCTGCGCTCGGCGATGCTCACCCTCGCCCACCACGGCTGGACGCACGGCGACCTCAGCCCCTACAACGTCCTCGTCCACGAGGAGCGGCTGGTCCTCATCGACTGGCCGCAGGTGGTCGACGTCATCGGCAACCCCAAGGGTTTCGAGTTCCTCGAACGGGACGCCCTGACGATGACGACCTGGTTCCGGCGCAAGGGGCTCGAGGTCGACGACGGTGAGCTGGTCGCCGACCTCGTCGCCGAGGCGACGGCCCGGTTCTGAGCGCGCCGACGCCGGCAACGCCTAGGGTTCACCCATGCCGTCGCCGCCCGCGCTCGCCCCCTCGACCGTCCCCGACCCGATGGCCGCCCCCCGGGTCCGCTGGGGGGTGCTCGGGCCGGGCGGCATCGCGAACACCTTCGCCGAGGCCGTCCGCGCGGGCACTCGCTCCGAGGTCGTCGCGGTCGGCTCCCGGTCCGCCGAGCGGGCCGACGCGTTCGCCCGGCGGCACGGGGTCACCCGCTCCTACGGGTCGTACGAGGAGCTCGTGGCCGACGAGGACGTCGACGTCGTGTACGTGGCCTCCCCGCACAGCGAGCACCGCGAGCACGCCCTGCTCGCCGTCGCCGCCGGTCGCCACGTCCTCGTCGAGAAGGCCTTCGCCCGCAGCCTCCGGGAGACCGACGAGGTGCTCGATGCCGCCCGCGCCGCCGGCGTGCTCGCCGCCGAGGCGATGTGGAGCCGGTACCTCCCGCAGTACGACGTGGTCCGCCGCACGGTCGCCGAGGGAACGCTCGGCGACGTCGCCCTCGTCCAGGCCGACCACGGCCAGCTGCTGTGGCCCGACGGTCCCCGGCGGCTCTGGGACCCCGCCCTCGCCGGTGGGTCGCTGCTCGACCTCGGGGTCTACCCGATCCACTTCGCCCACCACGTCCTCGGCGGCCTCGAGGACGTCGCGGCTCTCGGCGTGCTGACGCCCGAGGGGGTCGACGCCACCCTCGGCGTCACCGCGCGGCGGGGCGGAGCGCTGGCCCGGATGACCTCGACGATGGCCGCGGCCACGCCGTGCGCCGCGCTCGTCGCCGGGTCCGCCGCGCGTGTCGAGCTGACCGGGCCGGGCTGGTTCTACGGCGCCGCCACGACGGTCCGGCTCGTCGAGCCCGGCGGATCGGTCGTCGACACGTTCGCTCCGGAGCACCCCGAGCACGGGTTCCGCTACCAGGTGGCCGAGGTGGCGCGCGCGGTCGCCGAGGGGCGGCACGAGCCGTGGTCGGTGCCGTGGACGGCCACCCGTGCGGTGATGACGGTCATGGACGAGGTCCGCCGACAGGTCGGCGTCACCTACCCGGGAGAATGACCGGCATGGCCGACCTCCACCTGTGGCTCCGCCACGAGACCCGCGCCACCGAGCGCCGGGCTCCGCTCGTCCCGCACGATGCGGCCCGGCTCGTCGCCGACGGCGTCCGCGTCACCGTCGAGGAGTCGCCCCAGCGCGTCTTCACGAGCGAGGCCTACCGCACCGGCGGCTGCGAGATCGTGCCGGCCGACTCGTGGCCGCAGGCCCCCGACGACGCCTACGTGCTCGGCATCAAGGAGCTGCCGGCGGCCCCGGACGCGTTGCGGCACCGCCACATCTTCTTCGGCCACGCCTACAAGGGCCAGGCCGGCGCCGGCGACCTGCTCCGGCGGTTCGCCGAGGGCGGCGGCGAGCTGCTCGACCTCGAGTACCTCACCGTCGACGGCCGCCGGGTCATCGCCTTCGGCTACTGGGCCGGGTACGTCGGCGCCTCGCTCGGTGTCCTCGCGACGCGTGGAGCGCTCCAGCCGCTCCACCCGATGGAGAAGGCGGAGCTGGATGCGCTGGTGCGCGCCACCGGGGCCGACGGTCTCGAGGCGCTCGTCGTGGGGGCGCAGGGCCGCAGCGGGCACGGCGCCCTCGACGCGCTGTTCGCGGCGGGCGCGAGGGTCGACGGATGGGACCGGGAGGACACCCGGGTCCTCGACCGCGCGGCCCTGCTCGACCACGAGCTCCTCGTCAACTGCGTCCTGTCCACCACTGCCCAGCCGGCGTTCGTGCGCCCGCAGGACCTCGCGGCCGAGCGTGCCCTGCGGGTCGTCGCGGACGTCACGTGCGACGTGACCTCCGAGCACAACCTCGTCCCGGTCAACCGGGCGATCACCTCCTGGGAGGAGCCGGCGCGCCGGGTGCACGAGGACCCCCCGCTGGACGTCATCGCCGTCGACAACCTGCCCTCGCTCCTGCCGCGCGAGGCGAGTGTCGCGTTCTCCGCCGACCTCGTGCCGCTCGTGCCGGCCCTCGCCGGCCGGCGCGGGCCGTGGCGCGAGGCGGAGAACGCCTACCGCAGCGCCCGGGGGCTGCGCTCGGCCTGACCCGTCGGCTCAGCGGACGAGGACGCGGGAGCCGATGGGCATGAGGCCCTCGGCCCAGATCATGTCGATGGCCGCGTTGCTCAGCCGCGCACAGCCGTGCGAGGCGGGGTAGGGCGGGATGCTCGGGGAGCCGTGCACGGCCCAGCCCCGGTAGAAGTACTTCGGCCGCCACAGCTCGCCGAGGTCGCTGTCGTCCTGGCCGTCGACCTGGCGGAACACGGTGAAGCTGCCGGTCGGGGTGTACGCCGTGGACGTGTGGCCGTTGGACGTGTACGGCTCACCGCTGCCGGTGGAGGTGTTGAGGGCGAGGACCGGGCGGCCCTTCCGCACGACCATGAGCACCTGGCGCCGGAGGTCGATCTCGACGCCGTCGCCGGACAGGGTGGCCCGCGGCCGGGTCCCCGCGGCGAGCGCGGCCCGGGTCCTCGGCCCGACGACGCCGTCGCGGGAGAGCCCGGCCGACTTCTGGAGGGCGAAGACCGCCTGCTGGGTCAGCGAGCCGAACCGGCCGTCCGGGGTGCCGAGCCAGTACCCGAGGGCGGTGAGCCGCTGCTGGAGCTCCAGCACCTGCGCGCCCGTCGAGCCGTAGGACAGGGACGCCGGCGTCGACGGGGTCGGGCTCGGCGTGGCCGTGGGCGTCGCGCTGGGGGTCGCGCTGGGGGTCGGGGTCGGGCTGGACGTCGGCGTCAGGGTGGCCGAGGGCGTCGGCGACGCCCCGGCGGACGTCGGGGTGGCCGTCGCGCTGGGCTCCGCGCTCGGGACCACGGGCCCGCCGGCGAGCTGGTCGAGGCGGCTGCACCCGGCCAGGACCGTCGCCGCCACGAGCGCGGCCGTGACCAGGAGTGCGGGTCGTCGGCCGGTCGGCATGGTGCCCCTCCCCCGAGGTGTCGAAGAACGTGTCGACCTCCCACGAGACGGCATCAGGAGGGTCGGGCGCAAATCGCCGCGCTCGCCGTGACCGCATCGTTGCCGGACGCACAGCCTGCGGTCAGGAACGAGCGCGCACCGCATCGTCGACCGCCAGCACCCGCTGGGCCACCTCGACGTGGAGGTTCTCGACCATCCGGCCCTCGTAGGTCACGACCCCACGGCCGGCGCCGGCCTCCCACGCCGCGAGCAGGCCGCGAGCGTCCTCGACCTCGGCCTCGCTCGGGGAGAACGCGGCGTTGCACGCCTTCACCTGACCGGGGTGGACGAGCGTCTTGCCGTCGAACCCGAGGTCACGCCCCTGGCGGCACTCGTCGGCGAGCCCGTCGAGGTCCCTGACGTCGTTGAAGACCCCGTCGAGCACCGAGACGCCGGCGCCGCGCGCGGCGAGCACGACGGTGGACAGCGCCGTGAGCAGCGGACCGCGGCCGGGCACGAAGCGGGCGCGGAGCTCCTTGACCAGGTCGTTGGTGCCGAGGACGAGCACGGTGAGCCGGTCGGATGCCGTGGCGATCGCCCGGGCGTCGAGGACCGCCCCGGGCGTCTCGACCATCGCCCAGAGGGACGTGTGGTCCGGCACGCCGAACCGCTCCATCGCCGCGACGAGGCCGCGGACCTCCTCCGCAGAGCCGACCTTGGGCACGACGATGCCGTCCGGGCCTGCAGCGCAGGCGGCCTCGAGGTCGGCGTCGTGCCACTGCGTCCCGAGCGCGTTGACCCGGATGCTTACCTCGCGGTGGCCGTAGGCGCCCGATGCGGCTGCCGCGCAGGCGTTCTCACGAGCGGTCAGCTTGTCGTCCGGGCCGACGGCGTCCTCCAGGTCGAGGATGAGCCCGTCGACCGGAAGCGTCTTCGCCTTCTCCAGGGCCCGCTCGTTGCTGCTCGGCATGTAGAGGACCGAGCGGCGGGGGCGGTACTCGCTCACGCGTCGCTCCCCTCGGCGTAGAGCTCGGCGAGCTCGGGGTCGTTGGCGGACAACCGGTCCGCCAGCTCGAGGATGACGAGGCACTGCTTGAGGCTCGCGTCGTCCTCCATCTTGCCGTCGAGCATCACCGCCCCGGTGCCGTCGCCCATCGCCGCCCTGACCCGGCGCGCGTGCGCGACGTCGTCGGCGCTCGGGCTGAACACCTTCTTGGCGATGGCGATCTGCACCGGGTGCAGGGTCCACGTGCCGACGCAGCCGAGGAGGAAGGCGTTGCGGAACTGGTCCTCGCAGGCGACGACGTCGGCGATGTCCCCGAACGGACCGTAGTACGGGAAGATCCCGTGCATCGCGCAGGCGTCGACCATCCGCGCGATCGTGTAGTGCCAGAGGTCCTGCTGGTAGGTGGCGCGAGGGCCCTGGACGTCGCCCCCCTCCGGGTCCTGGCGCACGAGGTAGCCGGGATGGCCGCCGCCGACGCGGGTCGTCTTCATCCGGCGGTCGGCCGCGAGGTCCGCCGGGCCGAGGCTGATGCCCTGCATCCGGGGGCTGGCCCCGGCGATCTCCTCGACGTTGGCCATCCCGCGCGCGGTCTCGAGGATGGCGTGGACGAGGATCGGCCGCGTGACGCCCGCCTTCGCCTCGAGCTGCGCGAGGAGCCGGTCGACGTAGTGGATGTCCTCCGGCCCCTGCACCTTGGGGACCATGACGACGTCGAGCCGGTCACCGATCTCGGTGACGAGGGTGGTGAGGTCGTCGAGCGCCCACGGGCTGTCGAGCGCGTTGACGCGGGTCCACAGCTGCGTGTGCTCGCCGAGGTCGGTGGCCTTCGCGATGTCGACGAGCCCCTGCCGGGCGGCCTCCTTGTTCTCGGCCTTGACGGCGTCCTCGAGGTTGCCGAGCAGGACGTCGACGGTGCCCACCATCTCGGGCACCTTCGCGGCCATCTTCGGGTTGCTCGGGTCGAAGAAGTGGATCATCCGGCTCGGCCGCGCCGGCACCTCCCGCAGCGGCGTCGGGGCCCCGACGGCCAGGGGGGCGAAGAAGTCCTTGGGGCTGCGCATCATCGAGCCTTCCGAGGCGGGTGCACGGTCTCGTCGGACGCTAGCAGCGGCCGGTGGTCGGGTCGCATGAGCCAGGTCACGGTGTGACCCACGCCGCGGGCGGTCACCTCCGGGCGCGCAGGCGGCGATCGAGGTCGGACATGAGGAGGGCCACGCGGGTGCGGCCGGTGGGCGCCGTCGGGTACCGGCGCAGGACGTCGAGCAGGACGGAGGTGGCCCGCGCGACGGCCTCGCGGAGGTGGCGGTCGGCGGCCTCGGGGTCGTCGGCCACCAGCTCGAGGGCCCGGGCGGCGTGGGCCGTGGCGCGCAGGATGTGCCCCACCTGGGTCGCCTGCGCGAGCGGGTGGAGGTAGGCGGACGCGGAGGCGTCACCCGCGGCCATCGCGGCGTGGTGGCCGGCGCCCGACTCGGCGGCCCCGGCGGCTCGGTGGGCGTCGAGCGCCGCGACCCGCTGCCGTCGCGACCGTGGCTCCCCGGCGACGAACGCGCGGGCGGCCTCCACGGCCTCGCGGGGGCGGGGGTCGCCGGGCAGGCGCTCCTCGGCGAGGTGCAGCACCTCCTCGGCGCTGGCCAGCGCGAACGCGGCCACCTCGCGCAGGTCCGCGTCGGTCAGCGCGATGTGCTCGGGGGTCACCACCTCAGAGCACCACACGGTGCTGGGGCTCGGTGGTGCGGGTCGCGGCGTTCGGGCCGTGCCAGGTGAGGGTGCCGTCGGGGTCGAGGACCGGTCGCCATCGCTGGGTCTGCTTGAAGCGGTGGTGGTGGCGGCACAGGGCCTCGAGCCCGGTGGGGATGGTCTGCCCGTCGGGCCAGGCCCTGGCGTGGTCGAGGTCGCAACGTTCGGCGGGTCGGGTGCAGCCCCACATCCGGCAGGTGCCGTCGCGGGTCCTGACGAAGTCGGCGATCGCACGGGTGGGCCGGTAGGCGGCTGTGGTCAGGGAGGCCAGGGTCCCGGTCTCGGCGTCGAGGACGGCCCGGGCCACCTCCAGCGGCAGGGTCTTGAGCAGGTTGGCCATGGTCGTGGCGTCGACCCAGCCGACGCCCGGCAGCTGGGCCCCGGAGACGCAGGACCCGGGCCCCAGCGCGGCCATGACGGTGGTGAGGTCGCCGGTCAGCTCCGGCGGCTCCTCCCGCCAGGACAGCTCCTCGCGGGAGGCGGGGTCGAGGTCGCCGTAACGGGTCACCTCACCGGTGACCGCGTCGATGACGGTGTCCTCGTCGTCCCACTGGACCCGGAACCGTTCACCCTGCGCCGGCTCCGGCGTCGCGGCGTCGGTGACCACCGGGACCCCGAGCATCACCTGAGCCGAGACGGTCACGTTGCGCAGCACCAGGTCGGCCAACGCATCCGCGCGCGCCTCCGGAAGGGACAGGTCGGCATCGACCGTCCGGTACTGCCCGGCCAGCTCCTCCACCGCCGACCACATCGCCGCCGACGTGGCGGTCGGCAGCGACCCGAACCAGTCGGTCAACCCGTCCACCCCGGCCCGCACCTCCACACACCGACCCCGCCGGGTTGTCGCGGCATGGACGGCGACCTGGTCGGCCGCCACCCGCGTCGCCACCCGCCGCGCCTCGGACGTCACCCGGGCCGGGTCCATCGACGCCAGCCGCCCCGCCAGCTCGGCATCCACCCGCAGGCACGCCTCGACGTCCAGGCCGGCGCACGCGTCGACGACCTTCTGCGCGGCAATCGTCCCGACCGACCCCTCGACCAGCAGCCCACGCACCCGCGGGAACCGCTCACCCAAGGTGGCGCCGAGCGTCACCTTCCGACCGGCAACCCCCTCGGTCAGGCCGGCCTCCAGGCAGAACATCGCCGGCGACATCGGGTCCACGAACCCGAGCGGGTGCACGCGCTCCACCGGGCCCGCCCCGGACAGCCGCACCTCCACCCGAGCACCCAAGGAAGCTGCCACCGCGACCAGGCCGTCGGCGGAGTTCGCCAGGTGCTGCGCCTCACCCGCGACGGCGAACGCGTCCTCCGGCGCCAACCCCAGACCGTCCTCGGACAGCTCACGACCCAGCGCCGCGCACTCCTCACGAAGTGCCGCGATGCGGCTCGAGATCGTCCCCCTGTCCATGCCTCATCGTACCGAACTCACGTTCGAACGGCAAGGTCCTGTGGACGGCAGTTCGCCCTCAGCAGAATGAAACTGACGACAATCCCCATCTTCCGGAAACCGAGGTCGACGGGTCGTCGGGCCGCCGACGACGACACGCCGAAGACCCGATGTGGGAGAGTGCGACCCATGCCCGACGAGGCGCCCAGCGACACCCCCGACACCGCGCCGCCCACCACGCCGCCGACCCCGCCGGCCGCGCCGACCCCGCCGGCCGGCGCCGACGTCACGCGCCTCACCAACGAGGCCGCGACGAAGTCCGGGCTGCTGTGGGTCCGCACGCCCGACGGCGCGACCCATCCGGTGTGGCACGTGTGGCACGACGACGGCGACGAGCGCGGCACCGGCCCGGCCGCCTACGTCGTGTCCGGCCCCGGCGAGCAGCACCTCCCCTGGCTCCCGGACGAGGTCGAGGTCGTCCTGCGCAGCAAGGACACCGGCGGCCGCCTCCTCACGACGCACGCGACCGTCCGCACCCTCGACCCCGGGACCGACCAGTGGGACGCCGCCGTCGAGGTGCTGCGCCCCGAGCGCCTGAACGCCACCGGCACGCCCGAGGAGGTGGCCGAGCGCTGGCGCGAGCACGACACGATCCACGTCATCACCCCGCACGGCCGGCCCGTCGAGCAGCCCGGCCACTACGACGACGCCAGCGGAGCACGTCCGGTGCGCCCCGCCGCGCCCACCACCGCCCGGTGGCGCCCGTGGCACTGGCGCGGCCGCGCCGGGGCCCGGCGCAACACGGCCCGCTGAGCACGGGCCGACCGCCCCCCGACGGCTAGCCTGTCGGACGTGAGCACGCCGACCCGCGCCTTCGTCGGCCGCCTGTCCGAGCTGGACGTCTTCGACCCGCTCGGTGACAAGGTCGGCCGCGTCCGCGACGTCGTCGTCACCTTCAGCGTCACCCGCACCCGACCTCGGGCCATCGGACTCGTCGTCGAGGTGCCCGGCCGCCGCCGCGTCTTCGTCCCGATGACCCGCGTCACCTCGGTCGAGGGCGGCCAGGTCATCACCACCGGTCTGGTCAACATGCGCCGCTTCGAGCAGCGCCCCAACGAGACCCTCGTCGTCGCCGAGCTCTTCGAGCGCCAGGTCCAGGTGCGCACCGAGGACGGCGACGTCGTGCCGGCCACCGTCCAGGACGTCGGGGTCGAGCAGCTGGGCCCCCGGGGCTGGAACGTCACCCGCGTCGCGGTGCGCCTCGAGGTCTCGCGCCCCAGCCGGCTCGGGCGCCTCGGGCGGCGGCGCGGCGAGACCTTCGTGGCGCCCGTCGAGGACGTCCGTGGCCTGCGCGACGCGAGCGAGGGGCAGGGCGCGGCGAAGCTGCTCGAGACCTACGAGGACCTCAAGCCGGCCGACCTCGCCGAGGTCATCCACGACCTCACCCCGCAGCGCCGGGCCGAGGTCGCCGCCGCCCTCACCGACGAGCGGCTCGCCGACGTCATCGAGGAGCTGCCCGAGGACGACCAGGTCGAGATCCTCGTCGGGCTCGAGGTCGGCCGGGCCGCCGACGTCCTCGAGGCGATGGAGCCCGACGACGCCGCCGACCTCCTCTCCGAGCTGCCGCCGGAGCGCCAGGAGGAGCTGCTCGAGAAGATGGACGCCGACGAGGCCGCCGACCTGCGCCGCCTCCTCACCTACGACGAGAACACCGCCGGTGGTCTCATGACGACCGAGCCGGTCATCCTCGGGCCGGAGGCCTCGATCGCCGAGGCGCTGGCCGTCGTGCGCCGCCAGGAGCTCTCGACCGCCCTCGCGTGCACGGTGTTCGTCTGCCGTCCGCCGCTGGAGACCCCCACCGGCAAGTTCCTCGGCGTCGTCCACATCCAGCGGCTGCTGCGCGAGGCGCCACACCAGCCGATCGGCGGCATCCTCGACAAGGACGTGGAGCCGCTCCTGCCGACCGCGAGCCTCGGCCAGGTGACCCGGATGCTCGCCACCTACGACCTCGTCGGGATGCCGGTCGTCGACGAGGACGGCCACCTGCTCGGCGCGGTCACGGTCGACGACGTCCTCGACCACATCCTCCCGGACGACTGGCGCGAGGAGCGCCACGACGTCGTCTCGCACACGGAGGTGAGCAGTGGCTGAGCGCGAGCGCCGGACGCGCATCGACCAGCCGCGCGAGGTGGGCCGCCGCCGGTTCACGATGCCGGCCCTGCTCACCGAGGAGACCTTCGGCATCCTCAGCGAGAAGTTCGCCCGCTTCATGGGCACCGCGTACTTCCTCATCGGGATGACCGTCTTCGTCGCGGCGTGGCTGCTCTGGAACACCCTGGCCCCGGAGTCGGTGCGGTTCGACCCCTACGCGTTCATCTTCCTGACCCTGATGCTCAGCCTCCAGGCCTCGTACGCGGCACCCCTGATCCTCCTCGCCCAGAACCGGCAGGCCGACCGCGACCGCGTCGCCCTCGAGCAGGACCGCTCCCGCGACGAGCGCAACCTCGCGGACACCGAGTTCCTCACCCGCGAGGTCGCGGCGCTCCGACTGGCCATGCGCGACACCGCGACCCGCGACTTCGTCCGCAGCGAGCTGCGCGACCTCCTCGACGAGATGGAGGAGCGCGGGCTCGTCGTCGTGCAGCAGCCCCCGGGCGACTCCGGGGGCGAGGACGCCGGCGAGCCGCAGCCGACCTAGACTTCAGGGCATGCCGCAGGTCAGCACCGACGCCCTCCACGCCGCCCTCGAGACGGTCATCGACCCCGAGATCCGGCGCCCCATCACCGAGCTCGGGATGGTCGGCGACCTCGCCTGCGACGACGACGGCCGGGTCGCCGTCACCGTCCTGCTCACCGTCGCCGCCTGCCCGCTCAAGGACACCCTGACCCGCGACACGACGAACGCCCTCTCGGCGGTCGACGGCGTCACCGACGTCAGCGTCACCCTCGGCGTGATGAGCGACGACCAGCGCGCCGAGCTCAAGACGAAGCTCCGCGGCGGCACGGCCGAGCGCGAGGTGCCCTTCGCCAAGCCCGGCTCGCTGACCCGCGTCTACGCGGTCGCGTCCGGCAAGGGCGGGGTCGGCAAGTCCTCGGTGACGGCCAACCTCGCCGCGTCGCTGGCCGCCCAGGGCCTGCGGGTCGGCGTCGTCGACGCCGACATCTACGGCTTCTCGATCCCCCGGATGCTCGGCGTCGAGCACAAGCCGACCCAGGTCGACGACATGATCATGCCGCCGGTCAGCCACGACGTGAAGGTCATCTCGATCGGGATGTTCGTGCCCGGTAACCAGCCGGTCGTCTGGCGCGGGCCGATGCTCCACCGGGCGCTCCAGCAGTTCCTCGCCGACGTCTTCTGGGGCGACCTCGACGTCCTCCTCCTCGACCTGCCGCCCGGCACCGGCGACATCGCGATCTCGGTCGCGCAGCTCGTTCCGGGGGCCGAGATCCTCGTCGTCACCACGCCGCAGCAGGCCGCGGCCGAGGTCGCCGAGCGGGCCGGCTCGATCGCGCTGCAGACCCACCAGCGCCTCGCCGGCGTCATCGAGAACATGAGCTGGCTCGAGCTCCCGGACGGCACGCGCGAGGAGATCTTCGGCTCCGGCGGCGGCCGCGAGGTCGCCGAGTCGCTCTCCCGCTCGATCGGCGCCGAGGTGCCCTTGCTCGGGCAGATCCCCCTCGACACCCGGCTGCGGGTCGGCGCCGACCAGGGCACCCCGGTGGTCCTCGGCGAGCCCGACTCGCCCGCGGCAGTGGCCCTCCGCGGCATCGCCTCCGGTCTCGCCACCCGCTCGCGCGGGCTCGCCGGGCGCTCGCTCGGCCTCTCTCCGGTCGGCCGCTGACCCGCGGCCGCCGTCCCGGGGCGGCGCCTCAGGTGGCGTCGGTGTCGTAGGGCGTCGGCAGGGTGGGGTCGAACCCCTGCGGCGCCGACCACGGCCGCACGTCGACCGGACCGTCGTCGACTGCCGGCTCGTACCCCGACTCGCCCACGGAGGCGGTGCGACCGGCGTCGGCGGCAGCCACGGCGGCCGCCGCCGCGTGGCTCTTGCGCAGCCGGGTGGCGTCGCGCACGGCGTCGACCTCGCCACGCACCGGGGCGACGGCGTCCTCGAGCGGCTCGAGGAGGGCCTCGCGCACGATCCGGCGGGGGTCGTACTGTCGCGGGTCGTACTGGCGCCAGTCGATGTCGTCGTACTCGGGACCGAGCTGGTCGCGCAGCTGTTCCCTGGCGCCCTCGGCCATCACCCGCAGCTTGCGGATGGCCCGGGCCAGCTTCGCCGCGTACTCGGGCAGCTTGTCCGGGCCGAGCACGAAGAACGCGATGAGCACGAGGAGGACGAGCTCCCACCCGTTCACACCGAACACCGCGTCACACCCTCTCGAGCCCAGCCGGAGCCGGGGTCACTGCGACCCCTGGAGCACCATCGTGACATCCCGCTCCCGGCCGTCGCGACGCACGGTCAGCCTCACGGAGTCCCCGACCTTGCGGGCGCGGATCTTGACGACGAGCTCGCCGTCGTCGGCGACCGGCTTGCCCTCGAAGGCGACGATGACGTCGCCGGCCTTGAGGCCCGCCTTGTCGGCCGGGCCCCCGGGGTTGACGGCGGGATCGCCACCCGGCCCGCTGTCGGCGATGCGCACGCCCTGGCCGTCGTACTGGCTGTCGAGGAAGACCCCGATGATGGGGTGCTCCGCCCGGCCCGTCGAGATCAGCTGGTCGACGGTCGTCACGACCTGGTCGCTGGGGATGGCGAAGCCGACACCGATGTTGCCGCTCTGGCCACCGATCGTGCTGCCCGGGACGCGGGCGATCGCGGAGTTGACGCCGATGACCCGGCCGTCCATGTCGAGCAGCGGGCCGCCCGAGTTGCCGGGGTTGATCGCGGCGTCGGTCTGGATGGCGTTGATGAAGGACTGGTCGTCCTGCTCACCCGGCGTCACCGGCCGGTCGAGCGCGCTGACGATGCCGCTGGTCACCGTCGAGTCGAGCCCGAGCGGCGCGCCGACGGCGATCACCTCGTCACCGACGACGACGTCGGCGGAGCGCCCGACCGGCAGCGGGTCGAGCGTGGCGCCCTGCACCTGGACGACGGCGAGGTCGTACGAGGCGTCCTTGCCGACCACCTTGCCCGACACCTGCTTGCCGTCGGAGAGGACGACGGTGATGCTCCCCGAGCCGCCCGCCCCCGCGACGACGTGGTTGTTCGTCACGACGTGGCCCTTGTCGTCGTAGACCCAGCCGGAGCCCGTCGCGCCGCCGTCGGCGCCCTCGACCTTGAGGGTGACGACGCTCGGGAGCGCGGTGGCGGCGATGTTCGCGATCGAGCCCTGCGGACGAGTGGTCGCGCCGGCGCCGGGTGCCGGGGCGGCGACCGTGCGCGTGCCACCGCTCGACCCGCCACCGTCGGCGAGGTACCCACCGACGATGCCTCCGGTCGTGCCCGCGACGAGCGCCGCGGCGACGGTGGCCCCGACGAGGGCCCCCCAGCCCGGACCGCGCCGCGGGACGGGCGACGAGACGGGCTGGGCGGGGAGCGCGCCCGGGGGCGGGGGCTGCGCGGCCCACGAGCCGCTGATCGGCTGGTACGGGGCCGTCGTCGTCGTGGACGCCGGCGGGGTCGAGGGAGCCGCCGGCGGCGGTTCGTGGGCGGCGCCCTGCGGCGCCTCGACGGTCGGCTCGCCGCCGGGGGCCGCCGCCCACACCGGCCCCTCGGCGGGCGCCGGGACGGGGTCCTGCCCCTGGCCGCGGGGCTCCCGGTCCCACGGCTGCCACTGGTCGGTGCCGGGGTCCCGTTCGCTCATGGGGTCGATTGTGCCTGCTGCCGCGTCGGCGCGGGCGAGGAGGTACGGAAGGTCCAGCCGACCTGCGCGAACGCGCTCGTCCCGGCCGGCGAGCCGCCTCGGCTGGTCACCGAGGCGGGGGTGCTGGGGCCGGTGGCGACCCCCGGGCGCACGGTGCCCGGCGTGCCGATGACGGTGAGGCTCCAGGCCGCGGCGGCCGAGACGCCGGCGGCCGCCGCGGCGACGACCGTCGCCCGGAGGGCGCTGCGGTGGCACGGCGGGGCGCCCGGGGCGAGCAGCGGCAGCGGCTCGGGGCCCGCGGCCGTGCGGGCCGGCGCCTCGAGGTCGCGACCGAGGGCGAGGAGCGTGGTGCGCAGGTCCCCGGGCATCGACGGCGCCCCGGCGAGGGCGACCCGCAGCCGGCGCTCCTGGTCCGCGGCGTGACGGCACAGCTCGCACGCGACGAGGTGGTGGTCCCACGCCGCGGCCCGGCGCTCGGGAAGGCGGTCGGCGACGTACTCGGAGAGCTCGTCGTCGAGGCAGCGGACGGAGGGCCGGCTCATACGGCTCCCGCGGCGGGACGGCGGACGATCGGGCCGCGGCGAGCGGGGACGGAGACCTCGGGGCGCGGCTTCGGGGCGCGGTGGGCGAGGGCCTCGCGCAGCTGGGCCCGGCCGCGGTGGATGCGCGAGCGGACCGTGCCGAGCTTGATGCCGAGGGTGGCCGCGACCTCCTCGTAGGACAGCCCCTCGATGTCGCAGAGGACGACCGCGGCCCGGAAGTCGGGCGAGAGCCCGTCGAGCGCCCGCTGCACGTCGTCGTCGAGGTGGGTGTCGTGGTAGGTCTGCTCGGGACCCCGCTCGCGGCTCGGGAGGCGGGCCGCGGACTCCTCGGAGAGCGCGTCGAAGCGGATCCGCTGCTTGCGCCGCATCCGGTCGAGGAAGACGTTCGTCGTGATGCGGTGCAACCAGCCCTCGAAGGTGCCCGGCTGGTAGGTGTGCAGCGAGCGGAACACCCGGACGAAGACGTCCTGGGTGAGGTCCTCGGCGTCGTGGACGTTGCCGGTCAGGCGGTAGGCCAGCCGGTACACCCGGGCGGAGTGCTGCTCGACGACCTCCTCCCACGTCGGCGGAACCCAGGCGCCCGCGCTCCCCCGCGCGGCGTCGTCGGTCGTCATCGGCTCGTCCCTCACCAGGCTGGTCATGTCACCCATCGATACGTGTCGGAACCGGGAATTGTTCCCGGAAAGCCTGAACGCCGGCTGGGAACCCGGTGGCGCGCCGACCCCCGCCACGCGGACTAGGGTTGCCGCCATGAGCGGACTGAAGCCGGCCAGCTGGTCCTACGCCGAGGAGTTCGTGCCCGAGCCCGAGGTGGTCGAGGCCGCGCGCCGGCGCGGCGTCGAGCTCGGCGCGGCGTCCCCCGTGGGCACCGGCGCCGGTGCGGTGCTGCGCCTGCTCGCCGCCACGGTCGGGGCCCGGCACGTGCTCGAGGTCGGGACCGGGGCCGGCACCTCCGGCCTGTGGCTGCTGGCCGGGATGCCCGAGGACGGCGTGCTGACGACGATCGACGTCTCCGCCGAGCACCAGCGCCTCGCCCGGCAGGCCTACGCGGAGGCCGGCTACCCGCACCAGCGCACGCGCGTCATCACCGGGGCCGCGGCCGAGGTGCTGCCCCGGATGGCCGACGGCGGCTACGACATGGTCCACGTCGACGCCGACAAGGACACCTACCCCACCTACGTCGAGCACGCCGTCCGGCTGCTGCGCAGCGGCGGGGTCCTCGTCGTCGACAACATGCTCTGGCACGACCGGGTCGCCGACCCCGCCGCCCGCGACGACACGACGAGCACGCTGCGCGACCTCGGCAAGATGCTGCGCGACCACGACGACCTCGTCACCGCGCTGCTGCCGGTGAGCGACGGCGTCCTGGTCGCGGTGCGCCGCTGAGCGCGCCGCGCCCGCTCAGCTGACCGCCGGGCCGGCTCCCCGGCGGAAGCCGGCCGGCCCCTCGGCGATCGCGACGACCTCCCACTCCTCGATGGCGACCGGCGGCGTGCCGATGATCGCGCTGCCCGGCGAGGTGTCCGCGCCGGGCTCGAAGTCCTCGCGGAAGTGCTGGCGCTCCTGCTCGCTGTCGAAGACGTAGGTCCCCTCGAACCACTCGCCCTCGCGCATCCGCCACACCTTGAAGGCGAGGCCGTCGAGGAACATGAACCGCGCGATCGAGGTGCCGACGACGTACTCGCGCAGCTCCTCGGCGGCGCCCGCGGGCGCGTCCTCGAGTGACCAGCGCACCGTCAGCCCGTACCCGGCGTTCATCCATGTCCTCCTGCCGCCGACGGCGGCGATCTCGTGGTCGTCCCCGGCCGAACCCGGCCGGAGTCCCGACGGTAGGCGCCCGGGCCGCCGGCTGCCACCGCGTCTCACCCAGCACCCCCGGCACCCCCCGGACACGACGGAGCCCCCACCGGGTGGGCGGGGGCTCGGTCAGCGGATCAGGGGAGGCGGGTCAGGACAGGCCCTCGCAGTTGTCGATCGCCTCGCCGAGCGCCCGGACCTCCTCGGGGGTCATCTCGACCACGAGCCGCCCGCCGCCCTCGAGGGGCATGCGCAGCACGATGCCGCGACCTTCCTTGGTGACCTCGAGCGGGCCGTCGCCCGTCCTCGGCTTCATTGCCGCCATGGCGTGTTTCCCTTCCTCATCGCGGCAGCGGGGGTCGCGCCGCGTTGCTGCCCGGTCGCCGGACCGCCGGACGTAGGCGTCCATTATCGCGTAGCCGTGCGACACGACGAAATCCGAACCACCGGGTCAGGGCGGGAACGAGCCCCACGGGGTGTACGTGAGGAGGGTGCAGGTCCACCAGAGGACGCCGCCCACGAGGACGAGGAGGACCACGCCGACCCGGCGCTTCCAGTGCGGTACGACCTGCTGGCCGTCGGCGGTGCGCATCGCCACCGAGGCGAGCAGCGCCGCGAGCGGCATGTCGAGGAGCAGGAAGCGCCACATCGAGGTGATCGGCCGGACGACGGCGAAGAGGAAGAAGGGGTAGGCCAGCGCCCAGACCCGCATCTCGACGCTCATCCAGCGCCCGTGCCGGCCGAGCACGAGGGCCCCGTAGGTGGCGGCGAGCGCGAGGAGCACGACGACGCCGAAGACGCCCTTGGCGTCCCAGGCCCACTGGAACCAGAGGACGAACGGGCCGTCGGCGGGCTTCTGCCCCCACGCGGCCTGGACGTCGAAGAACGCCGTCGGGACGCCGGTGGCGATGCCGGCGACGGCCGGCCACGCGACCGCGCTGACCCCGACCGCGGCGAGCATGACGACGATCCGCCACCCCTGCCCGGCCAGCGGGCGCAGCCCGAGCGCCCGTTCCTCGCGCCAGCGGACGACCAGGTGGATGAGGACCGCGAGCCCGAGCGCGGGGGCGACCCCCCGGGTGAAGCCGAGCGGGATGGCGACGGCGGCGACGAGGAGGTAGTGCCGCCGCACGAGCACGAGCAGCGCCGCGGCGACGAGCGCGACCGCGAGGGCCTCGGTGTACGGCTTGAGCATGACCGAGGTCGTCGGGTAGAAGCACCACAGGCACGCGGCGACGAGGGCGAGCCGCTCGCGCTGCGGCTGCCGGGCCGCGTGGTAGGTGGTGCGGAACAGCGCGTGGATGAGCACGACCCCGACGGCACCGAGGACGAGGTTGAGGACGACCCCGGCGACCTCGAAGGACATCCCCGTGACCATGAGGCCCTTCACGAGGTAGGGGTAGAGCGGGTAGAACGCCCACGCGCTGTAGGTGACGAAGCCGGTGTCCGCGTCCCGCGGGAGGGGCACCGGGTAGCCGTCGGTGACGATGCGGTGGTACCAGACGCCGTCCCAGAGGCCCACCATGTCGCCGACCGTGGGGTCGGGGTGCCCGACGCCCGCGGGGTTCTGGAACCAGGTGGCCGCCACCCAGATCGCGACGAGCGAGACGACGCGCGAGACGGCGTAGACGACGAGCAGGGTGAGCACCGGCCGTTGCAGCGCCCGGCCGGCCAGCTCGTGCCGGCCCTGCGAGGTGAGCAGCCGGCGCAGCACCGAGCGCCGGGCGGCCTCGGGGGGCGCGTCGGCGGCGGGCGCGAGCTCAGCCCTGGCCATCGGTCAGACTCCTCACGTCCCAGAGGTACACCCCGCCGACCCGCTGCGGCTCGCCGAACACCGAGACGAGCGAGGTCCGCAGCGACTCGGCGGCCGGCCGGTCCTCGGGCAGGACGATCGCGTCGACCCGACCGGCCCGCAGGTCGGCGGTGAACGCGCTCTTCTCGGCCGTGCCGAGCGGCATCGGCTGGTCGGCCTGGGCGATCTCGAGCATCCACTGGCTCAGCGCGGTCGGGGTGGCGCCGTACTGGCCGACCCGCTCGGGGGTGCCGTTCGGCCCGACGAAGTACCCGGCGACGACCGGGAACCCCCAGCGGGCCGCGGCCTGCCACTCCAGCGCCCGGGCGTCGGCGACGTTCGGCGGCGGCGCGGCGAGGACCGAGCCGCCCGGGTCGACGTGCTCGCGCCACGTCCCGTCGGTGAAGAACGCGGGGACGACCGGCCGCGGGTCGACGACCAGCGGCGTGGGCACGACGGGCAGCAGGGCCATCACGCCCACCGTCGTGCCGGCCACCACCCCGGGACCGGACACCTCGGCGGCGCGGTCGACGAGGCGGCGCAGCGCCTCGACCCCGAGCGCGAGGAGCACCCCGAGGCACGGCAGGGCGACGAGCGTGAACCGCGTCGGGAGCACGTTCTGGACGACCGGCACGTGCTCGAGCAGCGCCCACGGACCGGGGATGCCGAGCGCCGTGCCGTGGAGGGTCACCTCCTCCCCGAGCGAGAGCCAGCACGTGACGACGACGACGGCCGCGAGCGCGCGCACCGCGACCGAGCGCCACAGGAGGGCGACCGTGGCGGCGACGGCCACCCACAGCCACACCCCGAAGAACGCGTTCTCCTCGGTGCGGTTCATCGAGAGGGCCGCCGAGGCCCACGGGTCGGCCCCGACGGTGCGGGTGGCGCGACCCCAGAGGGCGGCGAGGTCGTTGCCGGCCGGAGGGTGCCAGATGGACGCGTAGCTGCCCGGGCCGCGGAACTGCCACCACAGCGGGAGGCCGACGAGCGCGAGGGAGACGAGCGCGCCGACGCCGAGCCCGGTGCCGAGCGGGCGCCACCGGACCCGGCCGTGCGCCGCGAGGACGGCGCCGCCGACGAGGACCCCGACGGCGGTGAGGAGCAGCACCTCCTCCCCGATGAGCACCTGCCACGCGACGAGCAGCCCGAGGACGACGCCGTCGCGGACCGGCCGACGGCCCTCGGCGAGGCGCAGGAGGCGGTCGAGGAGCACCGGCACGAGGGCCTGGACGACGAAGTTCGGGTGACCGTTGGCGTGGCTGACCATGCCCGGGCCGAAGCCGGCGAGCAGGGAGCCGAGGAACGCGGCGACCGGGTGCACCGGGAGGCGGGTGCGCACGAGCCAGTACCAGGCGGAGGCGGTCAGGGCCAGGCCGAGCAGCTCGACGAGGACGAAGGTGACCTGCGGCCCGGCGAGGAGGGTCAGCGGAGCGAGCGGCACCCCGAGGCCGATGACCGAGGCGTTGGCCATGAGGTTGACGCCGGTCGGGAAGTTCTGGAGGTCGGTGGCGAGGGGGTTCGAGAAGGTCGTGAGGTTGTGCGCGGTGGCCCCGAGGTACCACTCGAAGGCCTGCTGGTCCTGGACGCCCTGCGACAGGTAGCCGGTGCGCACCGCGCCGAGCAGGTGCATCGTCACGTAGGCGGCGACGGCGAGGTGGAGCAGCGGCGCGACGAGGTCGGCCGGGCGCAGCGGGGCGGGGTGTCCGGCAACCGGGTCACGCCCGGTTGCCGGACGGTGTCGAGGGGGCGGCTCGTCCTCCGGGTCGGGGGTCAGCCGGGTGAGCCACCCGTCGTCCCCCGCGTCGGGGGTGGCCGGGGCGCCCGGCATCGGCGCCTCTCCGCGAAGGCGCCGGATCTCGTCGTCCCGCACCGCGATCCGGGCCTCGAGGGTGCCGACGACGTCGTCGACCTGGTCCATCCGGTAGCCGCGGAACGCGAGCCGGTAGGTGGTTACCTCTGGGTCGCCGCCGCGGGCCGCGGCCGGCTGCTGACGGCCCAACCACCACGCCGCGGCGAGGAGCACCCCGACCGCCCCCACGGCGGCGAGCACCGACCACGTCACGGCGCGACCCCGGGCCGGGCCCGCTCGGCGGCGGCGACGAGGCCCTCGACGACGCGGCCGAAGAGCACCGGCCCCAGGCGGTCGCCGAGCGGCCGGGTGAGCCGCCGCAGGCCGGGCAGCCAGATCTCCTCGACCCAGACGACCTGCGAGCCCTCGCCCGCGTCGGACACCGTGATGTCGGCCCACCCGCGCAGGAACCAGCCGGTCTTGACCAGCCGCAGCCGGTGGCCGGGCTCGAGGGCGGTGACGAGCATCCGGTCCGCACCGGCGAGCGGGCCGAGCCGGGTCACGGCGCTGACCTCCGCGCCGAGGACCAGCCCGCCGTCCGGGACGTGCACGTCGGTGAGCGGGACGTGCCGGGTGTGCTCCGGGAGGTCGGTGACGGCGGCCCAGGCCGCGGACCGCGGGAGCCGGGTCGCGCGGCGGACGGTGAAGGCCATCAGGGCTCCCCCGCCGCGTCCGGGCGCAGCTCGTCGACCTCGCGCTCGCGGGCGGCGAGGTCGGAGCGCAGCCGCTCGAGATGCGCGTCGACGTCCTCCGGGCGGTAGCCGCGCGCGGCGGTGTCGAAGCGCACGGCGTCGACGTCGGCGGCGACCGGCTCGTCGGGCAGGCCGTGGTCCGGGGTCGTCGTGACCGCCGGGGCCAGCGGGTCGACGCCCACCCGACCGGTCGCCACGGCGAGGACGACGGCGACGAGCGCCACCGCGACGAGGGCGAGGAGGACCGGGACCACGGGCCGATCCTACGGCGGCGACCTGCGGTTACTCCGGGTGCCGTGCGGCCGCCCGGCGCGCGACGGCACGGTCGGCCTCGACGACGACGCGGACCGCCTCCTCCGGGTCGTCGGTGAGGGTGAGCAGCGCGAGGTCGACCGCGCCCAGCGTGCCGGCGGCCGCCGCGGTGTGGGTCAGCCAGTCGAGCAGCCCGCCCCAGTAGTCGGTCCCGAGGAGGACGATCGGGAAGCTCGTCACCTTCTGGGTCTGGACGAGGGTGACGGCCTCGAACAGCTCGTCGAGGGTGCCGAAGCCGCCGGGCAGGACGACGAAGCCGCACGCGTACTTGACGAACATCGTCTTGCGGGCGAAGAAGTAGCGGAAGTTGACGCCGAGGTCGACGTGCTCGTTGAGCCCGGCCTCGAAGGGCAGCTCGATGCCGAGCCCGACCGAGGTGCCGCCGGCCTCGAGCGCTCCCTTGTTCGCCGCCTCCATCGCGCCGGGGCCACCCCCGGTGATGACGGCGTAGCCGGCCTCGGCGAGGGCCCGCCCGACCCGCTCGCCGAGCGCGTACTCGTGGCTGTCCGGACGGGTCCGCGCCGACCCGAAGACGCTGACCGCGGGGCCGAGCTCGGCCAGGGCGCCGAACCCGGTGACGAACTCGGAGGTGATGCGCATGACCCGCCACGGGTCGGTGTGCAGCCAGTCGGCCGAGTCGGCGGAGTCGAGGAGCCGCTGGTCGGTCGTCGAGCGCGGCACCTTCGAGCGCCGCATGACGACCGGACCCTGGTGGTAGTCGTGCTCCTGACGGTGCTCGGGGGTCTCCACGGGCGCCACCCTATGCCCGCGGCCTCCGGGCTCAGCGCAGCCAGCGCAGCAGCGCGTCCTCGCACCGCACGTACTGCTCGACCGGGCACTGCTCGTCGTCCATGTGCGCGAGGTTGGGGTCGCCCGGACCGAAGTTGACCGCCGGCACCCCCATCGCGGAGAACCGCGCGACGTCGGTCCAGCCCTGCTTGGCGACGACGGGCAGGCCGAGCGCCTCGACGAAGGCCCGCGCCGCCGGCCGGTCCAGCCCCGGACGGGCGCCGGGGGCGTTGTCGCGGACGGTGACGTCGAACCCGTCGAAGAGGCCGCGCACGTGCGCCTCGGCGGCGTCGGCGG
>NZ_DAOLAC010000003.1:18437-143363 GCF_035325325.1 Phycicoccus sp. | reverse complement strand
CCAGCCCTGCTTGGCGACGACGGGCAGGCCGAGCGCCTCGACGAAGGCCCGCGCACGTGCGCCTCGGCGGCGTCGGCGGTGAGCGACGGCGCGTACCGGTAGTTGACCGTGACGGTGCAGCGGTCCGGGATGACGTTGCCTGCGATGCCCCCCTCGACCCGCACGGCGTTGAGCGCCTCGGCGAACTCGAGGCCGTCGACCTCCACCGTCGCGGGACGGTAGGCGACGAGCCGGGCCAGCACCTCAGCGGCGTCGTGGATGGCGTTGTGCCCCTTCCACGGCCGTGCCGAGTGTGCCGCGATGCCCTTCGTCGTCACCTCCGCGCGCAGGGTCCCCTTGCAGCCGCCCTCGACCTGCGCGTCGGTGGGCTCGAGGAGGACGGCGAAGTCGGCGTCGTCGATGAGGTGCGGCGCCTGCTCCTGGACGTGGAGCAGGCCGTTGTACTCGCTGTCGACCTCCTCGCCCTCGTAGAACACGTACGTGACGTCGCGCGACGGCTCCGCGAGCTCGTGGAGGACGCGGAGCATCACGGCGACCCCGCCCTTCATGTCCACCGTGCCCCGGCCCCAGAGCACCGCTCCCCCGGGCCCGTCGACGCGCCGGGTCGGCAGGTTCGCCGGGTCGCTCGTCAACGGCACGGTGTCGAGGTGACCGGCGAGCACGACCCGCTCGGCCCGGCCGAGCGCGGTGCGGGCGACCACGGTGTGGCCGATGCGGGTGACCTCGAGCCGGCCGGTGGCGCGCACCGCGGCCTCGACGGCATCGGCGAGCGCCGCCTCGTCGAGGCTGACCGACGGGACGTCGCAGACCGCCGCGGTGAGGGTCGTGACGTCGGCGGACAGGTCGAGGACGGGGGTGCTCGCAGCCATGCCGTCCACCCTAGTGAGCCCCGCCGGGCCCACCCGAGGGCGTCCGGGGTGCGCGGGCGCGGCACGTACCCTTGGGCCCATGACGCGCACCGCCTGGGGTCACGGCCTGCTGACCCGCACTCTCGACGGCACCGTCCTCGACGCCTGGTACCCCGCCCCGGCGCTCGGCGAGCCCGACGGCTCGTCCGCCCCCGAGGAGCTGGCCGCCCTCGTCGGCCCCGACGACGCGCGCCGGGTGACCCGCGAGCTCGCCACGGTCTCGGTCGACCTCGACGCCGCCCCGGCGGGCACCGAGGACGCCTACCTGCGCCTCCACCTGCTCTCGCACCGGCTGTGCGCCCCGAACACGATCTCCCTCGACGGCCTGTTCGGCGTGCTCCCCAACGTCGTGTGGACCACCCAGGGCCCGTGCGCCGTCGAGGGCTTCGAGCTGACCCGCGCCCGGATGCGGGCCCGCGGGCCGGTGCAGGTGCTCTCGGTCGACAAGTTCCCGCGGATGGTCGACTACGTCCTGCCCACCGGGGTCCGGATCGGGGACGCCGACCGGGTGCGCCTCGGCGCCCACCTCGCGACCGGCACGACGGTCATGCACGAGGGCTTCGTCAACTACAACGCCGGCACGCTCGGCACCTCGATGGTCGAGGGCCGGATCAGCCAGGGCGTCGTCGTCGGCGACGGCTCGGACATCGGCGGCGGCGCCTCGACGATGGGCACGCTCTCCGGCGGCGGCACGGAACGGGTGAGCATCGGGGAGCGTTGTCTGCTCGGAGCCGAGGCGGGGCTCGGGATCGCCCTCGGCGACGACTGCGTCGTCGAGGCCGGGCTCTACCTCACCGCCGGGACGAAGGTGACCCTGCCGGACGGCACGGTGGCCAAGGCCCGCGAGCTCTCGGGCCAGGGCAACCTGCTCTTCCTGCGCAACTCCGTCACCGGGGCGGTCGAGGCCCGTCCTCGCGACGGCCACGGCATCGTGCTCAACGCCGCCCTCCACGCCAACGACTGACCGCACCCGGCCCCCGGCCGGCTCCCACCCCCACCCCGGAGGACCACCCCGATGCCGCGTACCCGCAGGGGCGCCCTGACGCTCGCCGAGGAGCAGTCGCGCTCGCCCGGCCGTCGCCGGCTCGCCGCCCTCCTCGCGCTCGCCGTCCTCGTCGTCGTCGGGGTGGCCGGCTGGAACGGGGTGCAGCGGCTGGTCCACGCCGTCTCCGGGGAGACCTGTCGGGTCACCGTGGGCGGGCAGACGTGGGAGTGGGCGCCGGACCAGGCGAGCAACGCGGCGGCGATCACCGCGGTCGCCGTCAAGCGCGGGATGCCGCCGCGCGCCGCCTCCATCGCCATCGCGACCGCGATGCAGGAGTCGAAGGTGCGCAACGTGCGCTTCGGCGACCGCGACTCGCTCGGGCTCTTCCAGCAGCGCCCGTCGCAGGGGTGGGGCACCGCGGAGCAGATCCTCGACCCGGAGTACTCGACGAACACGTTCTACGACGCGCTCGAGAAGGTCCGCGGCTACGCCTCGATGGACATCGCCGCCGCCGCGCAGGCCGTGCAACGCTCGGCGGCGGGCTCGGCCTACGCCCAGCACGAGGCGCAGGCCCGGGCCACCGCCTCCGCGCTCTCCGGGCAGACCCCCCGCGCCCTCGGCTGCGCCCTCCACGACCCCAAGACCCCGGGCGACCCGCAGGCCCTGGCCGCGCTGCTCACCAAGGACTTCGGCGTCGAGGGGAGCGTCTCGGGCCGACAGCTCACCTACCGGGCGGGCTCGGAGCAGCAGGCCTGGGCGGTCGCCGCGTGGGCGGTCGCGCGGGCCACCGACACCGGTGCCGTCCGGGTCTCGGTGGCCGGCCGGCAGTGGAGCCGCTCGATGGAGGACTCGGCGCTCGGCTGGGTCTCCGGCGGCTCCGCCGGCCCCCGCGAGGTCGTCATCCGTCTCTGACGACGCGGGGGCGGCGGGGCGTCAGCGGTCGGTGACGGGCACGTAGTCGCGCTCGCCCTCGCCGATGTAGACCTGCCGCGGACGGCCGATCTTCAGCGCCGGGTCGGCGATCATCTCGCGCCACTGGGCGATCCAGCCGGGCAGCCGGCCGAGCGCGAAGAGCACCGTGAACATCCGGGTCGGGAAGCCCATCGACTTGTAGATGAGGCCGGTGTAGAAGTCGACGTTCGGGTAGAGCTTGCGCTCGACGAAGTAGTCGTCGGCGAGCGCGATCTCCTCGAGCCTCATCGCGATCTCGAGCAGCTCGTCGCCGCCACCGGTCTTCTCGAGGATGGTGTGCGCGGTGTCCTTGATGATCGCCGCGCGCGGGTCGTAGTTCTTGTAGACCCGGTGCCCGAAGCCCATGAGCCGGACGCCGTCCTCCTTGTTCTTGACCTTGGCCATGAACTCGTCGGTGGAGTACTCGGCGGACTGGATGCGCTCGAGCATCTCGAGGACGGCCTGGTTGGCGCCGCCGTGCAGCGGGCCGAAGAGGGCGTTGATGCCGGCCGAGACCGACGCGAAGAGGTTGGCGTGCGAGGAGCCGACGAGCCGCACGGTGGAGGTCGAGCAGTTCTGCTCGTGGTCGGCGTGGAGGATGAGGAGGAGCTCGACGGCCTTGACGATGTCGGGGTCGACCTCGTACTCGGTGGCCGGGACGCCGAAGGTCATCCGCAGGAAGTTCTCGACGAGGCTCAGGCTGTTGTCCGGGTACAGCAGCGGCTGGCCGATCGACTTCTTGTAGGCGTACGCCGCGATGGTCGGCAGCTTGGCGAGCAGGCGGATGGTCGAGATCTCGACCTGCTGCTCGTCGAACGGGTCGAGGCTGTCCTGGTAGAAGGTCGAGAGGGCCGAGACGGCCGAGGAGAGGACGGGCATCGGGTGCGCGTCGCGGGGGAAGCCCTGGAAGAAGCCCTTGAGGTCCTCGTGGAGCATGGTGTGCTCCCGGACCCGGCTCTCGAAGTCGGCGAGCTCGGTGGCCGACGGCAGGTTCCCGTAGATGAGCAGGTACGAGGTCTCGAGGAAGGTGGACTGCTGGGCGAGCTGCTCGATCGGGTACCCGCGGTAGCGCAGGATGCCCGCGTCGCCGTCGATGTAGGTGATGGCGCTGGCGCAGCTGGCGGTGTTCGTGAACCCGGCGTCGAGGGTGACGTTGCCGGTCTCCTTGAGCAGGGCCGAGATGTCGTACCCGCTGTTGCCCTCGGTCGCGGGCACGAGGGAGAGGTCGAGCTGCTTGCCCGCGGCGTGGAGGGTTGCTCCGTCGGTCATGGCAGGTCCTTGCGGTCGGTGGGGGCGTCGGACGTCCTTTCGACCCTACCCGTCGGTCACCGGGCGGTGAAACGCGGCCGGCGTGACTTTCGACGCTCCGGTCAGGCGAGGCGCCGGACGGCCGCCGCGACGCGCTCGTCGGTGGCGGTGAGCGCGATGCGCACGTGCGCGCGCCCGGCCGGGCCGTAGAAGTCGCCCGGGGCGACGAGGATGCCGCGGTCGGCGAGCCGGTCGACGGTGCGCCGGGCCGGCTCCCCCGCCGTGGCCCACAGGTACAGACCGGCCTCCGAGTGCTCGACCCGCAGCCCGAACGCCTCGACCGCGGGCCGCAGCGCGGCGCGCCGGGCGGCGTACCGGGCCTTCTGCTCCTCGACGTGGGCGGTGTCGCCGAGGGCGGCGAGCATTGCGCGCTGCACCGGCCACGGCACGATCATCCCGGCGTGCTTGCGCACCTCGAGGAGCTGCCCGACGAGGGCGGGGTCGCCCGCGACGAACGCCGCACGGTACCCCGCGAGGTTGGACTGCTTGGACAGGGAGTAGACGGCGAGCAGCCCCTCGGGCGATCCGCCGCACACCCGCGGGTCGAGCACCGACGGCGTCGCCGCCGGCACGGCGGAGCCCGGCTCGCGCGGGCGCCAGTCGAGCTCGGCGTAACACTCGTCGGAGGCCACGACGACCCCGTGCTCGCGCGCCCACGACACCACCTTCGCGAGGTGCTCGACGCCGAGGACCTGCCCGGTGGGGTTGCCGGGGGTGTTCAGCCACAACAGCTTCGGCGTGGTCGCCGCCGTGAGGGGCCCGAGCGCGGTGAGCGAGTCGACGGCCCTGGGCACGGCCCGGGCGAGCCGGGCGCCGACGTCGTAGGTCGGGTAGGCCACCCGCGGGAACCCGACGACGTCGCCCTCGCCGAGCCCGAGCAGGGTGGGCAGCCAGGCCACGAGCTCCTTGGAGCCGATGGTCGGCAGCACGCCGGCCGGGTCGAGGGCGGGGACCCCGCGCCGGGTGGCGAACCACGCCGCGACCGCCTCGCGCAGGTCCGGGGTGCCGTACGTCTGCGGGTAGCCCGGGGCGTCGGCGGCCTCGGCGAGCGCCCGGCGCACGACCTCGGGCGTCGGGTCGACCGGCGTGCCGACCGAGAGGTCGACGAGCCCGGACCCGGCCGGACCGAGCGACGGATCGGAAAAGGCGCTCGCCCGCTCCTTGGCCGGAGCGAGCGAGTCCCAGGGGAAGTCGGGGAGGGTCAGCACCCCGTCACTCGTCGTGCTCCTGCGGCGGCAGGTCGGCGATGATCGGGTGGTCCTTGGGGATGACGCCGAGCTTGGCGGCGCCGCCCGGGCTGCCGAGGTCGTCGAAGAACTCGACGTTGGCCTTGTAGTACTCGGCCCACTGCTCGGGCACGTCGTCCTCGTAGTAGATCGCCTCGACCGGGCAGACCGGCTCGCACGCACCGCAGTCGACGCACTCGTCGGGGTGGATGTAGAGGCTGCGCTCGCCCTCGTAGATGCAGTCGACGGGGCACTCCTCGATGCAGGCCTTGTCCTTCAGGTCCACACAGGGCTGCGCGATCACGTACGTCATGGCGCCCATACTATTCACGCCATGGAGACCCCGACCGGCGGCCCGCCGCCGCCCGGGACCGACGTCCCGCCGGTCGGGACGCGCCTCGTCGTGCGGCACCGCCTGCCGGTCCCCGACCCCCTCACCGGCGCCACCCTCACCGACGTCGTCGGCGACCTCGTGCACGTCGACGCCGACCACCTCCTCGTCCGCACCCGGCGCGGCGAGGTCGCCGTCCCCCGCGCCACCGTCACCGCGGTCAAGGAGATCCCCCCGTCGCCGTCCCGGCGGGGTGCGCCGCACCTCGCGCTCTCGGTCGAGGACCTCGAACGGGTCATGGTCGGGGCGTGGCCGGCGGTCGAGAGCGAGCACCTCGGCGACTGGCTGCTGCGGGCGGCCTCGGGCTTCACCCACCGCGCCAACTCGGTGATGACCGCGGGCGACCCCGGCACCCCCCTCGACGCCGCGGTCGGGGCGGTCGAGGAGTGGTACGGCGCCCGGGGCCTGCCCCCGATGCTCACCCTCGCCGGACCGGTCGGCGCACGGCTCGACGGCGACCCGCTCGGCGTCCTGCTGCTCGCCCGGGGTTACCGGCCGCGAGTGCCGACGACCGCCTTCACCGCGGCCGTCGACACCGTGCGCTCCGCGACCCCGGAGGTCGCCGACGGCGCCGCGGTCTCGCTCTCACCGGACCTGGACGACGACTGGTTCGCCGCGTACCGCAGCTACCGCGAGGCCCCGGAGGAGCCGGCCCGCGCCGTCCTCACCGGGTCGCCGGCCCAGGTGTTCGCCACCGCCCGCGACGCTGAGGGGGTTGTCGGCATCGGCCGGCTGGGCGTGGCCGCCACGTGGGGTGGGGTCGCGGCGATGTGGGTCGCCCCCCGGGCCCGGCGGCGCGGCATCGGGGCCGCGCTCCTGCGCCGGCTCGCCGACGACGCCGCGGCCCGGGGCATCCGGTCACTGCACCTCCAGACGGACACCGACAACCCCGCGGCGCAGGGCCTCTACCGCCGGGCCGGCTTCGTCGCGCACCACGACTACACGACGCTGCGCCGGGACTGAGCGCGGGCGCTCAGCCGGTCTTCGCGGCCGTGCAGGTCACCGCGTCCTCGGGCTGGTAGGTGGTCGTGAACGACGCGGTGCGCACGACCTTGCCGTTCTGCTTGAAGATGCGCCCGATGTCGACCTTGAACCCGGGAACCGGGTTCTGCGGCATGCAGTCCGGGCTGTCGTCGACGACCTTCTTCGGCTGGACGACGGCATAGCGCGCACTCTTGGTCGCGGTGACGTCGTACTTCTTGGTCCCCCAGTACGACACCGTGATGGAGGTGTCGGTGGCGGTGACCTGCACGAGGATGCCGCCGTCGGTCGTGTTGGTCCACTTGTTGTGGAGGTTCGGCCAGGCGATCGTGGCCTCGCGGCCCTCGGGGTAGCGCGAGATGTAGATCGAGTGGGCCTGCCAGGCGTCGAGCTGGACACCGGCGAAGAACGACGCGTTGAAGATCGTCGTCGACACCTGCGAGATGCCGCCGCCGTAGCTCTCCGAGAGCCGGTTGCCCACGAGGACACCGGCCTTGACGTAGCCCTTCTCGGGGGTCTGGTCGCCGAGCACGCCGTTGAGGCTGAACTGCTCACCGGGCTTGACGTACGTGCCGTTGATGACCCGGGCCGCGGTCTGGATGTTGTGCACCCGCGGCTGCCCCGCCTGGTAGTAGGTCGTGAAGCTCGAGATGCGCTCCTTGGGCAGCGTCCTCTGCGCGACCGCCGTCGAGAACTCCGCCTCGACGGGGGTCAGCGGCACGGTGGCGGTGCGCTCGGTGCCGGCGATGGCCTTCCAGACGGCGGTGTCGATGGCCGCGTCGTCGACGGCCCTGCCCGCGACCGAGGGCGTGACGTGCGGCTTGCGCCAGTCGCCCCCGGTGAAGGTGACGACCGCGTCCTTCGCCGGGACCTCCATCCCCGCCTTCGTCGCCACGGCGTGGACGAGGGCCCGCAGCTTCGCGGGGTCGGCACGCGGGGTCACGGTGCCGTCGTCGGCGGCGGTGAGGACGACCGCGGGGGCGAAGACCCGCGGCGCGATGCGGACGGACCGGCCCCCGGCCTCGACCGTGATCGGGCCCGAGACGGCAACCGTGGCGAACTCGTCGTGCACGCGCTGCAGCTCGCGGGCCGAGGTCTTCGGGGCCTTGGTCGCCCCGGCCACCCGGACGCTGTCCTGCGCCGGCCACCACCGGCGCACGGCAGCGGTCGTGGCGGCGAGGTCCGTCGTCATCCCCTCAGTGGGCGGTGTGAGGACCGCCTTGCCGCCCGCGATCGAGACGCTGCCCTCCTTGGGCGGCCCGTCGATGCGCGGCCGCGCGGCCTCGACCGAGGCGGCGAACGCGGCGTCGTCGACCCGGACGACGGCCGGCCGGTCCGACCCCCCGGTCACGTGCTGCCACACCCGCGCCGGGGCGAGGGAGAACCCGGTGAGCCCGGCCACGCTCGCCGGCACGTCGACCGAGAGGCCGGCCCGCACCGGGTCGAGGACAGACTTCCCCACCGGCGAGGTGAGGGTGAGCGGGAGGGCCGCGGGGTCGCCGAGCGCCCTGGTCAGGATGGCGCGGGCCCGGGCGGCGCTCTGCCCGCCGACGTCGACGCCGGCGACCGTCGTGCCGCGCGGCACGCGGTCGGCGGCCCAGGCTGCGGCCCCCACGTAGAGCGCCCCGAGGAGGACGAGCAGGCCGAGCAGGTGGAGGGGCCAGCGGCGCGGGCCCGGGGCGGGCTCCTCCCAGGACGGCTCCTCCCACCCGGAGTGGTCGAGCAGGTCCTGGGTCATGCGAGGCTCCCGTAGCTGCCGCGGTAGTGGACGAGCGCGTGGCCCACGGAGTCGGGGACCTCGATCCCGAGGACCTCGCCGACCACGATCACATGGTCCCCCGCGGGGTGGGTCGCGCTCGTCCGACACTCCAGGCGCATCAACGTCCCGTCCAGCAGCGCGACTCCTGTGGCCGGGCCGCGGTGGAAGGCGGCGCGGTCGAGCTGGCCGTGCAGCGGCCGGCCCCGGGTGGCGAACCAGTCCGAGAGCGGGCGCTGGTCGGCGGCGAGCACGCTGACCCCCCAGACACCCGCGCCGAGCACGGCGTCGTGGAAGCGGCTCTCGGTCTCGACGCAGACCAGGACGAGGAGCGGGTCGAGGGAGACCGAGGTGACGGTGTCCGCGGTCATCGCGTGGTCGTGCCCCTCGTGGAAGGTCGTCAGCACGCTGACGCCCGCGGCCAGTCGGCCCATCGCCTGGCGGAAGACCGCCGCGTCGACCTCGCTCACGCTGCTCCTCCCGGGACGGGACGACCGGTACCCGGCTCGAGCCGGGCGTACCCCTCCCGGCCCGCGAGCCGGAAGACGTGGTGGTTGGACAGGGCGTACCAGCCGTCGCCGACGACGACCTGGGTCGCGTGCTCGCGCAGGGCGCGCTGCTGGAGCCCGACGACCGAGGGGTCGACGACGGCGTGCGTCACGACCTCGTCCGGGACGACGTTGGCCGCGTAGTCGCTCACCGGGTCCGGGACGACCCAGCCGGCGTCGGTGGGGACGTGGGCGGTGAGCCAGGCCCGGTCCTCCTCCGCCCAGCCGAGCGGGGTGAGGGTGCCGTAGAGCGGGAGGGACCCGCCGAGGGAGGCGACCGCGGCCCGCGTGGCCTCGTGCGTGCGCACGTGGTCCGGGTGGCCGTAGCCGCCGCCGGCGTCGTAGCTGACGACGACGTCGGGCCGCACGGACCGGACCACCCGCTCGACCGCCGCCGCGGCGACCTCGAGCGGCACCCCCGACCAGGCCCGCGGGTGCCGCGACGCCGGCGAGCCGGCCATCCCCGAGTCGCGGAAGCCCTCGCCGGAGGCGTCGGTCAGCAGGTGCTGGGTGCTGCCGACGACGGCGGCCGCCGCGGCGAGCTCCCGTCGGCGGTGGGCGGCGAGGGCGGGACCGTCGCCCTCGAGGTGAGCCAGCTCGGGTGGGATGACCTCGCCCTCCTCGCCGAGCGTGCAGGTGAGGACGTGGACCTCGTCACCGCGCGCGACGTGGTGGGCGATGGCCACGCCGGTCGTCAGCAGCTCGTCGTCGGGGTGCGCGTGGACGAGGAGCAGCCGGGCCGGGCGGTCGCCGACGGCCACGCCGTCGAGGAGGGACCTCACGGGACGACCGCGATGTCGGCGAACTCGACCACACCCCCGAGGACGGCGTTCGCGGAGAGGTTGCGCACGTCGGTCCCGGCGACGTAGAGCGCCCGGCGCTCGGCGAGGCCGATGTACGCCCCCTGCTGGAGCAGCCGTCGGTCGACGTCGGCCCACCCGCGCTCGCGCGCGCGGCGGTCGGCGACCGAGGAGGTCTTGGCCATCTGCTCGTCGAGCTGCTTGTCGCTGAAGTAGCCGTAGTCGCGGCCCGGGCCGGCGGCGGTGAGGTTGATGGTGCTGTCGAACAGCGGTGGCAGCACCGTCGAGCCCGAGGCCCAGCCCGGCGCCCAGTTCGACCAGAAGACGTCGACGTCCTTGGCCGCGGCCGGGGTGGAGATCGTCGCGAAGTAGTCGTCGGTGACCGGCTTCGTCGTCGGCTCGAACCCGGCCTGGCGCCAGCCGGCGACGAGCGCCGCCATCGCCTTGTCGGAGGTGGTGTCCGAGCGGTAGGCGACGGTGAACTTGACCGGGGTGGCCACCCCCGCCTCGGCGAGCAGCGCCTTGGCCTTCGCGACGTCCCCGCGGAACCCGACCCCCACCGGGTCGTCGTCGTGCGCCGCGGGGAGCGCCTGCGGCAGCAGCGACAGCGACGGCTCGGCAGCGGTGTCCCCACCGATCGCCGTGACGTAGGCGTCGCGGTTGGTCGCGGCGGCGAGCGCCAGGCGCACCTTCTCGTCCTTGAACACGGCGCTGCGGACGTTCGGCACGAGGTAGTCGACGACCCCGGTGAGCGGGTTGACCGAGCGCTCGTCGAGGCTCTGGACCGCGGTGATGTGCTGCTGGATGGCCGGCGGCGCCGACCCGAGCGCGACCGAGACCCGGCCGGCGGCGTTGTCGGCCATCACCTGCTGCGCGACGGCCTCGGTGTCGAGGCCCTCCTGGTAGCGGATCTCGTCGGGGTAGGCCTTGCGCACCGGGTCGCTCGCCGCGGACCAGTGCGGGTTGCGCACGAAGGTGCCGCCGCGCCCGGGCTCCCACGCCCCGCGGAGCATGTAGGGCCCGGCACTGAAGACGTCGTAGGTTCCGTCCTTGCCGCGGTCGACCGACTTCTTGACCGGCCCGAACGCCGGCTGGGTGAGCATCTCGGCGAAGTCGCCGACCGGGGTGCTCAGCGTGAAGGTGATCTTCTGCCCGTCGCAGGAGACCGCCTTGTCGTAGGCCGCCTGGGCCGTCCTGGCCGCGGCGCCGGTGGCCCACGGGCCGCCGTAGGTGCTCGTGCCGTCGGCGCCTCGCGGCACGGCGAGCACCGCGAGGGCGTCGCTGGGGCCCCCCGTGATGTCCTTGGTCGCGAAGGTGCGCGAGATGCCGTAGGCCACGTCCTCGCAGGTCACCGGGCTGCCGTCCTGCCAGGTGACGCCGTCGCGGAGGGTGAAGGTCCACGAGGTGAGGTCCTGGTTCGGGGTGCCGGTGTCGGTCGCGAGGTCGCCGACGAGGCGGCTCTGGGCCTTGGGGTCGGTGCTCGGCGCGTAGGCCGTGAGGGTGCGCGCGAAGACCCGCCCGGCGAAGGCCATGTCGGCGCGCGACCCGATCCGCTGGGGGTCCCAGGAGGGGACGGGACCGAGCGACAGGGCGTTGACGACGCCCCCGCGGGTGTCGACGCGGTCGCCGACGGCCGACGTGGGCAGGGTGTCCGGGGTGGCCTGCGTGGTGCGCTGCCTAGCGAGGACCACGCCCCCGACGACGACCGCCACGACGACGGTGAGCGCGACCGCGAGGACGAGCCGCCCCGGCCGTCGCCGGCGGGTCGCCCGGCGACGCCCGGCTCGGGTCTGGGTGGCCTGCTCGGCCCTGCGCTCTCTCCTGCTCGTCATGCCTCGCGGTCAGCTCCTCCTGGCGCGGGCCGCGGCGCGGGCGCGCAGGGTCTGGTCGAGCTCCACCTTGCGGATGCGCACCGCCTCCGGGGTCACCTCGACGCACTCGTCCTCGCGGCAGAACTCGAGGGACTGCTCGAGGGAGAGGGCCCGCGGGGGGGCGAGCCGCTCGAGCACGTCGGCGCCGGCGGAGCGCACGTTGGTGAGCTTCTTCTCCTTGGTGATGTTGACGTCCATGTCGTCGACCCGGGAGTTCTCGCCGACGATCATCCCCTCGTAGACCTCGGTCGTGGGCGCGATGAAGAGGGTGCCGCGCTCCTGGAGGTTGGCCATCGCGTAGGCGGTGGCGGGCCCGGAGCGGTCGGCGACGAGCGAGCCGCTGATCCGGGTCGAGATCTCGCCCTGCCAGGGCTCGTAGCCCTCGAAGACGTGGTTCGCGATGCCGGTGCCGCGGGTGTCGGTGAGGAACTGGGTGCGGAAGCCGATGAGCCCGCGCGACGGCACGAGGTACTCCATCCGGACCCAGCCGGTGCCGTGGTTGGTCATCTGCTCCATCCGGCCCTTGCGGGCCGCGAGCAGCTGGGTGATGGCGCCGAGGTACTCCTCGGGGGTGTCGATGGTGACGCGCTCCATCGGCTCGTGGACCTTGCCGTCGACCTCGCGGGTCACGACGACCGGCTTGCCGACGGTCAGCTCGTAGCCCTCGCGCCGCATCTGCTCGACGAGGATGGCCAGCGCCAGCTCGCCGCGACCCTGGACCTCCCAGGCGTCGGGGCGCTCGGTGGGCAGGACCCGCATCGAGACGTTGCCGACCAGCTCGCGGTCGAGGCGGTCCTTGACGAGGCGGGCGGTGACCTTGGCGCCCTTGACCCGGCCGGCCATCGGGCTGGTGTTGATGCCGATGGTCATCGAGATGGCCGGCTCGTCGACGGTGATGAGCGGCAGCGGGCGGGGGTCGTCGAGGTCGGCCAGCGTCTCGCCGATGGTGATCTCGGGGATGCCGGCGACGGCGATGATGTCGCCGGGCCCCGCCGAGTCGGCCGGACGGCGCTCGAGGGCCTCGGTCATGAGCAGCTCGGTGATCTTCACCGGCGTGATCGAGCCGTCGCGGCGGCACCACGCGACCTGCTGGCCCTTGCGGATCGTGCCGTTGTGCACGCGCAGCAGGGCGAGCCGGCCGAGGAAGTTCGAGGCGTCGAGGTTGGTCACGTGGGCCTGGAGGGGCGCGTCGGAGTCGTAGGACGGCGCCGGGATGGTCTCGATGATCGTCCGGAACAGCGGCTCGAGGTCGTCGCCGTCGGGCAGGCCGCCGTCGGCCGGGCGGGTCAGCGAGGCGATGCCCGCCTTGGCCGAGGCGTAGACGACCGGGAAGTCGAGCTGGTCCTGGTGGTGCTCGGCGTCGACGAGCAGGTCCATGAAGAGCTCGTAGACCTCGTCGACGACCTCGGCGATCCGGGCGTCGGGGCGGTCGACCTTGTTGATGCACAGGACGACGGGCATCTGCGCCGCGAGCGCCTTGCGGAGGACGAAGCGGGTCTGCGGGAGCGGGCCCTCGCTCGCGTCGACGAGGAGGACGACGCCGTCGACCATCGACAGGCCACGCTCGACCTCGCCGCCGAAGTCGGCGTGGCCGGGGGTGTCGATGATGTTGATCGTCATCCCGCCGGTGATGCCGGCGTCGACCGCCGCCTTGCCGGCGTAGCGCACGGCGGTGTTCTTCGCGAGGATCGTGATGCCCTTCTCGCGCTCGAGGTCACCGCTGTCCATCGCCCGCTCGGCGATGTGGTCGTGCTCGCCGAAGGCTCCGGACTGCCAGAGCATCTTGTCGACGAGGGTGGTCTTTCCGTGGTCGACGTGCGCGACGATGGCGACGTTACGGAGGTCGTCGCGGCGGGAGACAGACATGCCCACCAGTCTCTCAGGGATTGCGCGCGTCACCGAATCGGGTGTATCGGCGCAGGCCCGCGGTGCCGGAAGGTCTGCGGCCGGGGTTCGGTCTCACTTGGGTAACCACTGGTGGCGGAGCGTTCCCCCGAGCGGATTTGCTGGCTAGGGTCCCGTGCAACCGCGGACGGGCCGGATGACCGGTCCCTGCGCGGGACCTCGTCCGCCCGACCCGGGCGGCCGAGTGATCGCACATCCAAGCGAGGTTCACACTGATGACACTCCAGCGCACGGCGCCCCTCGTCCTCCTGACGGTGGCCGCCCTGAGCATGACGGCGTGCGCCCAGTCGGAGCGCGACTCCGGGGGCACGGGCGGCGGCAGCAGCGACGTGAAGGACACCTTCACCTTCGGCGCCGCCGGCGCTCCCAAGCTGTTCGACCCGCTGTACGCCACGGACGGCGAGACCTTCCGGGTCACCCGGCAGATCCACTCCGGCCTGCTCGGCGTCAAGCCCGGCACCGCCGACATCCAGCCCGAGCTCGCCGAGAGCTGGGAGCCGTCCCAGGACGGACTCAGCTGGACCTTCAAGCTCCGTCAGGGCGTGAAGTTCAGCGACGGGGAGCCGTTCAACGCCGAGGCCGTCTGCTACAACATGGAGCGGATGTTCGACCAGAAGGGCGCCGGCCAGCAGGCCGCCGAGTACTGGACCTACTTCTTCGGCTCGTTCAAGGACGACCCGTCCAACTCGCTCTACAAGTCGTGCGAGGCCAAGGACGACAGCACCGCGGTCATCAACATCACCCGCACCACCTCGAGCTTCCCGACCATCCTCTCGCTCGACTCGTTCTCGATGCAGTCGCCCAAGGCGCTCAAGGACGGCGACGCGAACAACGTCAAGGCCCAGGGTGACGGCTTCACCTACCCCGCCTACGCGATGAACCCGGTGGGCATCGGCCCGTACAAGCTCCAGAAGTACGACGAGGCCAACAAGACGGTCACCCTCGTGGCCAACGACACCTACTACGGCGACAAGCCGAAGACCAAGACGATCGTCTTCAAGATCATCCCCGACGAGAGCACCCGCCGTCAGGAGCTGCAGGCCGGCTCGATCGACGGCTACGACCTGCCCAACCCGGTCGACTGGAAGGGCCTCAAGGACGCCGGCAACAAGGTCGAGGTCCGCCCCGCGTTCAACGTGCTCTACATGGGCCTGAACCCCGAGCACAACCCGAAGCTCAAGGACCTCAAGGTCCGCCAGGCGCTCATGTACGCGCTCAACCGCGAGCAGATGGTCAAGAGCCAGCTGCCCGAGGGCGCGACGGTGGCCTCGCAGTTCATGCCCGAGGCGGTCTCCGGCTACAACAAGGAGCTGCAGCCCTACCCGTACGACCCGGAGAAGGCCAAGCAGCTCCTCAAGGAAGCCGGCGCCGAGGGCATGACCCTCCAGTTCGCCTTCCCGACCGAGGTGTCGCGGCCGTACATGCCGGACCCCCAGAAGATCCACGCGGCGTTCGTCAAGGACCTCGAGGCGGTCGGCATCAAGGTCCAGGCGGTGAGCAAGCCGTGGAACGGCGGCTACCTCGACGACGTGAACAACGGCAACTACGACGCGTGGCTGCTCGGCTGGACCGGTGACTACAACGCCGCGGACAACTTCCTCGGGACCTTCTTCAGCAACCTCAAGCAGAACGACTTCCACACGAGCGTCATGCCGTGGGGCAAGACGCTCTCGGACGACCTCAAGAAGGCCGACGCCATCGTCGACGAGTCCGCTCGCGACACGGCGTACCAGGACATCAACAAGCGGATCGCCGAGGAGTACCTCCCCGGCCTGCCGATCAGCCACTCCCCGCCGGCGCTCGTCACGAGCGGCAAGGTGGAGGGCCTGGTCGCCAGCCCGCTGACGGCGGAGACGTTCGACACCGTCACCGTCGGCAAGTGACCACACGCGGGCCACACCCCGCGCGCACATCCGTATAGGGTCGGTGGCCGCCTCGAACCGCTAGGTTCGAGGCGGCCACCGTCGTCCAGCCCGAGACCAGGAGCCCCCGTTGGCGAGATTCATCATCAGACGTCTCCTCCAGATGGTCGGGGTGGTGTTCGTCCTGTCGCTCCTGGTCTTCCTCTGGCTGCGCTCGCTCCCCGGCGGGACGGTCTCGGCGATCCTCGGCGAGCGCGCCACCCCCGAGACCCGGGCCGCCCTGAGCAAGGCCTTCGGCCTCGACCAGCCGGTCTGGGTGCAGTACCTGAAGTTCCTCGGCCGGGCCGCCCACGGCGACTTCGGGGTCTCCACCGGCGTGCTGCCGGGGTCGGACGCCTTCCAGATCTTCCTCAGCCGCTTCCCCGCGACGATCGAGCTGAGCGTGGCCGCGCTCGTCATCGCCGTCGTCGTCGCGATCCCGCTCGGGTACGTCTCCGCCCGGCGGGCGAACTCCCCCCTCGACAGCTCCCTGGTCGTCGTCTCGCTCATCGGCGTCGCGGTGCCGGTGTTCTTCCTCGCCTTCATCCTCAAGTACCAGCTGGCCGTCGAGCACCACGTCTTCCCGGTCTCGGGCCGCCAGGACAACCTCGGCTGCACGCGGGTGACGAACTTCTTCGTCCTCGACGGGCTGCTGACCCGCGAGTTCGACTGCTCGGCGAGCGCCCTCAAGCACCTCGTGCTGCCGTCGGTCGCCCTGGCGACCATCCCGTTCGCCGTGATCTACCGGATCACCCGGGCGTCGGTGCTGGAGGTGCTCGGCGAGGACTACGTGCGCACCGCCGAGTCCAAGGGCCTGACCGCCCGGGTCGTGCGCGGGCGCCACGTCCTGCGCAACGCCCTGCTGCCGGTCGTGACGACGATCGGCCTGCAGACCGGCGGCCTCCTCGCCGGGGCCGTCCTCACCGAGAAGGTGTTCAACTGGGGCGGCATCGGCAACGCCCTCGCCGTCGCCTTCGAGCGCCGCGACTACGCCGTGCTCCAGGTACTCATCCTCGCCGCGGCCGGCACCTACGTCGTCATCAACCTGCTCGTCGACATCTCCTACGCGATCATCGACCCGAGGGTGAGGACCCGATGAGCCCGAGCAACCCGATGAACCGGCGCAAGGACCGCATCGACTCCCTCGCCGCCTCGACCGGGGGCGCGACGGGCACCGCCCTGCTCGAGGCGGGCAGCGTCGACGAGAAGCCCGGCGTCTCGCTCATCGCCAGCGCCTGGCAGCGCCTGCGCCGCAACCCGGTCTTCCTCATCGGCCTGGGGATCACCCTCGTCTTCGTCGTGCTGGCACTGATCTCCCCGTTCCTCGCCCCCCACGACCCGGCCGACAACCCTCTCATCAGCCAGGTGCGCACTCAGTCCAACCCGGTGCCGGGGCCGCAGCCGGGCTTCCCCCTCGGCGGCGACGACATCGGCCGCGACCTGCTCTCGAGGCTGCTCGTCGGCAGCCAGCAGACGCTCATCGTCGGCGTCGTCGCCACCGTGTTCGGCCTGACCGGTGGGCTCGTCCTCGGCATCCTCGCCGGGGCGTTCGGCGGCTGGGTCGACGCGCTCGTCATGCGGGTGGTCGACGTGCTCCTCTCGATCCCGTCGCTGCTCCTCGCGTTCTCCATCGCCGCGATCGCCGCGCGGCCCAGCCAGCTCACCGTCATCATCGCGGTGGCCGCCGTCCAGGTGCCGATCTTCGCGCGGCTGCTGCGCGGCTCGATGCTCTCCCAGCGTTCGAGCGACCACGTCCTCGCGGCGCGCGCCCTCGGGGTGAACCAGCGGGCGATCGTCTTCCGGCACATGGTCCCGAACTCGCTCGGGCCGGTCATCGTCCAGTCGACCCTCGTCCTCGCGACCTCGATCATCGACGCCGCCGCGCTGTCCTTCCTCGGCCTCGGCAACCCCGACGACCGCCAGCCGGAGTGGGGCCAGATGCTCGGGCGCGCGCAGCAGTACATCTACGACTACCCGCACCTCGCGATCTACCCGGCGGTGTGCATCATCGTCGTCGCCCTCGGCTTCACCCTCATGGGCGAGTCGCTGCGCGAGGCGCTCGACCCCAAGAGCAGGAGGTGAGCGGCCGATGACCGCCACCGCGACCACACCCCGCCCGTCCTCGCACGGCGAGGAGCCGCTGCTGTCCGTGCGCGACCTGCGGGTGACCTTCACCCGGCAGGGCGAGGAGCCGTTCACCGCCGTCGACGGCGTGAGCTTCGACGTGCGCCCCGGGCAGACCGTCGGCCTCGTCGGCGAGTCCGGGTGCGGCAAGTCGGTCACCTCGCTCGCGATCATGGGCCTGCTGCCCGAGCGCGGCAACACCGTCGAGGGCTCGGCGATGTTCGAGGGCACCGACCTGCTGAGGCTCCCCGCGTCCGAGATGCGCGACCGGCGCGGCCGCGACATCGCGATGATCTTCCAGGACCCCCTCTCCTCGCTCAACCCGGTCGTCCCGGTCGGGCTGCAGGTCACCGAGGTCCTGGAGCGCCACCGCGGGATGTCCCGCAAGGCGGCCACCCCGGTCGCCCGCGACCTGCTCCAGCGGGTCGGCATCCCCGACCCCGACCGCCGGCTCAAGGACTACCCGCACCAGATGTCGGGCGGGATGCGGCAGCGGGCCCTCATCGCGATGGCCCTGGCCTGCGCACCGCGGCTGCTCATCGCCGACGAGCCGACGACGGCGCTCGACGTGACCATCCAGGCCCAGATCCTCGCCCTGCTCAAGGAGCTGGTCCAGGACACCGGGACCGCGCTCGTGATGATCACCCACGACCTCGGCGTCGTCGCGGGGCTGTGCGACGAGGTCAACGTCCTCTACGGCGGCCGGATCGTCGAGCGCGGCCGGCGCCACGAGCTCTTCGAGTCACCGCGCCACCCGTACACGACCGGGCTGCTCGCCTCGATCCCCCGCCTCGACGCGGAGCGCGCGCCGCTCACCCCCATCCCGGGCTCGGTCTCGGACAACCTCCCGTGGACGAGCGCCTGCGCCTTCGCCCCCCGGTGCTCCCAGCCCGTCGACGTGTGCCGCCAGCAGACCCCGCCGCTCGAGGAGTCCGACGGCCGGGCCCTGCGCTGCTTCAACCCCGTCGAGGTGACCCGATGACGACGACCACCGAACCCGTGACGCCGGACGCGACCTCCGACGAGCGCGACCTGCTCGTCGACGCCCGTGGCGTCGAGGTGCACTTCCCGATCAAGCGCGGCGTCGTCTTCGACAAGGTCATCGGCCACGTGTACGCGGTCGACGGCGTCGACCTGCAGATCCGCCGCGGCGAGACCTACGGGCTCGTCGGCGAGTCGGGGTGCGGCAAGTCGACCCTCGGCAAGGCGATCCTCAACCTCGAGCCGCCGACCGACGGCTCGGTCCTCGTCGACGGCACCGACGTGGCCTCGCTGCGGGGCGAGGAGCTGCGCCGCCGGCGCAAGGACTTCCAGATGGTCTTCCAGGACCCGATGAGCAGCCTCGACCCCCGCCAGTCCGTGGAGTCCCTGCTCGTCGAGGGGATGAAGGCGCACGGCCTGGCCAAGGACGAGCAGGCGACCGGGCGGCGGCTGCGCGAGCTGCTCTCCGCCGTCGGCCTGCCCGCCGCGGCGCTCAAGAAGTACCCACACGAGTTCTCCGGCGGGCAGCGCCAGCGCATCGGCATCGCCCGGGCGCTGGCCGTCGAGCCCAAGCTCATCGTCGCCGACGAGCCGGTCTCCGCCCTCGACGTCTCGGTGCAGGCGCAGGTCATCAACCTCCTCGAGGAGCTCCAGGACGAGTTCGACCTCACCTACCTCGTCATCGCCCACGACCTCGCGGTGGTGCGCCACATCAGCGACCGGATCGGGGTCATGTACCTCGGTGGCCTCGTCGAGGAGGCCGCCGCGGACGACCTGTACGCGACGCCGCTGCACCCGTACACGCGAGCGCTGCTGTCCGCGGTCCCGCTGCCCGACCCGCGGGCCGAGGACGCCCGCGAGCAGATCCTCCTCGTCGGCGACCTGCCCTCGCCGTCCAACCCGCCGACCGGATGCCGCTTCCACACCCGCTGCCCGTGGCGCCAGGAGACCCGCTGCGACGACGAGCGCCCGCAGCTGCGGGTCGTCGAGGTCGACGGCGTGCCGGCGAGCCACCGCGTGGCCTGCCACTTCGCCGAGCAGATCGCCCGCGGCGAGATCGAGCGGCACGAGGTGACCGCCACCGCGACGACCCAGGAGTGGCACGGGTCGGACGACGGCGACGCCATCGGGCCGGCCTCCCTCGCCGAGGCCCAGGCGATGGCCAAGCACACCGAGAACCAAGGCGGCGCCGGGGGGTTCTGACCCGGTGAGGCTCCCCTGAGGTGCCAGGCGGGTCGCCCGTGGTCGATGATGGCGGGATGAGCCGACTCCTCACCGACGACGAGGTGACCCGCCAGCTCGCCGACCTGCCCGGCTGGGCGCGCGAGGGCGACGCCATCGTCGCGACGATCCAGGCCCCCGACTTCCCGGCGGCGGTGCGCCTCGTCGTCGCCGTGGCCGACGAGGCCGAGCAGATGAACCACCACCCGGACATCGACATCCGGTGGCGCACGACGCGTTGGCTGCTCACGACCCACGACGCCGGCGGCCTGACCCAGCTCGACGTCGAGCTCGCGCACCGCATCAACGCCGCGGCCCGCGCCGAGGGGGCCGAGCTCGGTGGCTGAGGCCCGTCCGGAGCAGGTCGACCCCGCGGCGGCCGAGGCCGCCCTGGCGTCGCACGACGAGGCGCACGACAAGTCGTTCGCCGGCCGGCTCAACTGGCTGCGGGCCGGGGTGCTCGGGGCCAACGACGGCATCGTGTCCACCGCCGGCCTCGTCATCGGCGTCGCCGCAGCCACGACGAGCCGCGGCGCGGTCCTCACGGCCGGGCTCGCCGGACTCGCCGCCGGGGCGATGAGCATGGCCGTCGGCGAGTACGTCTCGGTGAGCACGCAGCGCGACTCCGAGCGCGCCCTCATCGCCAAGGAGGTCCGCGAGCTGCGCGAGGAGCCCGAGGCCGAGCTCGCCGAGCTGAGCGGCATCTACGAGGGCAAGGGCCTCTCCCCCGACCTCGCGCGCCAGGTGGCCGTCGAGCTCACCGCCCACGACGCGCTCGCCGCGCACGCCGAGGTCGAGCTCGGCATCGACCCGGAGAACCTCACGAACCCGTGGCACGCCGCGTGGGCCTCGATGGTCGCGTTCACCGTCGGTGCGCTGCTGCCGCTGCTCGCCATCGTCCTGCCCCCGACCGGCTGGCGGGTGCCGGTGACGGTCGTGGCCGTCGTCCTCGCGCTCGCCGGCACCGGGCTGCTCAGCGCCCGCCTCGGCGACGCCGACGCGCGCCGGGCCACGGTCCGGGTCGTCGTCGGCGGGCTCGTGGCGATGGTCGTCACCTACGCCATCGGCTCGCTCGTCGGCACCCAGGTCGGGTGATGGCGAGGTCGCTCCTCGTCGTCCAGCACGAACCGGACGCCCCCCTCGCCTGGCTCGGCGAGTGGTGGGAGGCGCTGGGGCTGCGGCTCACCGTCGTCCGGGGCGACCTCGGCCAGCCGGTGCCGGCGCGCCTGGCCGACGGCGGCCACGACGGGCTCGTCGTCCTCGGCGGGTCCATGGGCGCGAACGACGACGCCGAGCACCCGTGGCTCGGCCCGACCAAGACGCTCCTGCGCGACACCGCACGGGCCGGCGAGCCGGTGCTCGGGGTCTGTCTCGGCCACCAGCTGGCGGCTGTCGCGCTCGGCGGGCGGGCGGGCCGCAACCCGGCCGGCCGGACGCTCGGGGTCGTCCCGGTCGCGCTGACGACCGACGGGATGGGCGACCCGCTGCTGGCCGGCACGCTCGGCGCGCCCGCCGTGCACTTCAACGACGACGTCGTCCTCCAGGTCCCGCCGGGGGCGAGCGTGCTGGCCCGGCTGCCCGACGGGCGTCCGCAGGCGCTGCGGCTCGGGCTGCGGGCGTGGTCGGTGCAGTTCCATCCCGAGACCTCGCCGGAGGTGTTCGCCGACTGGATGCGTTCCGAGCCCGAGGAGGCGGACGGTCCGGCGGCCCTCGCCGACGTCACCGCCGCACGGGACGCACTGCGCGGCGCGTGGCAGCCGCTCGCCGAGCGCTTCGCCGCCCAGCTCGCCTGACCGGAGCGGCCAGTCGCCGCCGCCACCCCCCACCCCCATCTACATCGCGTGCTACGCCGCAGTATCTGCTGCGATGACGACAGTTATTGCGCCGTAGCCCGGGATGTGGCCGGCTCTCGGCATCGATGTCCACAGGCGCTCCGTCGGCGTCGTCCATCCACAGGCTGACCCGTGCCCCTTGCCCGCTGCCGAGCCACGGGACGACGGTCGACCGATGACGACACCCGACCTCAGCGAGCTCCTCGCCCGTCAGGACCTGCTGGCCACCCGATCCCAGCTGGTCCGTGCCGGTGTGACGGCCAGCACCATCCGCTGGAACGCCGGCCGGTCCTGGCGGGTGGTCCTCCCGCGGGTCTACCTGCTCTCCCGCGAGCAGCCGACGCCGCGTCAGCGCCTGCGCGCGGGCCTGCTCTGGGCCGGACCGGGGGCGGCGCTCGCCGGTCGCACCGCGGCACGCCTTCACGGCCTCGGCTCGCTCGCGGAGCAGGACTCCGTCGAGCTGCTCGTCCCGGCGCCCCGCCGCAGCCGCGTCGCCGGGTTCGCGACGGCCCGGCGCACACTGCTCGACGATCGCCCGGTCGAACGTGACGGCCTGCTGATGTCGTCCGTGGCGCGCTCGGTCGTCGACGCGGCCCGCGCAGCACGCTCCCCCCGTGACCGAGAGGCGCTCTTCATCGAGGCCGTGCAGCGACGGCTCACCACGCTCGACGCGCTGGCCGAATGGGTCTACCGCCTCCGCCCCCGCGACGCCGCTCCGGTGCTCGTGGCGCTCCAGGCGGCCGGGTCGGGAGCGTGGTCGGTTCCCGAGCACGACCTGCTCGACCTCATGCGCACCTCCGCCGTCCTCCCCGACGCGTGGCCCAACCCGGAGCTGCACGACGCCCGGGGGGTGCGTCTCACGACGCCTGACGCCTGGCTGGACGACGTCGCGATGGCGGTCATGGTCCACTCGCGCCGCCACCACGCGAACGGGGACGACTGGGACGCCACGGTCTCCTCCGACGCCGACCTCGTCGCCGCCGGCGCCGTGGTCGTCGGGGTCACGCCGCGACAGATCCGCTCCGATGGGAGAGCCGTCCTCGCCCGCATCGAGCAGGCCTGGTCCAGCGCCGGCCGACGTCCGCGTCCCCCGCTCACGGCATCGCGTGCTACGACGCAGTACTGGTCGTGATCACAGCCAGTACTGCGGCGTAGCAGGGGATCAAGCCGGGTCAGTCGCCGCGGAGGGCGGCGAAGAGGGGCTCGACGAGCGGAGCCTCGCGGATGTCGTCGAGGTCGACCGGCGCGCCGTCCGGCCCGGCGAGCGGCAGGCGCCAGTTGGGGTACTCGTCGTTCGTCCCGGGCTGGTTGATGGCCCGCCGGTCGCCGACGAGGTCGGGCAGGGCGACGGCGAGCATCCGGCTGGGGGTCAGCGCGAGCCACCGGTGCAGGGCGACGACGGTCTCGTCGACGTCCGCCCCCGGCGCGAGGAGACCACGCTCCTCGAGTGCCACGCGGACCCGCCCGATCGCCGCCTCCTCGACGGCGCGCTCCTCCTCGACGGGACGGGTCAGCAGCCCGAGCGCCTCCCGGACGGTGACGTGCTCGAGCGTGAGGTAGCCCGCGGTGGGCGGCAGGTCGTGCACGGTCACCGACGAGAGGCACAGGTCGCGGTACGCCTCCGGTGCACGCACGGTGTCGCCGTCCCACTCGAACCAGAGGATGGAGGTGCCGAGCAGCCCGCGCTCGACGAGCACGTCGCGCACGTTGGGCGCGACGACGCCGAGGTCCTCCCCGATGACGACCGCGCCCGCGCGCTGGGCCTCGAGGACGAGGATGCCGACCAGCGCCTCGTGGTCGTAGTAGACGTAGGTCCCCTCGGCCGGCGAGCCGCCGGTCGGGATCCACCACAGCCGGAACAGCCCGAGGATGTGGTCGACCCGCAGGCCACCGGAGTCGCGCAGGACGGTGCGCACCATGTCGCGGAAGGGCGCGTACCCGAGCTCGGCGAGCCGGTCCGGGCGCCACGGCGGCTGGCTCCAGTTCTGCCCGAGCTGGTTGAACTGGTCCGGCGGCGCCCCGACGGTCACCCCGCGGGCCAGGGCGTCGCCGAGCCCCCACGCGTCGGCGCCGACGGGATGCACCCCGACGGCGAGGTCGTGGACGACCCCGAGCGACATCCCCGCCGCGCGGGCCTCCCGCTGCACGGACCCGAGCTGCTCCTCGAGGAGCCACTGCATCCAGCGGTGGAAGTCGACGTCGTCCGCGTGCTCCGCCGCGAACGCCTGCACCGCCGGACCGTCCGGCTCCTGGAGGTCGGCCGGCCACGCGGTGAACGGCAGTCCGTGCACGTCGGCGAGCGCGCACCACGTGGCGAACCTTTCCAGCCCCTCGCCCTCGCGAGCGCAGTACGCGGCGAACGCGGCGGCACGCGAGCCGGTGAGCCCCGCGTCGTGGACGAGCCGCAGCGCCTCGCGCTTGACCGTCCACGCCGCGTCGCGGTCGATGCGGTCCGCCCCGTCGCCGGTCGACAGCGCACGCCCGCGGGCCGCGAGGGCGAGGTAGCGCCGGTGCGCCGTGGCGTCGAGCGAGGCCACCTCGGGGACGTCCTCGACGTGGAGGTAGAGCGGGTTGACGAACCGCCGCGTCGTCGGCAGGTAGGGCGAGGGCTCCATCGGCACGACCGGCTCGGCGGCGTGCAGGGGGTTGACGAGGACGAAGTCGGCGTCGTGGGCCGCGGCGGCCCAGGTCGCGAGGTCGGCGAGGTCGCGCAGGTCGCCGACGCCCCAGGTCCGGGCCGAGCGCACCTGGTACAGCTGGGCCATCAGGCCGACGACGCGCTGCGAGGCGACCGGCTCGGGCAGCTCGAGGCGCTCCGGGGTGACGACGAGGGTCGCCGCCGTCGTCGTCGGGTCGAGCGGCGTGGCGTCCACGTCGGCGACGAGCCGGTGCCAGCCGAGCGGGAGGTCGACGGGCACCTCGAAGGTGGCCTCCCCCACCGGGGCGCCGTCGACGACGCGGTCCGGCACCCACCGGTCGACCTGCTCCGCCTCGCGCCGACCGCCGTCCTCGAGCTCGACGTGCAGCCGGACCCCCGAGCCCGCCGGGACGTGCACGGGCACCCGGCCGCCGCGCCCGGCCCGGACGACGACGGTCGGCGGCAGCGTGCGCCGCCACGGCGCGTCGGCGTGCTCGGCGAGGGCGGACTCGACGGCCGCGTCGTCCGCGGCGTCGACCCCGAGCGCCGCGAGGACCGCGCGGATCGAGTCGGCCGACACCGTGACGTGCTGACCCACCCAGTCCCAGTAGTCGGTGGCCACCCCGTGGGCCTGGGCGAGCTCGACGAGCCGGGGCGAGGGGGTGGGCTGCATGCGCCCATCCTGCCAACGCCGGTGGCGGGCACGAACCCCGGCCCGTGCCCGCCGCCCGGTGGGGGTCAGGGGTTGGGAGCCTCCTGGTGCAGCGGCTGGAGCACCTTCTGGACCCGCGGGTCGCCCTCGTCGGCGAAGTAGTCGCCGCGGATCGTCTCGTCCTCGCCGGCCGGCGCCTTGAGCGCCCGGAGCACGACGGTGCCCACGACCGCGACGAGCAGGTTGACGACGAACGCGGTCATCGCGATGTAGCCGAGGTCCCCGATGACCGGGATCGGGTCCAGCGAGCCACCGAAGTGGTCCACCCCGGCGCGCGGGTTGGTCACCTCGTACGCGCGCCACGTCCCGTAGACCATGCCGACCGCCCAGCCGGCCGTCAGCGCCCACCGGTGCAGCCAGCGCGTGTACAGCCCGAGGACGACCGCCGGGAAGGTCTGGAGGATCCAGATGCCGCCGAGCAGCTGGAAGTTGATCGCGTTCTGCTTGTCGAGCACGAGGACGAACACGAGCGCGAACGCCTTGACGACGAGCGAGACGAGCTTGGAGACCCGGGCCTCCTGCTGCACCGTGGCGTCCGGCTTGAGCCACTCCTTGTAGATGTTGCGGGTGAAGGTGTTCGCCGCGGCGATCGACATGATCGCCGCTGGCACGAGGGCGCCGATGGCGATGGCCGCGAAGGCGACCCCGGCGAACCACGAGGGGAACATGTCCTCGAAGAGCTGCGGGACGACCAGCTGGGCGTTCGGCTTGCCGTCCAGGCCGATCGGCTTCGTCCCCGCCGCGATGGCGACCCACCCGAGCAGTGCGAGCAGGCCGAGCACGAAGCTGTAGGCCGGCAGGATCGAGGCGTTGCGCCGCACCGTGTTCCGCGACTGGGACGACAGGCTGGCCGTGATCGAGTGCGGGTACATGAACAGGGCGAGCGCCGAGCCGAGGCCGAGGGTCGCGTACGCCCAGTGCTGGGTGGCGGCCGGGATGAACGCCCCCGTCGGCTTCCCGTCGGCGGAAGGCGTCGTCATCTTCTGCTCCGCCGCCGAGAACACGTGGTCCCACCCGCCGACCTTCGAGGGCAGGTAGACGATCGCGACGATGATCACGAGGTAGATCAGGGTGTCCTTGACGAAGGCGATGACCGCCGGGGCCCGCAGACCGCTCGAGTACGTGTAGGCGGCGAGCAGCGCGAAGGCGATGAACAACGGCAGGTCCTTGGCCAGGACGCTGTCCCCACCGCCGAGCCCGGCGACCTCGAGGACCGCCTGGATCCCGACCAGCTGCAGCGCGATGTAGGGCATGGTCGCGAGGAACCCGGTGACGGCCACGGCGAGGGAGAGACCGCGCGAGCCGAACCGGCCGCGGACGAAGTCGGCCGTCGTGACGTACCCGTGCCGGTGGCTCACCGACCACAGGCGGCCCATGAAGACGAAGATGATGGGGTAGAGCACGATCGTGTAGGGCACGGCGAAGAACCCCCCGACCGACCCGGCCGCGAACATCGCCGCGGGGACCGCGACGAACGTGTACGCGGTGTAGAGGTCGCCGCCGAGCAGGAACCACGTGATCCACGTGCCGAACGAGCGGCCGCCGAGCCCCCACTCGTCGAGGGACTCCATCGAGGTGGGGCGGCGCCAGCGGGTGGCCCAGAAGCCCATCCCGGTGACGAGGAGGAAGAGCAGGACGAGCACGGCGAGGGCGACGCCGTTGACCCCGCTCACGAGCGCGCCCCGGTGCCGTCGGCGTCGTCGGTGTCGGCCATCGACCGGTGCGGACGGGCCACGAGGACGATGCGGTAGGCGGAGTACGTCATCGCCGAGCAGAGGAACACCCAGAGGAACTGGTACCAGAAGAAGAACGGGAACGGCCCGAGCTTGGGGTCGACCCGGCTGTAGCTGCCGACCCACAGCAGCGCGACGACCGGCACGAGGAGCAGGACGCCGGCGACGGCGAGCAGCCCCTTGTTCGCAGGTGGGACGGTGTCGTGGTCGACGACCTCGCCGCGCGGGCCGTCGTCTCCGATCTCGGTGGCGCTCATGGAAACCTCCTCGTTCCCCCGGGTCCTCCGGTCGGGCGGCCGGAACCACGAGACACCGTAGGGACTCGTGGGGCCCCTGTGGGGGTTGCGTGCGCGCGATCCGCGGCGACCCGGGCGTATCACCACGCGCGCGCCCCTCCTCCTCCTGGCGACACCCGCACCAGGAGAGGGCGAGACGATGACCGACATCAGGTTCGACGGCGACTGGATCCACCTGGAGGCCGCCGTCACGAAGGCCGCGAGCAACGACCTCATGCTCGACGCCCCGTGGCGCCGCAAGACGAACACGCCCTGCCGGCGGGCGCTCGTCCACGACTTCGACGACGGCCTGACGCTCAACTGGGACCGCGACTACCCCGGGGGCGTGACGATCAACGACCTCAGGACGGCGCGCGGGGCCTCGAACGGGGACTGGCTCGTCGTCGCCTCGCGGGTGGTCCAGCAGTTCGGCACCGACCTCATGCTCGACGGCGGCGCCGAGCGCCGGCGCACGACCGGCGTCCTGCGTCCCGTGCGCCGCAGCCCGTTCCGCCGCGCGCTCGTGCACGCCTGGGAGGACACGCTCGTCGTCAACTTCAACCGGGACTACGTCGGTGGCGTGCAGATCGAGGGGCGCGTGAGCGTCCCCGGCTCGCTCAGCGTCGCCGGCCAGGACGTCGCCACGGTCATCGCGTCGCTGCAGAGCCAGGTCACCGCGCTGACCGCCCGCGTGACCGACCTCGAGGGGCGGGTCGGGCCGTGACCGTCGCCTCCGTGCGCCAGGCGATGTCGGCGATGGGCCTCGGCGGCACCGCGGACCTCTCGGTGATGCGGGAGGTCCTCGGCTTCTGGCGCGGCACGCCACCGACCGACCCGGCGACCTCCACCCCGGTCGAGGTCTCGTTGTCCCAGGCCTTCGACGGGCTCTCCCGCGGGCACGTCCACCTCAACCTCGTCGAGGTCGGCCTCGACCTGCTGTCGGTCGCCGACCTGGCCGCCGCCGACGACAAGGTGGACTACGGCGTGCACCGCACCCGTCAGATCTACGCGACCCGCCAGCTCGGCCTCGGCCGGGTGCAGTACTTCTGGGTCACCGCGGCCGACTCCAACGGCCGCGACGACCTCGGCAGCGAGTCCGAGGCGGACAGCCTCTCCGACGAGTGGAGCGTGTCGAACGACGGCGTCGACATGTTCATCGTCCGCACCATCAGCGACTCCGACTTCGTCGGCATCTCCCCCGTCCCCGGCGACTGCGGCAAGGGCGGCAAGGACGACGGGCTGGTCGGCGGCGAGGTGAACCGTGACGCGGAGGGCTTCTCGCGGACCATGGCCCACGAGCTCGGCCACTTCCTCGACCTGTCGCACAACCACGGGGACAGCTGCCCCACCGACACGACCGCCCGCGAGAACCTCATGGCCCAGACCCGGTGCGCGGTCAGCACGCGCAGCTCGGTGCTGCTCACGACCTCGCAGGGCTCGACGATGCGCGGGCGCTGCCAGGTCCGCGCCGGCGCCTGAGGAAGGAGCACCCATGCCCACCGACACCACACCCCTCGACCACCGCACCGACGCCGCGCTCGCCCGGCTGGCTCGGGCCACCCGCCCCGACGTCGCCCGCGAGAGCCTCGCCGTCCTGGCCCGACGGGACGCCTCGGCGCTGCCGGCCGTGAGCCGCGACCTCGTCGTGGGCCACGGTGACGACCGGGTGCGCGCCCGGGCCGCGGTCGTCCTCGGCCGGCTGCCCGGCCGGGCCACCCAGGACGCCCTCGAGGCGTCGCTCGCCACCGACAGCCCGATCGTGCTACGCCGCGTCGTCGGCGCGCTCGGCCGGGTCGGCGACGCCGGCGCCCTCGAGGTCCTGGGCCGCCTGGCCGTCGACCCCGCCTCGGTCCTCGGCCGTGAGGTGCGGATGGCCCGCACGCTCGTCGGCTACCGGCACGGGCTGAGCGAGGCACTGGTCGAGCCGGAGCCGATGACCCGCTGGTCGCGCTCCCGCGGCCGGAGCATCGAGTTCACGCGTGGCGGCAGGATGCCCAAGCGCACCATCCTCGCCTCGGCCGAGCGCGAGCTGCCCGACCTCGCCCTGACTCGGGCCTCGGTGCACCCGTTCGTGTGCTCCGGCCACCCGGGCGCGCTGGTCCTCGACGCGGGCCTGCGCGGACGCGCGGTCCCGGAGGTGCTCGACGCGCCACGACTGCTCGGGGCGCTGCTGCGCGAGCGGGTCTGCTCGGAGCGCTACAGCCTCGACGCGTACCTGCTCGCCGACCCCCGCGACGGGGGCCGCCTGTGGCTGGTCCGGCCCGACGGCACGCTCGTCCACGGCGGCACGACGTCGACCGAGGGCAACGTCGTCTCCTTCGTCGTCGACGAGTCGCGAGCCCCGTACGGCGCACCCGTGCGCGTCGCCGGCAGCGTCGACACCGCCACCGGGCGGCTCACGGTCGACGAGGCGCTCGTCGGGCTCCCCTCGACCCGCGCCGCGCGGGCCACCCCGCCGCCCGCCCGGCCGAGGGAGTGACGGACCCGGCCTGCATGATGGGCACGTGTCGACGATCGTCTTCCTCCACGCCCACCCCGACGACGAGGCCTCGCAGACCTCCGGCACGATGGCCCGAGCGGTCGACGAGGGGCACCGGGTGGTCCTCGTCGTCGCGACCAATGGCGACCACGGCACCGCCCCCGACGACCTCGGCCCCGGCGAGACCGTCGTCGACCGTCGCCGCCGCGAGCTCGCCGCCTCGGCCGCGGCGATCGGGCTGCACCGGGTCGAGTGGCTCGGCTACGCCGACTCCGGGATGACCGGCTGGGAGCAGAACGCCCACGACGGCGCCTTCACCGGCGCGGACGTCGACGAGGCCGCGCGCCGGGTCGTCGAGGTCCTCGACGACGAGGACGCGGACGTGCTCGTCGGCTACGACTGGCACGGCGGCTACGGCCACCCCGACCACGTCCAGGTGCACCGGGTCCTCCACCGGGCCGCGGAGCTCGCGGCCCGCCGCCCGCGGGTCCTGGAGTCCTCGATGAACCGCGACGCGATGCGGCGCATGTACGAGGCGGCCCGGGCCGCCGGCCGCGACGACGACTGGGACCCCGACCGCCCCATGGACGACGGCAACCCGATGGGCACCCCCGAGGCCGAGCTGCACTGGCGGGTCGACGTCACCGACCGGATCGAGCGCAAGCGCGCCGCGCTCTCCGCGCACGCCAGCCAGACGAGCGACGTCGGGATGATGCTCGCGATGCCGCCCGAGGTCTTCGCCGCGGTCTTCGGCCACGAGCACTACCTCGAGCCGGGCCGCCCGGCCGGGATGGTCGACGGCTGGCCGTTCGACCCGGTCGCGGAGTAGGTGGCCCGCGCGGTCAGTGGACGACCGCGACCGGCACGCTCGAGCGCTGCACGACCGTCCGGCTCACGCTGCCCATGAGCAGGCCCGTGAAGCCGCCACGTCCCCGACGGCCGACGACGACGAGGTCGGCCCCACGCTCGGCGGCGACGGCGAGCAGGGCGGTGGCCGGCTTCTCGTTGCGCACGAGGACGTCGACCGCGACGTCGGGGTGCGCGGCACGGGCGGCCTCGAGGGCCCCGCGCGTCGCCTCGGCGAGGCGGCTCTCGACCCGCGCCCACCGGGCGCTGCCCGGCTCGGTGACGACGATCCCGTCCTCGATCTCGAGGGTCCAGGCGGTGACGGCCGTGACGCTTCCGCCGACCGTCGCGGCCTCCTCGACCGCCGCGGCGAGGGCCCGGCCCCCGGCGTCGCTGCCGTCGGCTCCGACGACCACCCGGTGCGGCTCCACCGGCGGCAGCGACTCGGGCACGACGACGACCGTGCCGTGCCCGTGGGCCACGACCGCGAGCGCGGTCGAGCCGAGGACCAGGCGCTCCAGTCGGTCGTGGGTGGAGGCGCCGACGACGACCGCCGCGGCGCGCTCCGAGAGGGAGACCAGGACGCCGGACGGCGACCCGAAGGGGGTCCGGACCCGCACCTCGAGGTCGGGGTGCTTCGTCCGGACGGTCGCCGCGAGCTGCTCCAGGCGCGCCCGGGTGCTCGCCTCGAGCTGTTCGCCGAACCACGGCGCCTCGGTGGCGATCACGGCGTAGGGCGTCAGCGAGACCCCCACGTCCACGACGTGCACGAGCTCGTGCGCCACGTGGTGGCGCAGCGCGAAGGCGCTCGCCCAGGCGAGCACCGCCGCCTCGTGGGAGGAGCCGTCCAGGGCGGCCACCACCATCCGGGCCGACCCCTGCGGGTCGTGGCCCGACCTGCTCGAGAGCTCGTCGTCGGCCATGCCCCCAGTGTCCTCCGGTGGTGGCGACGGCGCAGTCTCGTGGCTCACACCGGCGGCCCCCGACGGCGGCCCCCGACGAGGGCCCGCACGAGGGCGCGCGGAGGCGCTCGCGGAGCCGGTCACGGCGACCATCGAGGGGCCTCGCCCTCGATGCAGGGTGGTCGCCGTGACCGTCGGCCGGGCACAGTGCCCGGACGTCTCTCCCCGTGGCTCGACGCCCACCCTGCCCCCACCTGCGGGGACGCGCCAGAGCGGGCGGCCAATTCTCAGAAAAGGCTTACGCGCGGCTCATCCGACCGTTAACCTCACGTCACGAACACGTCATGAGAGGCAGCAGGGGATGGCTGACATTCTCATCGTCGACGACGAGGTGCGCCTGCGCACCCTGCTCAGCCGCACCCTCGTCGCTGCCGGTCACCGGCCGCTGTCCGCAGCGGACGGCGCCGAAGCCTGCCAGACGGTCCGCAGCCGCACCGTCGACCTCGTGCTCCTCGACCTCGTCATGCCGGGCATGGACGGGCTGACCGTCCTGCGCCAGATCCAGAAGCTCGAGGACCCGCCGCCCATCGTCGTGCTCTCCGGCGTCGGTGACGTGGGCACCCGCGTGCAGGCCATCAACGAGGGCGCCACCGACTTCGTCACCAAGCCGTTCGTCACCGCCGAGCTCCTCGCCCGCGTCAACCGGCACCTCGGAGTCCCCCGCTCGGTCGCCGAGTCCGGCCGCTACCTCGTCCACGGCGACCTGAGCCTCGACACCCGTCGCCGCGTGCTGAACACCCCGCAGGGTGTCCGCTCGCTGAGCGAGCGCGAGTCGGCGGTCCTCGCCTACCTGCTGCGGCGCGAGGGCGACGTCTGCACCCGCGAGGAGCTGCTCAAGGACATCTGGGGCTACGACTTCGACCCCGGGAGCAACGTCCTCGAGGTGTGCGTCGGGCGGCTGCGCACGAAGATCGCGAACCCGACGATGATCGAGACCGTCCGTGGTGTCGGGTACTGCGTCGCCGAGGCGTGACCCCCGCCGCGCCGGCGGCCTGTTCCTGCTCTGGTTGGGCATCCTCGTCGTGTGCGGGCTCTTCATGCTGCTCGTGCCCTCGGTCGAGCTCGCCGCCATCGAGCTGGTCATCCTCTCGTTCGCGGTCCTCTACGGCTTCGGTGCCTGGCCGGTGGTCCGCACGGTCACCTCGGTGGTGGCCTTCGCGGTCGTCGCGGCGGTCATCATGTTCCCCCGCGTCGACCGCGGGGACCTGCCGGCCGTCGAGATGATCGAGGTCGTGACACCGGTCGTCCTGGCCGCCGTGGTCACCTACCACGTCCGCCGTCGTGATGCCGCGATCGAGGCGGCCGAGGTCCTGGCCCGGGCCGACCGGCGCAGGTCCAGTGCGCGGGAGCGGCTCGGCCGGATGACCTCGCACGAGCTGCGCACCCCGCTGACGATCGCCCGGGGGTACGTCGACCACCTCGTGGCCAGCGAGGTCGACGACGCGCGTCGGGAGGACCTGACGACGGTGCGCGAGGAGCTCGACCAGCTGACCCGGCTCTCCGAGCGCCTCGTCCGCGCGGTGTCCCTCGACCTCGGCGCCCCCGACGTGCCCGCCGACTCCGAAGGTCTGCTCGAGGACGTCCGCCGCCGGTGGGCCGTCGTCGTCGACCGCGACCTCGTGGTGCGTGCCGAGGCCGGCAGTGTGCCCGTCCACCCGGAGCGCCTCCGCGCCGCCCTCGACACCCTCGTGGAGAACTCGGTCCGCTACACCGTTCCGGGAGACCGCATCTGCCTCTTCAGCGAGGTGCACGACGGCCTGGTCGAGGTGGGCGTCGAGGACGAGGGCTCCGGCATGTCGGATGATCTCATCGCCTCGGTCAACGAGGGCCAGGCCGCCCTCTACGACGACGACGCCGGACCGGGCTCGGACGTCTCGTCGCAGCTCCGGGATGCGTACTCGCAGACCGGGTTCGGCCTGCGCATCGTCCAGGCCATCGCGAGGTCGGCGGGTGGTCGGCTGGTCGCCGGCCACGGGCGGCGGGGCGGGGCGAGGGTGGCGCTGGCCGTTCCGACCGAGTGAGCCACCAGGCCGCGACGGTGCTCAGCGCCACGCGCGATGGAGCGGCCGGATCACCAGCAGGGTCAGCACCACGGTGTGGTCACGGCCGCCGCCCTTGGCCCGCACGGTCACCCGGTGGACGCCGGGAGACAGCCGCGGGAGGGCCTGGATGCGCAGCGCGGAGGTCCACCGGCCCGAGCCCAGCTGCTGGGGCACGAACCACCAGTTCGCCTCGGCGGCCGAGAGCCCTTCGAGGCTCAGCGTCGTCGGCGCCGTGAACCCGTCCCGGGGTTGCACCCTGAGCACCACACCGGCGGACCGCGACCCGGCCATCGCCACCCCCGGGCGGTCGACGGTGAGCCCGAAGTCCCCCACGACCCCGGTGGGGCCGAACTCGGCGTCAGCGGCACTGACGTCGAGGAGACCGGCGCCGAAGGTGGAGTCCGGTCCAGGCGCGCCGAGGTCGTGGGCGGTGCCGGTGAGCGCGCTCGTCAGGGCGTCCGGGGTGAGGGTCGGACGGTCCTGCATCAGCAGGGCGACCGCGCCGGCGACGTGGGGTGCCGCGATCGAGGTGCCGTCGACGTAGGCGTACGACCCGCCCTTGTCCGCGGCCAGGATCGTCTTGCCCGGCGCGACGAGGTCGGGGAAGACGCGCGTGCGGCCGCCGCACGTCGAGGGCCCGGTACTCGAGAACGACGCGATCGTGTTGTTCGCCGTGACGGCGCCGACGGAGAGCACCTCGGGGTAGTTGGCGGGGCTCGCGCTCGACCCCGTCGCCGACGGGGCGAAGTTCCCCGCGGCCGCCACCGGGAGGATGCCCGCGGCGCGCAGGGCGGCGATGTCCGGCTCCAGGCTGAGGTCGCACCCCGCCCCGGTCCCGAGGACCCAGGACAGGTTGACGACGTCGGGTGCGTCGTCGGTGGCGGGGTCGTGGTCCGGGTCGAGCAGCCACTGGAAGGCCTGGTGGATGGCCGACAGGGTCGAGCCCCCGGCATCGTCGTAGATCCGCGCCGCGACCCACCGAGCCCCCGGGGCCATTCCGTACGGCGAGCCCGCGTCCGTGTCTCCCACCATCGTGCCCATCACCGAGGTGCCGTGCCCGAGGAGGTCGACCGGGGCGGCGTGCTGCCCGTAGGGGTCGAACCACGAGTTCGTCCCGCCCCGCCACGACGCGGCGAGGTCCGGGTTGGTCGTGTCCACCCCCGAGTCGAGGCTGGCGACGACCACCCCGGTCCCGGTGCGGCCTCCGGCCCACAGCTGTGGTGCGTGCGTCGCGTCGATGTTCGGCTCGGGTGGCAGGAGGGTCGAGGTGATGACGACGCGGTCGGGGACGATCGAGGCGACGTCGGGACGTGCGGCGATCTCGCGCACCGCATCCGGGGTGGCCCTGACGGCCACGGCGTTCGTCACCCACAGGGGATCCTGGCTGCGGACCCGGCCCCGACGGGCCAGGCGGTCGAGGTCGTCGCGGACACCCCGCTGTCGCGCCTCGGCGGCCGCGCGCAGGCCGCGGACGAGCGACTCGTGGCGCGAGCGGCCGGAGCCCTTTGCGGCGAGGGATGCGGGTGAGGCGGCGTCCGAGCGAAGAGTGACCAGGACCGACACCGTCGCGTCGGGGTCCACCCCGGCGAGGAGCGCCTCGACGGCGGGGGCGGCGGGGGCGGCGGCACCCGCGGGTGCCGCCGCGGGCACCACGAGCGTGGCGGACAGCGCCGCCACGGCCAGGGACGTCGCCAGACGTGGCCTCATCTGCTCGCCACCTTCTCCAGGGATCTCAGGTCCTCGCTCCGGCGGGGACCGGCAGGAACATAGTCGAGGTGCTTCCGGCGGCGCACGAGAACCACTCCGGAGGTGACCATGAGGATGAGTCCGAGCGCGACGAGCGTCGTGACGACCCGCAGGACGGGCCAGTCGGTGCCCGAGCTCCACGGTGCCAGGACGACGCTGGTGCGTCCGCCCTCGCGGTGGAGGAAGACCTCGGCGGTCCAGTCACGCACGCCCGGGTCGGGAATGCGTGCCTCGTACCGGCCGGGTTCGGTCTGGGTCAGCGTCACGCGCTGCTCGCCGAGGCTCCGCGGCGCGGTGACGACACCGCGGGTCACGCCGACCTCGACGCCGGTGACCGGCGTCCCGAGCGGCTTGACGACCGCCTGGGCTCGGACGACGAGACGTACCTCTTCCCCGGTCGGGACGGCGTCGACGGTGACGAAGAGCCCGTCGACCCGGTCGCTCTGGGGGGCGTCCGCGGTGATGGCCGAGGTCACCTCTCGGGCCGTCGGTACCGAGGTCATGACGGCCGCGACCCCCACGGCGAGCACGAGGACCAGTCCCTCGACGAGAACGGTGGTGCGCAGGGGGTGCGGACGAGGACGCCAGGCGCTGCCGAGACCCAGCACCCGGCCCACGGTCCCGGCAACGCGCGGGTTGACCACCAGGGTGTTGTAGGCGGCGATCCCCAGGGCGACCCCGACCACGGCCACCTTGGCGAGGACCGCCGGTCCGTAGACGCCCCGGAAGAGGGCGGCCCACGTCCCCACGTGGGCCCCGGCCTCGAAGACGCCGGTGGCCAGCAGCGTCCCCGAGGCCACCGCCGCCACGGGGCTGAAGGAGCGCCACGCTGCGAGCGCGACCCCGGCCCGTCCGTCGCGGTCGAGGAGGGCCAGCGGACGCAGGACGAGGGCGAGCACGAGCAGGCCGCCCGCCCACACCCCTGCGGCGAGCACGTGCGCCGTCGCGGCGACCCAGACGAGCACGACTCCCGAGGGCAGGGCAGAGGCGTGTCCCGCCCAGGCGTCGAGCGCGACCGAGACCACGAGGGCGGCCGACGCCACGAGTGCGGGCCGGGCGACGCCTCGGGCGGCGCTGCGACGGGCCGTCCAGAGCGCGAGGTAGGCGACGACGAGGGCGAGCAGGCGCGCGATCCAGAGCCGGCCCCAGGTGCTGTCGAGGAGGACCTGACCGAGTGCGGCGGTCCACTCCCCCGAGCCCACCGACGCACCGACCTGGGACGCGGTCGTGACCAGCGGTGTGGCGACGGCAGCGACCACGGCGAGGGTTGCGCCCGTTGCCCCGAGGGTGAGCACGCGACGCCCCGTGCGCCGCGACAGCGGGCCCAGTAGGGGCACCACCCGGCGCAGCGCCAGGAGGGAACCGAGCGCCAGCAGGGTACCGCCGAGGTCGAGCGACCGAAGCAGCACCGGGGTGGGCGGCGGCAGGGCGCTGTCCGAGCCTGGCAGCCCGTCCGGCCGGAAGCCGCTGCCGAAGACGACGGTGCCTCGGGTCGGGTGGCCGTCGGCGGCCACGACGGCCCAGGACAGCGTGTAGGTCCCCTTCTCCAGGGGCGGCGTCGTGAGGTGCACGACGCGCCTGTCGGCGTCGACCGCGACCGTCACCGGCACCCTGGCCGTGTCGCCCTCGAGCGTGAACGTGCTCGCGCTCGGGGTGATGGACTCGCCGTACCAGAGGGTCAGCGTCGTCCGACCGGTCGCGACCATGCCTCCGTTGGGCGGGTCGGAGCGCTCGAGCGTGGCGTGCGCCGAGGCGGCGCCCGCTGCCCCGACGAGCAGGAGGAGGGCCACGAGCAGGGCCTGCCCGAGGCGCGGCAGGACCCGGCGACCCCGTGCCGCCGGGGGCGTCACGGACGGTGGCCGGGTCGGCGAGGTCACGCCTGCGCCACCACGTGCTCGAGGCGGACGTCACCGACGATGACGGTCACCTTGGTGCCGTCCTTGATGGCGTTCTGCGTGTTGGCCATGATGAAGAAGTAGGTGCCCCCGAGGTTGAGCTCGGCCTTGTGGTTGTGCGGGCGCGACACCATGGCGAGCGTCTGCCCGGTGTCCTCGACGACGAGGACCGGTCGCTTGTCCTCCTGGTGGAGCAGCAGGCTGGCCTTGTCGGGGTCGACCACCTGGTAGCGCAGCTCGATCATGCCGCCGCCGGCGGTGACGCCGAGCAGTGTGATCTTGGCGCCGGTGCGGGCGCCGAACTCCTCGGCCGAGACCGCCTCGGTGCCGGAGCGGACGTCGGCGGCGTGGGCCATCACGGCGCGCACCCCGAAGAACGCCGCGAGGGCGAGGACGAGCAGCGCCGCGACGAGGACGACGCGACGCCGGCTCGGCGCCGACGGCGCCACGGGGGCCGCGGTGAGGGTTCCGGTGCTCATGGTCACTCCTGTGGGTCGGGACGCCGGCCACGAGTCGTCTCGTGGCCGGCGCCCCGGGTCGGTGGTCAGGGAAGGGTGAAGCCCTCGAGGTCGCGGTTGTTGTCCGTCGTGGTCAACCCGTGGGCCGACCCGTCGAACCACGTGCTCCACACACCGTTCCGGCGCACGACCACGTCCTCGTCCGGCACCGTGGCGAACCCGGTGACGGTCGAGTTCGTCGCCGCGAAGGAGAACGCCCAGTTGCTGCCGCCGAGCCAGTTGAACCCGTCGACGTTGGCGGTGTCGGGGATGCCGATGGTCGAGGTGTCCAGAACCCGGGTGAACGAGGTGCGACCGTTCCAGCGGTAGATGTCGGACTGGCTGCCCCGCGTCGAGGTCGACCCCGGGATCCGGGTGTCGTTGACCGACAGGTAGAGCCGACCGCCGACGACGTCGATGGCGTCGACGTTCGCGCTGAAGACCCGCCAGCGGCTGCCGTCGAAGGCCAGCATCCAGCTGTTCCCGTTGCGGTAGACGACGTCACGCGGCTGCACCTGGCCGAGACCCGCCAGCGTGACGGTGTTCGAGAACGACAGGTAGAAGTGCGTCGCGTCGACCCTGCTGTAGGCGTCGATGTTGGCGTTGGGGGGCAGGCCAGGGAGCGGGGTGCGGATAGTCGTCGTCCCGTTGTAGCGGTAGACGTCGCGTACCGTCCCGGCCACGCCGACCGGAGGCGACGCCACGGTGGCGTACTCCAAGGAGTGCGTCACCACGAGCGGGACCTTTCCGACCGTCACGTTGCCCGCCGCGTCCCTGGCGCGCACCGTCAGCACGACCGTGCCGTCCGAGAGCGACGAGGTGTCGACGGTGGTCGAGAACGCACCGGTGGTGGTGTTGCCCGTGATGGGCGTCGCCTTGCCGACACCGGGGTCGGTCGCCGCGAACCACTCGAGGACCGTGAGCCCCGCCGGGTCGGTGGCCGTGCCGCTGAGGGTCACGCTCGGCGCGCCCGCCGACGGCGACGGAGTGACAGACAGCCCGCTGACGACCGGTGCGGTCTTGTCGACGGTGAGGACCACGCTGACCATCGGGCCCCAGTTGCCGGCCGCGTCGTGCCCGTGCAGGTAGACCGTGTGCGGGCCTTCCGACATGAGGCGCACCGTGGCGAGCGGGATGTCGAGGTAGACGGCCTCCGTCGGCGACGAGTACGCACCGTCGGCGGCCTCCATCGGGATACCGGCGCCGTTGGCCCCGGCGGTCTCGAGGAACGCCTCGGCCTTGTCGATGCTGCTCTGCGCCGTCGGGAAGGTCCCGCCGTCGCCCGAGGCCAGGTCCTCGACGGTCGCGGTGAGGCGAACCGCCGGCGAGGAGCCGTTGACCGGCAGCGCACCGTTGTTCGGGTTGGGCGTGAGCGTCTGGTCACTCGTCGTCGGAGCCCCGCGGTCCACCGTCAGCTGGACGTCGGCGACGTCACCGGGGTTGCCCGGCTCGTCGGTGGCCTGCACGTGCACCAGGTGGACGCCGTCCGCCAGGCCGGTGAAGGCCGACGCCGGGATGGTGCCGACGAGGCTCGCGACCGGTCCGGTCGTCTCGAGCGTCATGCCCGAGTGCGCCCCGCCGTCGATCCACCACTCGGCGCCGCCGATCGCGCTGTTGCCCGAGGCGGAGTCGTTGCCGGTGGCCGAGATGCCGATGGTCGCCGAGCCGTTGCCGCGGTCCGGGGTCAGGGTGAGGCCGGTCGTGGTCGGGCCGACGTTGTCCGAGCCCTGGACGAGCACCGAGCTCCACGGGCCCCAGCCACCGCCGGTCTCGTGGCCGTGCACGTAGAGGATGTGCTGGCCGGCCGGGGTCGAGTAGGTGGCTTCGTACGTGCCTGCCGTGGCGCCGGCGGTCATCGCCGTGCCGGTGCCGACCGTCGTGTCGACGAGGTACTCGACCGCGTCGACCGCCGGGTTGCCCGCGAGCGCGGTGACCTGCGCCGACAGGGTGTTCGTCGCGTCCGCCCAGGCGACCTTGCTCGTCACCGGACCGGACGACGCGACGGGCTGTCCGTTCGCCGCGACGTCGATGACCGTGAGGGCACCGCCCAGACCCGCCGCGTTCGTGTTGTGCAGCGTGAGGCTGGCGTCGTAGACCGGCAGCTTGCGGGCCGTCGGACCCGAGGGGACGGTGACGATGGCGTCGGCCGTCTGCCCGGGGCCGAAGGTGTCGGCCACGAGCCGGCGCGAGATGTCCATCGTGCCGTTGAGCAGGCGGCTGCCGTCGTACGCGACGACCCGCTGCTCGGCGCCGAGGACCGACATCGAGTGGTAGAAGGTGCCCGCGTTGACCCACCGCAGGAGCACGTCGGTACCGGCGCCGGCGGTCACCGGGTCGCTGTCAGCGTGCACCTTGCCGTTGATCAGCTGGTAGCGGGGCGTGAAGGCGCGCATGTCGAACGCCGCCTTGTTCGCCGCGGTGTTGAGCGCGGGGTCGATCTCGCTGACCACCATGACCTGCTCGGAGTCGTACGCGGTCGCGGCGTCGGCGTACGCCTGACCCGCTGCCGACGGGCGGACCACGAGGGCGCCGTAGAGGCCCATCGCGACCTGGTGCTGGTGGTTCGCGGTGAGGCCGGCCTCGTAGAGGTAGGTCCCGGGACGCGACGCCGTGAAGGAGTACGTCGCCGTGCCGCCGTTCGCGGCACCGGTGGTGTCGGGGACGAGCTGCTGCCCACCGAAGTACAGCGAGCTGGCCTCGCCGACCGCGTTGTGCAGCGTGACCGTCACCGTCTGACCGGCATTCACGGTGAGCGTGGGCCCGCCGGGCTTGTCCACCGCGGCACACGGGGTGTCGGCGGCGGTCCGCTGGCAGTAGCCCCAGACAGTGAGGGAGGTCGTGCCGGTCTTGGTCGGCAGCGTCGTCGACCCGACGGTCGCGTCCAGGTGGATGTCGACGTCGGCCGCGCTGGCCGACCCCGCCGGCCCGAGCAGCAGGCCGAGGGCCGCCAGGGCCCCACCGGCGAGCGTCGAGAGAGCGGCAGTGCGAAGGTGCTTGTTCATCGTCGTCCCCTCTCTCACGGGCAGGTGTTGGGCTCGGGCGGCTCGATCCGCATGTACGTGATCGGGCCGGTCATCGTCACGCCCCAGGAGGTGATCTGGAAGAGGGCGTGGTTGTGCGAGATGATGTAGAACTCGCCGCACTGGTTGAGCGTCTGGATCCCCGGTGGCAGGTCGTGCGTGTTGCCGAGGTACGGGCTGCCGCTGTAGAAGGTGCCGACGACCTGGTTGGCCAGGTCCGGGACGGTGACCGTCACCGGGTTGTCGACGCTGTAGTCCTCGGCGTCGTACCACTTGAAGATGACGTCCCAGGTCTGGCCCGGCCCGATGTTGATCGCGAACTTCTCCATCGAGAGGTCCTCGCCACCGGAGCTGAGCGCCTTGGACTGCCGGCCGTCACGGCCGACGACGAGCCCGTTGTTGCCGTGCGGGTGGAACGGGTAGTCCTCACTGCCGACACTGAGGTAGCGGGCCATCCCCGGGAGCGGGTGGTAGCCGGGCTTGGTGCTGTCCGGCTGGTAGGGCTTGACCGTCGCCAGCGAGCCGTACGGCTGCGAGGGCAGCCACGAGGCGAAGTTGTCGGCGATGCTGTCCGGGTACCCGCGACCGTTGATCAGCCAGTACCTGGCCTTGTAGTTGTTGAGGTTGAAGGCCTTGTGCTGCTCGACCGCCGCGTGCTGGTAGGGGTCGATCTCCGAGAGCAGGACCATGAACTCCTCGGTCGGGTCGAACGCGGTGCTCGCGTCGTCGTAGGCCTGGGAGTCACTGTCGGCCGGTCGCACGATGAGTGCGCCGAACAGCCCCATCCGCACCTGCGTCTCGGGGTCGGTCCCCGACTCGTAGAGGAAGGTGCCGGCGTGCGTGGCCTTGAAGCTGTAGGTCACGGTGCCGGTCCCGGCGGCGGCCGGCTGGGCGAGGCTCGTCATGAACCCGCTGCCCGCGATCTGCGGCTGGGACGGCACCCCGTCGGCGAGCACCTCGTCCTGGCCCGGGAAGACGATGGAGGCCGGCACGTCGAGGGTGTTGTGGAGGATCACCGTGACGGTGTCGTTCTCCTTGACGCAGAGCACCGGTCCGGGGTGCTGGAAGGCGTCGAAGCCGCTCGAGTAGCCGTACATGAACGACGTGTTGCCGTCCGGCAGGTCGATGTAGCCGGTGCGCGTCGTGAGGTTGAAGACCGGCTGGCCCGGCGCGGCGCCGGCGTCACCCTTCGTGCAGACGATGCCGTTGCGGGGCGGAGCCGCCGCGGTGGCCGGTGTGACGGCCGAGGAGGCCGCGGCGCCGACGGCGAGCAGCGACCCGACGGCGAGGGCGAGACCCCGCCGGACGCCACGGCGGGCGAGACGCGTCGTGGTGTTCATGCCGAGAACCCCCAGTCGTTCGGGAACGCTTGCGGGGCGGGCGCACCCGCTCCGGCCGCGTAGACCCGGATCTGTGTCGCCTGGCCGCCGAACCCGCCGGCGGCGAGGTTGTCCGAGCGGCTGAACGAGCGGTTGTAGAGGAAGTAGGTGTCGTAGGCACCCGAGCCGGTCTTCGGCGGGGCCGTGACGAGGACGTCGTAGCTCTCGCCGGGGCCGATGTTCAGCGTGTCGGTCTCGTACGAGGTGTCCGCTCCGTCGTGCTCCGTGGTCGCGCTCGTGCGGCCCCGCATCGGGGTGGCGTCGCGTCCGACGACGCGCATCCGCATCCCGGTGATCGTCATCGCCGACTCCCGGAAGCCGAGGTTGGCGAACCGCAGGGCGATCCGCTCGCCCGCGACGCAGTTGACGAGCGAGGAGATCGGCTGGTGCTTGAGGTCCTCGCGGCCGGCCGGCGCGATGAGGTTGCCGTCCGCGGCGAAGGTGCGCCCCGGCTCGACGTCGAAGGGGTTGACGCCGGGACCGTTCGCCTCGAGCGTGTCGGGGTAGACCCGCCCGTTGAGGAGGGCGAAGTCGGCCCGGTAGTCGCTCCACTCGGGCAGCTGGATGTGGGCGTCGGCCCAGTGCGCCTCGGCCCACACCTCGGAGAGGAACATCGCGAACTCGCGGTCGTAGCCGGTGCTGCCGTCGCCGTCGTTGTAGAGGAACTTCGTGTAGGTGCGGCCGTCGTGGGTCTTGCTCGTCCCGTTCTGCCTCGGTCGGACGAAGACCATGCCGGTCATGCCCATGTGCACGTGCTCGACGTCCTCGACGTGGCAGTGGAACATGTAGGTGCCGGGGTCGCGCGGCCGGTAGACGTAGGTGAACTCGCCGCCGGCCCGCACCGAGATCGACCCGCTCGGCTCACCGTCGAAGAACGGGATGACGTTGCGGAAGCCGTGCCAGTGCAGCGTGTGCGCGTCGAAGAGGTCGGGCCGCAGCTGGAGGCCGAGGTTGGTCAGCTGCACCCGGAACTCGTTGGCAGGGTTGCCGTCGTACTCGTCCACCCAGAACATCGGCGCCGAGTGCTGCGCGTGGTACTTCTGCGCCAGCCGCTGGGCCGTCGACATCCCGGTGACGTTCCGGAACCCGAAGATGTACGTCGTCTTCCCGGGACCGATGTCCCGGCCGATGGGGTCCGGGTGGAACGGCGGGATGGCCGGGTCCTCGGGCAGGTGGATCCAGCCGTCGGTCCCTGCGAGGTAGAGGTCCGGAGGTGCCCCGGCGGCCTCGGCCACCTGCTCCGGCAGGAGGACCTTGCCGGCCCAGGTGGCCGCGCCGGCCACGAGGGCGGCGCTCCCGGTCAGGCCCAGCGCCCGACGCCGGCTGAGGCCCCGCCGGGTGGGCTCGGATGTGTCCGGGCCCACCGGGACGGAGGAGCGGCGTGGCATGTCGAGGTCGGTCATCGGAGTCCCCTGTTGAAGGTCGTGACGAGTCGGCGGAAGAGCCTGGGGTTGATGCGGACGGCGACCCGGACCGGGGCGGCGGCGGCACCCGCCACCGTCGTGCCCGGGACCGAGAAGGCGTCGATGTCGAGGTTGTCCGCGGTCAGGCCGTGCGACGTGCCGTCGAACCAGACCGACCACGCCCCGTCCTTGTACTCGACGACGTCCTCGTCCTGCACCGCCCCGACACCCGGGAGCGTCGTGTCGGCGTCGAACGAGAACCACCCGTGGTCGGGCGTCGTCGGGTCCCAGACGGACCCGTCGAGCCGGGCGGCCGCCGGGACACCGTGCGCGGTGGAGTCGGCGTTCCAGACCCGGGTGAACCGGGTGCCGTCCCACCTGTAGACGTCGGCGTCGTCGCCGGCGCCTGCGATCCCGAAGGGGGTGACGTTGCCGGCGGTCGAGAAGTAGAGGATCCCACTGCGGACCGTGATGCCTCGGATGTCGAAGGCGTTGCTGATGCCGAGCCCGTGGCGGCTGCCGTCGAACCACAGCGACCACGCGCCGTTGTTGTAGTAGGCGACGTCCTCGTCCTGGACGGTGAGGCGGTTCGTCAGCTGCATGGAGGAGTTCGAGAAGGAGACGTAGCACTGCGTGGCACTGACGCACGAGAGGCCGTCGACGTCGGCGCCGTTGGGCAGGGTCAGGTCGACCTTCCTCGAGTAGGTGTCGGTCGCTCCGTCGTGCTGGTAGACGTCGGCGGGGTCCGCTCCTCCACTCACCCCGGGGACGCCGGCGGTACCCGTCGAGCCACCCGTGGTCGAGAACTGGAAGGTCGGACCGGCCGGCGGTGGCGGGGGCGGTGGCGGGGCGGCGCTGCCGAACTCGTCGGCTCCGGCGTCGTACCCGGCGCCGGCGGGACGCGTGTCCCCGTCGATGTCCACGGTCGGGGCGGGGACACCACCGCGCGAGAGCGCACCGATGTCGCACGCCGGGGACCCGGTCGTGCCGCACCCGCTGAGGTGGTAGTCACCCTGGAGGTCGGCGGGCACCTCGACGACGGAGATGTTGGCGTCGACGAACGCCGGGTTCTGGCGCCAGGTGGCGAAGCTCACCGAGACCGGCCAGGAGGCGACGATCTTGGGGTCGGCGTGCTTGTTGGTGGCGTCGTCGACGTACGTCCGCGCGGCCGAGGACGGCTGCTGGATCACCGAGTTCGTCGGCGCCAGGTCCACGCTCGGGTCGAGCGACCCGAGGTCCCACACATCGACGTCCCCGGCGCCACCGATCCCGATCCCGCTCACCGTCGCCCCGTTGCGGGTCCCGGCCATGTTGTTCCACAGGATGTTGTTGAACAGGACCGGCTTGCTGTAGGCCGGAGATCCGTCCGGCAGCGTGCCCTGCAGCTGGTCGCTGTTCATCCCGGTGGCGATGCCGGACGGGGCCGGCAGGCCGTTGGAGGTCACCGCGGTGGCCGTCGTGATGTTGTCCATGATCGTGTTGTTGACGATCCGGACGTCGGGGGCGTCGTCGATCGCGATGCCCGCACCCTCGTGGGTGGACACGTTGCTCGTGATGACGTTGTTCGTCACGTTCATCGGGTAGTTGCCGGCCATGAGGAACCGGATGGCACCACCGTCGTCGTTGGCGAGGTTGCCCTGGATCTCGTTCGCGTAGATGTCGACCGCGCCGGCACCGTGCGACAGGGTGGTCGGGTCGGCCGGCAGCGCACCGGCGACCATGATCCCGGCGCCCTCGTCGTTCGAGTTGTTGAGGGTGATCCGGTTGTCGTGGATCTTGCCGCCCGGGCTGTAGCCGAGGTGGCTGACACCCGCGCCGTACTCGAGCGAGAAGTTGCCGCAGATGTCGTTGCCCGAGATCTCGTAGCCGTCGGAGCCCGCGAAGAGGCCGATGGCCCCGGCGTAGTTCGTCCCCGCGTTCTGGACGATCCGGTTGTTGACGATCCGCACGTGCTCGTTGTGCTGGTTCTCGTCGGCGCCGGTGAGGTCCGGGGTCCCGATGCGGATGGTGCCGTACCCGCCGCCGTTGTTCTCGACGACGTTGTTGGTCACCTGGAGCTCGCGGACGTAGGCGTTGGCGAAGATCGCGCCGCCCTGGGTGACGATGTTGGCCGGGAGACCCGTGGGCTGACCGGTGAGGTCGTTGATGTTGCCCGGGAAGCCCTGCTGGTCACCGCCACGGAGGTCGAACCCGTCGATCGACGGCTTGAAGGTCGCGTTCAGCGGGTACTGCCGGACGTTCGAGCCGTTGCCTGACGAGCCGAGCAGGTAGACGACCGCGCCGTCGCTGACGGTCTGGTTGCCCGACCAGGTGAGCCCGCCGACCTTGGTGAACCAGTCGGTCGCGAGGTCGGTGTCACCGCCGAAGGCGCTGCCGTCGACGACCGTGCCCGGGACCCACGTGCTCGAGGTGCCCGTGCCCTGGAACCCACCGGAGCCGACGCCCTGGAGCTTGACCGGTCCGGTCACCACGAGGTTCTCGTAGTAGGCGCCACGGGGGTTCAGGGCCGTCGGCGTGTTCGGGTAGACGACCACGACCGTGTTGCCGGCCTGGTTGCCGGTGACGGCGTCGTCGAGGGCGTTCTGGATGGCGTGGCTGACGCCGACGGTGCCCGTCTGGCTGGCCGTGCTGGTCGGGTCGTACTTCGGCGCCGTCGCGTGGCCGGGGCCGACCTCGAGGATCCGGGGGTCGTAGGACGTCGAGGAGGTCGTGGCCCCGGTGACGTGGATCGTGACGCCGGAGACGCTGGCCAGGCCGTTGCCTCCGGTGACCGACAGCTGCAGCGGCCCGGCAGGGATCTGCCCGGTGGTGTAGCCGGCGGTCGGCACGTCGACGACGATCTGCGTGTCGTTCCACGAGACGACGTGGAGGCTCGTCGACCCGAGGACCACCTTGCCGGTGCCCTGCGTCGCCCCGAAGCCGCGTCCGGTGATGGTCACCCGGCGCGAGGCCGCCGAGGTGTCGGTCGATCGGACGACCGGCTTGTCCACCGAGAACACCTGCGGGCGAACCGGGTTGACGTAGCACTGGACCGTCGTCGGGCTCGTGCCCGGCGTGCCGAGGCTCACGCCGACCTGGGTTGGTGCGAGGTCGGTCGGGATGGTGACGCCCGGCGTGGCCTCGAACTCGGTCGCGATGGTGCGGAACCGCGGGTTGTAGTCGGCGTTGAGGTGGCCCGGGGTGCCCGGGTCGTTGCCGACGAAGCGGTACATCCCCTGGCAGACACCGGAGGGTGTCGGGCAGCTGATGTGGTCGGTCGACGGCATGAGCACGTCGTAGAACCCGTTGTAGTCGGAGTGCGCCGTGTACTTGAGGTCGCCGGCGAAGTCGTACAGCCCGACCGGGGCGTTGGCCAGACCGGCCTTGTCACCGAAGAGGGTCGTCCGCTTGTCGGTGGAGTAGTTGAGGTCGTCCACGATGAGGCCGCGCAGGCGCGACGGCACCGGGACGTCGGTGAACAGGTGGAACATCGGCACGATCGACTTGCCGTTGTTGAGGGTGACCAGCTTGGTGTCGCAGCGGGGCTTGGTCATGCCCTCGTAGGGCGAGCCGCCCATGTCCGCGAACGGCGCGTTGTCGACGGGGGTCGAGGCCGGGACCTGGACCCCGTTGGCGAGCGTCGTGGCGCCGTAGCCGTCCGTGCCGACACCCTGGACGTCGACGGTGTGCTGGGCACCGGCGCACGACGGCGGCGGCACCTGCGGGACGATCTGGTCGCCGCGGGCGATGTTGATGTCCTCCTCCGAGGTCACGTCGTACATCGGCTTGCCGCGGGCGTCCTTGGGGATGTCGACGGAGACGAGGTAGTCGCCGGCGCCCAGGGCCTCGAAGCCGGTGCCGCCGGTGCAGGTCGGGTTTGCCGGGTCGCTGTCGTTCAGCGTGCCCGTGCAGCCGTCGCCGAAGCCGTAGTTGCCGTCGACGGCTGCACCGAAGTTGGCTGCGGCCGGGTCGTTCTGGTCGGTCGCGTACGTCCCGACCTGGAAGCCCTGGACGAGGGCCGAGAGGCACTCACCGTCCGTGCTCTGGTTCGGGACGAGGACGTCCTCGTCGGTCCCGTGCGCGTAGGGCACGCCGTCGGCGTCACGGGCCACGCAACCCGTCGGGCGGCTCCACTTCTCCGAGACGTAGGAGTTGAGCAGCTTGCCCTTCTTGTACGAGCCGTCGGTGGCGAGCTCGTAGGTGTCGGTCGGGTCGCACGGCGCGCCCGCGGTCGTGCCGCAGTCGACGGGCGCGTAGAGCCGCACCGGCACGCCGGAGATGCCCGGCTGCCAGTCCTCGGTCGCCGCGTACTGCGGGTCGAGCTCGTTGCGGGTCGTGTCGTAGGAGACCGAGCCGACGATCCCGCCGTTGCGCGGACCACCGTTGCGGCCGGTGGCGTCGTACTTCTGGACGCCCCAGTCGACGGTGCCGCCGAGGCCGATGATCGGCAGGACGCTGACATCCACACCGCTCCCCTTGACCGTCGTCGGCGTCGGCTGGTTGTCGGCCTGGTAGGTGACGCCGGTCGTGTAGAAGCCGTCCGAGTACGCCTCGAGGACCATCCACTCGGCCAGCGGGTAGCTCGCGGGGAACTCGTAGTAGCCGGTGCTGTCGGTGCCCGCCGTGGTCGAGCCACGGTCCATCAGCGAGTTGTCCTTCTTGCGCATGGTCAGCGGGAACTGGGCCACGCCCTGCTCACCGGCGTCGCGCTTGCCGTTCTTGTTGGCGTCGAGGAAGACGTGCCCGCTGATCGGGGTCCACCAGCCGTTGAGCGGCAGCTGCTTGAGGTCGACCGTCTCGCCGTTGTCGACGGTGACGTTGGTCAGCTGGAGGATGTAGTCCTGCTTCTCGTCCCACCAGGTCAGCATGTAGTTGCCGTCCGGGACGTGCGGGATGGTGAAGGTGCCGTTGGCCGCGGACCGGCCGACCCACACCGCCCGGTCCCCGCTGTCGAGGTCGTTGAGCGAGAGCACACCGTCGGAGATCGGCTTGTCGAGCTTGCTGCCGATGCTGCCCCAGTACTGGTTGAAGCTGCCGCCCCTGGGGGGGTAGTACTGCTTGACCGCGACGACCGTGCCGGTGATGGACCCGGCGGCCGTCGACCCGAGGAGGTTCTTCGGTGAGACGAAGCCGAACTGCGGCGTGGGAACGGGCTCACCGGCGAGCGTGAACTCGGTGTCGTAGCCGGTCGCACCCTCCATCAGCCAGGTGTCCCAGTCGTGGTTGCCCTCGAGGGTCGTCGTCTGGATCCAGTCGGTGTTGTCGGGCGGGCTGATCCACGTGGTGTAGCGGTTGGTGCCGAGGTGCGGGATGACGAGCATGCCCGTGGCGTCGCTGAAGCACTTGCCGCCGATCGTCTCGACGACGGGGTTGCCGTCGGCGTCCCGGTCGGCCCACGGGATCGAGTAGTCCGCGTTGGGCCCGGTCCGGTTCTCGCCGACGTAGGTGGTGCACAGCGGGTTGCCGTAGACGTCGGTCGTGACCTCGCCGAGGATGTCGTTGATGTGGCCCTGGAACCCGGGCAGGCCGTTCTCGCCGTTGTCGATGGCGCTGTTGGTCGAGGCCTCGTCCTGGAAGATGAAGGCGCGCAGGGTCGCGTCGACGAGCGGGTCCGGCTGGACGGTGACGCCGACGGTCGCCGTCGCCGTGCTGCTGCTGGCGTCCATCGGGACGGTGAAGTGGGTGCCGTCGATCTTGTAGCCGTCGGCGAGGACGCTGATGACGTAGCGGCCGTTCGGGAGGGTGAGGCCCGCGCCGCCGGCGAAGTCGGAGGCGGTGCCCTGCGTCCAGATCGGGGCGCCGGTGACCTCCTTGATCGAGGCCCAGTCGCAGCTGGCCGGGTAGCCCGGGTCGTCGGCGTTGCAGCCGGACCCCGGCACGGGCGCGCCGACGGGGTCACCCTTGCCGGCGTTGTCGACGTTGATCATGTAGCGGAAGTCGGTGACGGCGTCCCCCTTGTGCACCGTCGAGCCGGGTGCGCGCCCGTCCGCGGCGCTGGTCACCGCGACGGTGACCGTGTTCGTCGTCGCCGCGTGCGCGGGGGCCGCGACGAGCACCGGCACCGCGACGGCCGATCCCGTCACGAGCGCCGCCGACCCGATGAGGGTGACCACGCGCCGGAGGAGCGCCTTCGGCCGCGACAGGCCGAACCGCACCGCACCCCTGCGACCGGTGCCGCCGACGGCACCCGTCCGACGCGTGGTCGCGTCCATCTCCTGCGAGTGGACGTGATGGTTTCCCTGCATACCGACTCACCCCTGCTGTGTCGGAGCGCCTCCCTGCGGCGCTCACGCGGAACATGGGACATCCGACAGGGGTCCGGCGCCGAGTGAATGCGGTCTTTTGTCACGCAGGCGTGAACGCCCGGTCAGGGGATGGTCAAGATTCGGTCAGGACGCCGTTATCGGGCCCTCAGGCGGTCGTCACCGAATTGTCATGAACCAGCCTCCGCCGAGGCCGGGCGACGGGTGTACAGGGTCATCGCAGTGATCGAAAAGTGCTGCGCCACACCCGGTTTCCGGGCCCAGGCCACGGCGCAACGTCGTGGCCCACTCGGGCCAGGACCACCGCTGAAGGTCAGCGAATAGTCAGGTCGAGCCATGCGCCCGGTGTGGGGAAGGTCACGACACACCCCCGGGGGTGTCCCGCAGGGACCCCCGGATCCGGCCCGGACCGACCCTCCCGCCCGGTCGGTGCGGCTCGCCGATGCCGCTCACCCACGGCGTCGCCGGAAGCCCGACTCGTAGGCCAGCACGACCGCCTGGATGCGGTCGCGCAGGCCAAGCTTGGCCAGGATGCTGCCGACGTGCGTCTTGACGGTGGTCTCGCCGAGCACCAGCGCCTCGGCGATCTCCTGGTTCGAGCAGCCGTCGGCCAGGAACCGGAAGACCTCGAGCTCGCGGTCGCTCAACGGGTCGAGGACGCTCGGGACGCCCGTGCTCGGCGGTGGCGACCCGACGTAGTGCTCGACGAGGCGACGGGTCACCGCGGGAGAGACGAACGCGTCCCCGCGGGCCACCATGCGCACCGCGAAGACGAGCTGCTCGCGTGGCACGTCCTTGAGCAGGAAGCCGCTGACCCCCTCACGCATCGCGTCGTAGATGTACTGGTCGAGGTCGAAGGTGGTGAGCACCAGCACCCGCGCCGGCGACCCCGCCCGGACGAGGCGGCGCGTCGCCTCGACGCCGTCCATCCTCGGCATCCGGATGTCCATGAGGACGACGTCGGGGGCCAGGGAGGCCACCTGGCGCAGGCACTCCACCCCGTCGGCCGCCTCACCGACGACCTCCAGGTCGTCCTCGAGGTCGAGGATGAGCCGGAAGCCGGCGCGGACGAGCTCCTGGTCGTCACAGAGCAGGACCCGGGTCACCGGCCCTCCTCGCCGACCGGGATCGTCGCCACCAGCTCGAAACCGCCGTCCTGCGTGCGGCACGAACGCAGGGTCCCTCCGGCCGCGAGGGCTCGCTCACGCGCGCCGACCAGTCCGTGTCCCGAACGGCCCCCCGCGTCGACGTCAGCGCTCGGCGCCGCCCTCCCGGGTCCGTTGCGCACGACGAGGACCACCTCCTGGCCCGTCCCCTGCACGACGAGCCGGGTGGGCGCGGGTCCGGCGTGCTTGAGGACGTTGGTCAGCGCCTCCTGGACGATCCGATAGACCGCCAGCTCGATGCCCGACGGCAGCGGCAGGGCCCCGACGCGCAGATCTGCGTCGATCGGCAGCCCGGCCCGACGCAGTCCTGCGACGAGGGACGGCAGGTCCGCGAGCCCGCGGGCCGGCGCCCGGGGGTGGCCCGCGGCGTCGGCGTCACCGTCGTCGTCCGCGCGAAGGACGTGCAGGAGCTGACGCATGTCGACCAGTGCGTCACGGGCGCTGCCACGGATCGCGCGCAGGGGATCCGCGGCGCGCGTGGGGTCGCGGGCGAGGGCCGCCTCGGCGGCATCGGCCTGGACCGCGATGACGCTGAGGCTGTGGGCCACCACGTCGTGCAGCTCTCGGGCGATCCGGGCCCGTTCCTCGGCCACCGCCAGGCGGGCGAGGTCGCGCTGGTGCTCCTCGGCCCGGGTCGCCCGGGATCGCCAGGACCTCGCGGCGCACCCGAGCAGCCAGGCGCCCCCCAGCTCGACCGCGATGAAGGGGTAGTCCGAGCCGCCGTCGAGCCACTCGGTGAGGAACATCCCGGCCAGCATGACCGCGAGCCCGGCCGCGGCGACGCCCTCGCGGCACCCGGCCCCCACCCCGTACGCGAGCACGAGCACGACCACGAGCGACATGAGGGTGCCCGGAGCCTGGTTCCCCCAGATCGCCTGAACGACACTGGCGGCCGTGGCGACGCCGGCGCCGAGCAGGGGAGCCCGGGTGCGTGCGAGGATGCTCGCGCCGAGGACGAGGGCGACCGGCAGGGTCAGCGCCAGCGGCCGCTCGTCGACCTCCCCGGTGAGCAGCCCACCGATCGAGAGCGCACTCACGAGCGCCGAGAGCACGACGTCGACCAGGGGGATGCCGAGGACGGCCCGGGGTCGCGGCGTGGAGGGCACGCGTCGAGGGTAGGTCCGTTCGGGGGCCCGGCGGGTCACCCGCGCGCAGGAGCGGGATCCTCCCGGCGGGGGAGCCGGTTCGGGCCGCCGGAGGAAGCGGTCGAACCGGTCCACGACCCACGGTGGTGCCATGACCACCTCGATCCCCCTCCGGTTCTCCGCCGTCGGCCTGCTCGCCGGCTCACTCCTCTTCTCGCTCGGCGACGTCCTGCGTCGCTCGGTCGACTCCTCGAGCGGCCCCGCTCCCACCGCGCTCACCGCGTCGGTCCACGACCACCCCGTGACGTGGCTCGTGGCCGGTCTGCTCAGCGCCCTCGCGCCGGTGTTCCTCGTCCCCGGTGTGTGCGCCCTCGTGGCGACGACCCGAGGACGGGGGGCTCGGGTGGTCGGCGTCGGCGGGGCCCTGACCGTCCTCGGGCTCGTCGCCTCGACCGGGCACGCCGTGGCCTACTACGCGCTGTTCGCGCTGTACGACCGCGCCGGGACCGACGCCTCGACGATCTCCGCCCTCGACGGCGCCTCGGAGTCGTACCCGCTCCTCGTCGCGATCGTCATCGCCTTCGCCGGTGGCATGACGATCGGCGTCGTCGCCCTCCTCCTCGGGCTGCGGCGCGCCCGCCGGGTCCCCCTCTGGGCCCCCGTGGCCGCAGTCGTGTTCGCCGTCGCGGGCAGCGCGGGCGGAGTCGGGATCGGTGTCCTCGGCGGGGTGGCGATGATGGCCGCCCTCCTCCCCGCGGCGCAGTCCCTGGTGGCACCGCCCCGGGACGCCGTCCTGGCAGCACGGAACCGGGACAAGGAGCCGACGTCGGCCTGAGGGCAGGGGGCGGGCCGGCCGGGACCTCGCCCCGGCCGGCCCGGAGCCCGGGGACACCTGTCACTGGCGCCGCCTCCCCCGGTCGCGTTGCATGGTGACCGGTCCCGGGAGCGAAGGAGGCGCCACGGTGATGATGGACATGTGGGAGAAGGTCGCCAGGGGCCGGGGGTTCTTCGCCGCGCTCGACCAGAGCGGCGGCAGCACGCCGGCGGCGCTGCGCCGCTACGGCGTCCCCGACGACGCCTGGGGTGACGAGGCGACGATGTTCGACCTCGTGCACGCCATGCGCACGCGGATCGTCACCAGCCCCGCCTTCGGTGGGGACCGGGTGATCGCCGCGATCCTCTTCGAGCAGACGATGGACCGCACGGTCGACGGCACCGGCTTCGCCGAGTACCTGTGGCAGCACAAGGGCGTCGTCCCCTTCGTCAAGATCGACCAGGGCCTCGCCGACGAGGAGGACGGGGTCCGGCTCATGCGGCCGATGCCGGGCCTCGACGCACTCCTGGACCGCGCCCAGACGCACGGCGTCCTCGGCACGAAGATGCGCTCGCTCGTCCGGCGGGCCGACCCCGTCGGCATCGAGGCGGTCGTGGAGCAGCAGTTCCGGGCGGCCCGGACGGTCCTCGAGGCGGGGATGCTGCCGATCGTCGAGCCGGAGGTCGACATCCTCTCCCCCGACAAGGCCGCCGCCGAGCACCTCCTCCAGCACGCGCTGCTGCGTCACCTCGACGCACTCGACGCCGGCCGTGCCGTCGTGCTCAAGCTCACCCTTCCCGAGCTGGACGACGGGCACGTCCCCCTCCTCGAGCACCCGCGCGTGCTGCGCGTGGCGGCGCTCTCGGGCGGCTACGCGCGGATCGAGGCGGTGGCTCGGCTGGAGCGCCAGCACGGGGTCGTCGCGAGCTTCTCCCGGGCCCTCACCGAGGGGCTGCGCGCCGACATGACCGACGAGGAGTTCGACACGGCCCTGGACGCGTCGATCGGCGCCGTGTACGCGGCATCCCTGACCTGACCCGCTGCGACGGAGGGACATTCGCCCCTTCCGACGTCCCGTCTGGCTGCCCACGATTGACGTGCGGCACGACCGTCGCGCCGCACGATCGAGGAGGACCGACATGAGCACGCTGACCCGTCGTCCGTCCAGCCCGGTCTCCGAGCTGCTCGACTGGCTCGACTCCGGCACCACCCTCGGACTCCGCGGCCTGGGGCTGACCCCCTACGTCCGGGTCGAGGACTTCACCGAGGACGGCACCTACGTCCTGCGCGCCGAGATGCCCGGCATCGACCCGGACAAGGACGTCACGTTGAACATCGAGGGAGACCTGCTGACCATCCGCGGCGAACGCCGCGAGGAGGAGAGGGAGAAGACCCACCACGAGTTCCACTACGGCGCCTTCACCCGGAGCCTCCGGCTCCCCCACGACGTCCAGCCCGACGAGGTGAAGGCGTCCTACACCGACGGCGTGCTCGAGGTGCGCGTGCCGCTCCACGTGGGCTCGCCGGAGCCCGTCACCATCCCCGTCGTGCGCGGCGGCGACGCCTGAGCGACCCGACCGAGGAGGCGAGGCGCCGTGTCCGACCGGGGACGGATGACCGCGTGGGCGGCCGCCGGGCACCCGGGCCGTGACGAGCGGCTCCGGCCGGTCTCCCGTCCCGTGCCGGAGCCGCTCGACGGGGAGGTGCTCGTCCGCGTCGAGGCGTGCGGTGTCTGCCGCACCGACCTGCACGTCGCCGACGGCGACCTGCCGGTCCGGCGCCCCGGTGTCGTTCCCGGCCACGAGGTCGTCGGCACCGTCGTCGCCTCCCGCCGGGTCCACCGCTTCCGGCCCGGGGACCGGGTGGGGATCCCGTGGCTGCGCGCCACCTGCGGGGAATGCCGGTGGTGCCGCGACGGTGCCGAGAACCTCTGCCCCGAGGCGAGGTTCACCGGCTGGGACGTCGACGGAGGCTACGCCGAGTTCGCGACCGTCCCGGCCGCGTACGCCTACCCCGTTCCGGACGGTCTCCCCGCGGAGCAGGCCGCCGCCCTGCTCTGCGCCGGCGTCATCGGGTACCGCTGCCTCCGTCGAGCGAACCTGCCCCCCGGCGGTCGGCTCGGGATCTACGGCTTCGGCGCCAGCGCCCACCTCGTGACCCAGCTCGCCGTCGCGCAGGGCGCGGAGGTCCACGTCCTCACGCGGGGAGAGGCCGCCCGGCGGCTCGCCCTCGACCTCGGCGTCGCCTCGGCGTCGTCGATCCACCAGCCCCCACCCGTCCCGCTCGACGCCGCCATCCTCTTCGCGCCGGCCGGTGAGCTGGTCCCCGTCGCCCTGGCGGCGCTCGACCGTGGCGGCACGCTGGTGACGGCCGGCATCCACATGACACCCGTCCCCGCGCTCGACTACCAGAGCCACCTCTTCCTGGAGAAGCACCTCACGTCGGTGACGGCCAACACCCGCAGGGACGGCGAGGAGATGCTCCGTCTCTCCTCGCGCCTCGGGGTGCACGCGCACGTCGTCCCCTACCCGATGCACCGCGCCGACGTCGCGCTCGACGACGTGGCGACCGGAGCCCTGACCGGCGTCGCGGTGCTCGTCACCTGACCTCCCCCGAGCGTGTCCGGGGCGCCTGGGGCCACCCGCACCCACCCGGGACATCCGCCCCTTCCCGGCTCGTGCCGCGGTGTCCACCCTGTGATGGATCGGGCACCCCGAGGAGGTCCCATGGCCACGCAGTCCGACAGCGCGTCCCGCTCCTTCACGATCCGCCGTCACCACCTGGAGGACACCGTGGTGCTCTCGCTGACCGGCGCCCTGGACCACGCCGCTCCCCTCGCGGCGGGGGCCGGCGTGGAGGCGACCATGGTCGAGGTGGAGCTCGCGTTGCGGCGACGGCCCCGGGTCCTGGTCGCCGACCTCTCCCGGGTGGAGGTCTCACGGCTCCTCGTCGGCCTGCTCGGGCTCGTGCGTCGTCGGGCGGTCCGCGTCGGGGTGCCCGTCGTGCTCGCGGCGGTCTCACCCGCCGGCCTGACGGAGCTGGCCCTCGCCCGGGTGGCGCCGCTCTACCCGACGTACCCGGACGTCGGCTCGGCCCTGGGCGACCGAGCCTGTGCGCTCGCCTCGGGGTGAGGAGCCCCGGCGGTGCAGCGGGGACCTTCGACCCGGGCCCTGGGCGCGGCCGTCGCGGGTGCAGTGGTCCTCGTGACCCTCAGGGGGACGCTCGCCGCGGTGGTCGCCGGCCACCTGGGGTTGCTCGGCCTCGCGACCTCCCTCCATCCCGTCCGCACCCAGTGCCTCAGGCGCCAGTGCCTCGGCGGACCGGTCGCGGGACCTGTGTCCCTCGTGCTCCGTCCTCGACCACGCCACGATGGAGGTGTGGGAAGGGAGGTGAGATGGATGAAGTTCACGATGCGCGACGTTCTCGGCACCGTCCTCTTCCTCGCGGCGGGACTCGTGTACTGGGCCTTCCTCGTGGATGCCCAGACGCTGTTCACCACGGATGAACGGGGCATGACGGTGGTCGGGCTGTTCCTCGGGGCGATGGCGTTCCTCGTCACCCGCCTCGGCGACGCGTTCGACACCACCGGCAGGCTCGAGTGGACGGTCGCCGGTGTCTCTCTCGCGCTCGGCGTGGTCGCACTGATCCTCTCCGGGTCGGCGTCGGCCACCACCTGGCTCGCGGTCTTCATGACGTCCCTCGCGGTCGTCTGGTTGATGGAGCTGGTGGACCACGTCGGGTGGCTCCCCCACCAGGGGACCCCGACGGCGAGCCACGCCTGAACCACCGACGGCGGCCACGGCACACGGCTGCCGCCCCACGAGTCGCGGAGCCCGCGCCCACAACCGTGGGCTCCGGCCCGTGCACCACCCGCCGACCGGGCGCCGTGTCGCGACCGGCCGGCCGCAGCAGGAGGATCGACATGCATGCCAACCCGGGGGACCACATCGTCCTCTCGCCCGCCGGCGACGCACCCGCCCGCGCCGGAGAGGTGCTCGAGGCCCGGGGTCCGGGCCACACCGCACCGTTCGTCGTCCTGTGGGACGACGGGAGCCAGAGCCTCGTCCATCCGGGACCCGGCTCCGTCCTGCGGGTCACCCCGGTCACCACGCCACATGCCGCGCGTGCCCGCCGCCCCGCCGCCCCCGTCCCGGCCGCCGCGCCGCACCGGCGCGTCCACGACTGGACCGTGCGGATCCACATCTACGAGGCCGATGACGACACGGACGCGCATGCCGTGCTCGTCACCGAGGCACCCGAGCACCTGCGGGGCTACGGCCACAGCACTCGCGGTCCGGACGACCCCCTCGTCCCCGAGGTCGGTGCCGAGGTGGCCGTCGCCCGCGCCCTGCGCCGACTGGCCGACGAGCTCCTCGGGACCGCCGCCTCCGACATCGAGGGCCTGACCGGAGAGCACGACGTCGCGCTGAGACCACGGTGAGCCCAGTGGCCAGCGGTGCCCGACGCCGACTGGCCCATCCCGTCGACGCTAGACGTTGAAGCGGAACGTACCCCTACTTCGCCGAGTGTCGTTGGGAGTTGCCGGGCACGGTTGGCAAATGCCGTCTGACCTGCATCTTTTCGAAGTGGGCAACGTTGACCAGAACTGGAAAGGACCGGCTAATGTTGGTCGCTTTGCGGACTTTTTGCGGACTATATGCGGACTGGACGGCAGCCATCGTGCGGCATGGTCGCTGCGCCCGATAAGGCTAGGCCTCCTCACCGGGGGGCTGCAACGCGGCAAGACCGACCGCATCGCGGCATGTCCGGATGTTTCGTTTTGGTGGTGAACGAGCTCGTTAGCGCGGTCCGGTGAGCTCCTGTCGGAGGACCTCGGTGTAGAAGGCGACGCCCGCGGTGAGGACGTCGTCGTTGAAGTCGTAGGTGCGGCTGTGCAGGGGTGTACCTCCGGCGGCGTCGTCCGTGCCGTTGCCGATGAAGCTGAAGCAGGAGGGGACGTGGCGGGCGAACACGCCGAAGTCCTCGCTGGGCATGATCGGCAGGCAGGTGCCGTCGACCCGGTCCTCCCCCAGGGCCGTGGCGGCCGCGCGGGCGGCGAGCGCCGCTCGTTCGGGGTCGTTGACGGTGGGGGCGAACTCGTGGGTGTAGGCGACGGAGGCGGTGGCGCCGTGGGCCGCCGCGATGCCGAGGGAGATCTCCCGGATGCGGCGTTCGAGGATGGTCTGCGCGGCGGGGTCGAAGCTGCGGGTGTCGCCGGTGATGGTCACGGTTCCGGGGATGACGTTGCGGGCCCCATCGGTGTGGAACTCGGTGCAGGAGAGCACGGCCGGAGTGACGGGGTCGATCGTCCGGGCGACGACGGTCTGCAGGGCGAGGACGATCTCCGCGCCGATGACGAGTGGGTCGACGACGGCGTCGGGCCGGGCTGCGTGGCCACCGCGGCCGGTGATGACGATGGTGAAGTTGTCCTCGCTGGCCATGATGCCGCCGGCTCGGGTGTGGAGGTGCCCGGTGGGGATGCCGGGGAGGTTGTGCAGGCCGTGGAGGGCGTCGAGGGGAAACCGTTCGAGGAGACCGTCGTCGATCATGGCCTGGGCGCCCCGGCCGGGCTCCTCGGCGGGTTGGAAGATCACGCGGACCGTGCCGTCGAGGGTGTCGTCGGCTGCTGCGGTCGCGGCGGCGCCGAGGACCATGGCCATGTGTCCGTCGTGGCCGCAGGCGTGCATGCGTCCGGGGTGGGTCGACCCGTGGGTGCGGCCCTCGACCTCGGCGATGGGGAGGGCGTCCATGTCGGCGCGCAGGCCGACGGATCGGGTGGAGGTCCCTCGGGTGAGGGAGCCGACGACGCCGGTTCCGCCCACGCCCCGACTCACGCTGAACCCCAGGGTCTCCAGCGCGTCGGCGACATAGGTGGAGGTGGCGTGCTCCTCGAACGCGGTCTCGGGGATGCGGTGGAGGTCTCGGCGCCAGGTCCGGAGCCGAGCGTCGAGGTGTGGCGTCACGAGGTGGCTCCTTCGGTGCTGAGCAGGACGACGACCGCGCCGTCGGGCAGGTCGAGGTCGGAGCGGTGGGCCGGGTCGGCCAGGGCGGCACGGACGCCGGCCAGGGGGGCGGCGCCGCACGCGCCGGAGGAGACGCCGAGCCGTCCGAGGTCGGCGGACGCGCGCAGGGCGGCGGTGTCGTCGACCACGACGGCGGCGTCGAGCCCGTCGCGCAGGACGGGCCAGGCGAGGCTCGAGATCGTCCCGCAGTTCAGGCCGGCCATGACCGTGGAGGCCGTGGGGACGCTCGCGGGACGACCTTCCGAGAGGCTGGTGATGACGCAGTCCGCGGTGTCGGGCTCGACCGTGAGCACCCGAGTCGCGCCGGGGGCGGGTCGGCGGTAGTGCGCCACAACCGCCTGCGCCAGCGAGCCGACCCCGACCGGGACGGCGACGAGGTCGGGAGCGCGGCCGAGCTGCTCGTCGATCTCGTCCAGCAGGGTGTCGTAACCCTCGACGATCCAGCCGGGGACCTCCTCGTAGCCTTCCCAGGCGGTGTCCTGCACCAGCTCTCGGCCGACCTCGGCGGCGGCGTGCTCCGCGGCGGTGCGGACCGCGTCGTCGTAGTCCCCGTCGACCCATCGGACCTCCGCACCCTCGGTCTCGATGAGCTCGGCCGTCTCGCGCAGCATCACGGCAGGCACGAACACCGTGGCGGCGGTGCCGAGGAGACGGGCCATGCGCGCCACCGCGCGACCGTGGTTGCCGTCGGTCGCCGTGACCAGGTGTGCGCCCGGGGAACGCTCGAGCACCCTCGTGCACGCCCAGGACGCACCGAGCACCTTGAACGCCGGGAGCCCGAGGCGCATCGACTCGTCTTTGACGAGGACCCGCCCCACACCGAGCTCGGCGGCCAGGCCCGGAAGGTCGACCAGCGGTGTCGGCTCGTAGCCGGGCAGCTCACGGTGGAACTCGCGGGTCACCGCGCCCGCGACGGAGTGCCAACGGCGGGCCTCGGGGTTGTGGAACCAGGTCGTCATGCGTCCAGTGTTCTGGACTGCACCCGTCAGGTCCAGCGCATAGAATCGAGGATAACCGTTAAGCAGATCTGATGGGTGGGGTGCCTGTGTTCGACGTCAAGCGGCTGCGCCTGCTCGTCGAGCTGTCGCGTCGAGGCACGATCGCGGCCGTCGCCCAGGCCCTGTCGTTCAGCCCTTCCGCGGTGTCCCAGCAGCTGACCGTGCTCGAACGCGAAGCGGGAGCCCGCCTCCTCGAGCCCGACGGGCGCCGTCTGCGCCTCACCCCCGAGGGCGAGCTGCTCGTCAGGCACGCCACCGTCGTCCTCGCACAGGTCGAACAGGCGCACGCCGACCTCGCATCGCTTCGAGGCGATGTCACCGGAACCGTTAAGGTGGCCGCCTTCCAGAGCGCCATCCTCTCCCTCGTCCTGCGGGCCGTCACCCTCATGGCCGACCGGCACCCCGACTGCCGCCTCGAGGTCACCGAGCTCGAACCCGAGACCGCCCTGCCCGCACTCGCCGCCGGAGACTTCGACCTCGTCCTCGCCGAGGAGTACCCAGGGCACCCCCTCCCCGTCGTCCCCGGCGCCGACCTCCACGAGCTGACGACCGACCCACTCGAGCTCGCCGTCCCGGCCACCTGGGACGAGGTCACGACGCTCGAAGCCCTCGCGGGCCGGCCACTCGCCCTCGAACCCCACGGCACGACCTCCCGCGCCTGGGCCACGGCCCTGTGCCGGACGACCGGGTTCGAACCCGACGTCCGCTACACCTCCACCGACCTGCAGATCCACCTCCGCGTCGTCGAACAGGGGCTCGCCGCAGCCCTCCTGCCCGGCCTCGCCGACGCACGGCATCGCGACGGCGTCGTCACCCATGCACTCCCCGGGCGCCCCCACCGGCGCATCCTGACCGCCATCCGCGTCGGCAGCCGCGAGCACCCACGCATCGCCGCGACGCACCAAGCCCTTAAGACAGCAGCCACTGCCTGAGCAGGAGCGCTGTTGGCCGTGACACTCAGCGTCGTGCGAACCGTCGAAGGACGTCGTGCAGACGCGCTGGGTGCCCGACACCGACGGCCGCATCAATGAGCCGGAACCGGGGCGAGCAGGCTCGCGCTGTATCAATGGCGTTCGCTGGCGCGTCCGATGACCTTCACCAAGGCCCGGCCGGACGTTCCGCTACATGCGGGCGACCCCTGGGTCAGCGGGCCCTGGAGACCTTCCCTGCCCAAGGCCAAGCCGACCAGCGGGAGGCCGGAGTGCCGACGGCGATCCCTCCCCCGTCACATCGCGAAAGTGCTCACGTCCACCAAGACCGACGGAAGTGCTCGCGGTGATCGCGACCGACAGAGCCCTGAATGCCGCTTCCACTGCACCGTCGATCTCGGCGCGAACCCAGTCGGGTGGTGGAACACTCCGGCCGAGGGCGAGGTCCCTGGGCGCGACCCACGGAGTCATTGGACTCTCAAGCCGGGGGCCCTGTCCCCGCTCGAGCCGGTTGATCAGGTGCTGGAGCCCCACGGCGTTGGTCACCAAGGCTGGGTCAGTCAGGGAAGTGCCGAGTTCGCTGAGGACGCCAACGGCTGCGGGAAGGGCATCCGCGACGTCGCTGGAAATCGCGCGCAGGTCGGTGCGCCGAGCAATCACGGCCGGCGAAGCGGCCCCCGTTCCGTCCAAGACGAGCTCGGTGTGAGCCAGTACAACCTCCGAGCCTGCCCGAGCAAGACGGTGATCGAGGCCCCCTGAACCCCGAGTTGCAAGGTCCTGCACCATCCCGCGGACTTCACCGACTCGGGCCTCGACCTCGAGCAGGCTGGGCTCGACCAGATCCCGAAAGCCGTCTCGGTCGATCACGCCTTGGTGCGCGGCCACGCCCAGCAACACTCGGCCCATTGCCAGAATCGCACCCTGCACCCGAACCACCTCGGCACGGTCCGCTGGTGTCGCATTACCTGACAACGAGCGACGGGCTTCAACCTCCCAAGCGCCCATGCTCTCCCGAAGGCGCGAGGGGTTCGGAAGCTCTCGCCACTCTCCGCGCGACGCAGAGGGGAAGGTCCGGCGAACCTCCTCCCCGGCCAACTGCTCCAGTGACTCCGCGAGATGCTGAATCGCCCCCAAGGCACCGACTTCTCGGTCTCGCCATGCCGGACGCCGGCGTGCACCCGCGCTTCTATCGAGCGCGGAGTGCCGGGCTGCGAGGACCACAGCGTGGGCGGACACATACAGCGTGTGCATGACTCGCGCCCGCGCCGCCGCTCCATCAGCGAGAACGTCGGGCCGAGGGACGGCTTGAGCATGGTGATGCTCCACCACCAAGTCGCGGGCCCGAAGCAGGTTGTCCCTCACCGCCGACAGTTGAGGGCTCGGAGGCGCCGAGGACAGCCACTCACGGGTACCCCGGAGGCGCTCCATTCGGTCGGTGACGGCGCGCAGCCGGCCGAGCGAAGGGTCAGGCGCAATCGACGGCAGGCCCTGGCCCGGCGCTGAACCACGACGCGGTAGCACGCCGACGAACTCCTCGGCCGCCCGGAGCAGTGATGGAAGGGCGGCCGTCAACTCTGCGACGTCGAGCCGCTCGGCATCCACTAGTAGCCGGCGCATGGCCAGGTCACCCTCCAGCAACAGCTCGCCCACGCTGCGGGCGTCGCGCTCGCTCATCGCCGAATCGCATCGGCCAACAGAACCAGCCCACGCGCTTGGACGAGAACCGGGCGGATGCCCGGCTGGCCACCCGCGAGCGAAACCACCTGCCGTCTGAGCTCCTGCGCGGCCTCATGCAGGTCCTGCGCCCTCTCAGACGCACTTGGTGCGCCCACCACGACGTCGTCCTTCTGAGCCAGATGGTTGGCGAGGTGGTGGGCGCGACAGGCGATCACATGCAGCCGGATGTCGCCTCCGGCGGAGGTGGCCTCCGACGCCGCGTCTCCGACCGCCTGAAGAGCCTGGACCAAGGCCTTCAACCCATCCCCACGCCGAGCTGCCCGCACTGCATTTTCTTTGTCAGTCCTCATGACCCCCCTAGGCCAAATCACCGCCGTTGAGGGTCAACCGCCCTCGCGCCTCATCACGATGAACGGCACGGAAGCAGCCCACCGGTCCAAGGGCAAGACCTGTGGATAGTGAGGACGCGCTGTGCCACCTGTGGATGGGCGCCGGTCACCCAAAGGGACAAGCCTGGCGCGGCTCAAGGAGCGCGGGTCCGTGCTGTCCGCGTGCGAGTGGCGACGCTAAGCCGCAGTCCTCGCATTGGACCCATCGTCATCAGATTCCAGAGATAGACCGCGCGGAGCAATCACACGAACTCGCTCTGCGGTTGCCACATGGTTGGCTGCCTGAGGCATCGCGCTCTGGGAGGGGTCCCTACACCCTGGACACCACAACAGCGTGTTCGAGGCGAGCTGATTGCCGGAACGGCCAGTGCTGGGCCTCTATGCCCACAGCCGAGCGCGTCCCTCGCTGAACCGATTCATGCATTGAGTGCCCCCAGGGTCTGGAGATCTCAACTTCATCGATTCATCTCATGCGGGGTCGTTCAACACTTGCGGTTGCCGAGAGTCTCTGCAGAGATCCCAGTCCCTCCCGCAACGAAGAAGACGGAAATAGTGCCGGGGTCTTTGCTCACGACCGAGCGCGGCGCTGGTATGCCGGCCGTTGCCAAGGGGACGCTGGTGACTGCAATCCTCGAATGAGGCGGCCGAAGTCGACCGTCACCAGCCGCGCTCGGCGAGGCGGTGCGGCTGCGGGATCTCGTCGACGTTGATTCCGACCATCGCCTCGCCGAGGCCGCGCGAGACCTTGGCGATGACGTCGGGGTCGTCGTGGAAGGTCGTCGCCTGGACGATCGCCTCGGCGCGCTGGGCCGGGTTGCCTGACTTGAAGATGCCCGAGCCGACGAACACGCCCTCGGCGCCGAGCTGCATCATCATCGCGGCGTCGGCCGGGGTGGCGATGCCACCGGCGGTGAAGAGCACGACGGGGAGCTTGCCCGCGGTGGCGACCTCCTTGACGAGGTCGAACGGCGCCTGGAGCTCCTTGGCGGCGACGTACAGCTCGTCCTCGGGGAGGTTCTGCAGGCGGCGGATCTCCTGGCGGATCCGGCGCATGTGGGTGGTGGCGTTGGAGACGTCGCCGGTGCCGGCCTCGCCCTTGGAGCGGATCATCGCCGCGCCCTCGGTGATCCGGCGCAGGGCCTCGCCGAGGTTGGTCGCACCGCAGACGAAGGGGACGGTGAAGGCCCACTTGTCGATGTGGTTGGCGTAGTCGGCCGGGGTGAGGACCTCGGACTCGTCGATGTAGTCGACCCCGAGGGCCTGGAGGACCTGGGCCTCGACGAAGTGCCCGATGCGGGCCTTGGCCATGACGGGGATGGAGACCGTCGCGACGATGCCGTCGATCATGTCGGGGTCGCTCATCCGCGACACCCCGCCCTGGGCGCGGATGTCGGCGGGGACCCGCTCGAGGGCCATGACGGCGACGGCGCCGGCGTCCTCGGCGATCTTCGCCTGCTCGGCGTTGACGACGTCCATGATGACCCCGCCCTTGAGCATCTCGGCCATGCCGCGCTTGACGCCGGTGGTGCCGACCGTGGTGGCCCTGGGGTTGTCGCTGAGGACAGAATCGTTCACGGCGATCCTGGAACCGTTCGAGTCCATGCGGTCCTCCTCGGTCGTGTCGCTTGCCGGTCTGTCGGAACCGAGACCAGTGAGTGTGATTAGGGGGCGAGCAGCTGAACGTCGGGGTCACCGAGTTAGGTCTCGCTACGTGCGGTCTGGTTGGCCGCGCGAACGGCGGGGGCTGCGGCACCCTCCATGTGCATCTCGGGGGGGGGGCGGCTGGATCCGCGGGTGAGGACGAGAAGCCAACCGAAGCCAAGTGCCAGCCAGATTCCACCGACTAGCTGTGCGCGACCGTCCAGAGCGGTCAGCAGGTAGATGTCTACGGCGGCGCCCGCGAGCGGAAGGATGACGTACTGCAGCGGGTTAAGCTTGAGCCGATCGCGGTTGCGGATGTAATAGGCGATGACGGCGACGTTGACCATGGTGAAGCCAAGGAAAGCCCCGAAGTTGATGAACGAGGTCGAGGTCGACAGCGAGAGGAATGCTGCTCCGAACCCGATCATGCCGCAAACGAGAATCCCGTAGACCGGCGTCAAAAAGCGTGCCGAGAGCTTGCCGAAGATGCTTCGAGGGAACAGGCCATCGCGGCCCATCGCATAGGTCAGTCGCGCGGTGCTTGCCTGAGCTGCAATGCCAGCGTTGAACTGCTGCGAGATGATTGCCGCAAGGAAGAACGAGGCGAAGAGGTCGCCGCCGATGGTCTTGGCTATGTCCGACCCTGCTGTGTCTGCGTTGAGCGGGACGCCCGGTTCAATGATGCTCAGAAGGTAGATGACGGTCACGAATATGGCACCCCCCACCAACGCGACAAGGATAATGCCGCGCGGGATGTTCTTCTCGGCGTTCTTCGTCTCTTCACTCAGCGTGCTCACGGCGTCAAACCCCAGGAATACGTAGGCCGCAATAGCTGCACCGGAGGCGATCGGGCCTAGGCTCTCCTGGACGCCGAGCAACGGGTCGAGCGAGAACAGGGCGCCGCCTCCGTCGTCGGAGAGGATGCGACGCAGAGCGAGGAGGATGTAGATGCCGAGGATGGAAACTTGAAAGACGATAGCGGCCACGTTGACCCTGTCAGCGACCTTGATCCCAATGATGTTGATCACGGTTGAGGCCACGATGAAAATCGTCAGCCAAGCAACCTTTGGCATCGAAGGGAACTCGGCCTCAAGATAGACAGCGCCGACCAGCCAAATGACCAGCGGAATGAAGAGGTAGTCAAGCAGGATCGCCCACCCGACCATGAACCCCAGCTTCGCGCCGATAGTCTTTCGCACGTAGGTGTACGCCGAACCGGACGCCGGAAAGTGTTTTGCCATCTTCCCGTAACTTAGAGCCGTCAACAAGATGGCGGCGGTCGCGAGCAGCATTGAGCCCGCGGGAGCCCCGGAGCTCTCGGTTGCGATGACGCCAAACACGCCGATGCCGATGAGCGGGCCCATATAGGCCAGGCCGAAGAAGACGACCGCGCGCAGGCCCAAGGTCTGCTTCATCTGAGGCGTGGTGTCGATCTGGGACATTTCGTGCTCCAAGTGATGTGTGTCGCGGACCTAGGTTTTCGGCCACACGGTTGCGAGGTTTGGGCGCAAGCCGGCCAGAGCCGCCTTGCATGACTAATTTCGCGGGCCGACGGGGACTGCTGTTTTCCTGGTACTGATGGCTGTCGTTTGGAGAAGCGGTTAGTGACAGGTCGTATCGCTCATCGAAGCGCTGCCGCAGTGCTTGCCGGCGCTCTCGGGGATGTTTAGGACCGGGTTTTGGTCAAAGAAGCCGTGCGGCTTCAGCTTGAACTTGACGTAGTCCACAGGCATGACGGGCCAATCCTCGGGCCGGGGAAAGTGGGTTACACCGAATGTGTGCCATAGCACGACGTCGGCCTGCTCAAGGGGCCGGTTGCCAGCCATGTAGGCCGGAAGGCCGGCCCCGCCGGGGTGCTGGTTCACCAGATCGCCCGCTGGGTAGCGCTCCTCGGGGTCGTAGGCGGACACCCAGAGTTGTTTCGTCGTGTAGGCGGCTCGCTTGGCGATGCCCGACTTCTCGTCGGCAAGCAGGACTGGAGACTGTTCGGGATAGAGCACGTAGGCAGTGGGCTGCCCGACGTGGTTAGTTCGGTTGCGATTGACGATGTGCCAGGTACGACCGACCGTTGCGTCTGCGAGGCGAGCACCTTCGGACTCTTCACGCACAACGGTCGCCTTGTTAGTGAAGGCATTGCCGTAAGGGTTCTCCGGTCCCATGGGGACGCGCTGAGCGTCGACCTCCACGACGGTGTTCTCGACGCCGTCAACCATCATGTCCAGACGTGCACTAAACATGTGCTGGTGGTAGGGGGCGCCAACGCCGGGAGCGACCTGCGAGGCGTAGGGGAACCCTTCCCGCGGATAGCCCGCGGGAAACAGAACGCCAGTGAGCTTGGCCTCACATTCCACGGTGCCGTCGAGGTACAGGTACCAGTAGAAGCCGTAGTCGTAGTTGCCAACAGTGGTGAAGAAGCTGATCACGAGCCTGCGCTGGCGTCGAACATCAGAGGCACCGGTGTACATATCGTTGTGCTTCCACAAGGTGCCGTAGTCCTCTTCGTGCATGCAGATGGCGTTCTCGATGGTGTTCGGCTCGCCCTGAGCATCAGCGATGACTGCATCGAAGTAGTGGATCTCGCCCAGGCAGTCACATCCGAGGCGAAGTGAGTTGGCGTAGCGCCCGAAGAGGTACTCGCCGGTGTCGAAGTAGTTCTGCCAGTAGCGGGCCGGCGACGGATCCGCGTAGGGCACCACCATCTCTGCAATGGAGCCTCGGAACATGACGGGGCGGTCCTCACCCGCGTCGTTATAGCTCAGTTGCCGAACAATAAGACCTTCGCGGGCATCGAAACTGAGGCGGACCTTCCAGTTGGCCCATTCGACCTGCGAGCCCTTCACTTTGAACGAGGGCCCTTCGGGCTGGGTGATCTCGATCGGCTTGAGGGTGTCCATGTCCGGCCCGCGGTACTCCGCAAGGTGGAAGTTGGCCGTCTCGGTGGGGACCGGGATCATCTCATGGTCCACCACGGCGATGACCGACTTCTCGATCGTGTCGACGAACGCGCACAGGCCGTCGAGGGGCCGCGCCCAAACACTGTCCGTTGGGTTCTCCTGATAGAAGCCCAGGCAACGAATGACACGGTGGCCCGCCTCCCCGTTGTCCTCGTAGTATCCGGGCGAGAGCGCGCAGGCGATAACCCCCTGAGGATCCAGCCCGCGCTTCTCGACCGCGGCGCACCACTCGACGTCCTGGCGCAGGATCGGGTCGACGAGCCACGGCTCCTCCTCCAGGAGCGGCAGGTGACCTTTGGCCCCGTCGATGAGCTCGTTTTGAATGACCGCCGCAGAGGTAAGGTTTATCCGCAGGTCCCGAGCCTCGCCAGATGACACGTTCAGGAGCATCACTCGGACGATGCGGTCGGGCTTGGCGCCGACGCCGCTCTCGTAATCGAGCACCTCATACTTCGAGGGCTCGATGAGGCCGACGTACACGAATCGGCTGTGGTCGTCCAAGTCGATCGCAGCAGCGACATGCGCTCTCGCCGCGCGGATCTCCTCAGCACCCAGGCTCGCCAGTACATCGGCGGGGCCTGCAACAGCCGCGGTCTCCAGTCGGTTCTCGTTCGTGAGAGTCATCGACTTCCCTCTGATCCTTGTCGGCCTGACGGCGTTGTGCCGGTTGCCAAACGATTGGTAAGGTGAACGGTATGGGGTGACCCGGCGCCCACGCAAGCGCTCTCCGAAACTTTTTCTTCGCAACTGATGCGAGAATCGAGGCAGTAGGTGTTCGATCTGGTCGCGGCGGCAGCGGACCTGTCCGACGAGCTGAGCCGGATTCGTCGACGGTTCCATCAGGTCCCAGAACTAGGCCTCCAGCTCCCACAGACTCAGGAACTGCTGCTGACCGAGCTTGCGGATCTCCCTCTCGAGATAACTTTGGGCGAGAGCCTCACCTCCGTCGTCGCCGTGCTTCGCGGACAGGAGTCGCCAAAGGATTCCCGTACCGAGCCGAGGCCAGCGGTGCTGCTCCGTTCCGACATGGATGCACTGCCCGTCGACGAGGAGCTGGACACGCCATTCCGGTCCCTGGTGGAGAACCGCATGCACGCATGCGGCCACGACCTCCACATGGCGATGTGCATCGGGGCCGCCCGGCTACTCTCCGAGAGGCGGGATCAGATGCGGGGTGACGTCGTGTTCATGTTTCAGCCTGGCGAAGAGGGACACGATGGCGCAAGCAACATGCTGCGCGAGGGTGTACTGGACGCCGCTGGCTCCCGGGTGAAGGCGGCGTTCGCCCTCCACGTATTCTCCAGCGCGATCCCGAGCGGCCAGTTCTCCACGCGGCCCGGGGCGTTCATGTCTGCCTCCGATGACCTCAAGGTTGTGGTGCGCGGAAGCGGTGGGCACGGCTCGACACCTCACCGCGCCAACGACCCAGTCGTCGCGATCGCCGAGATGGTGGTGGCGCTGCAGACAATGGTCACCAGGAAGTTCGACATCTTTGATCCAGTCGTCGTCACGGTCGGGAGCCTCCACGCTGGACATCAGCGGAACACCATTTCGGAGTCCGCGTACTTCGACGCCACCGTTCGCACCTTCTCGCCCGAGGCCCGACGTCGCGTCCAAGAATCCATTGCCACACTGGTCCAGGGAATCGCAGCCGCTCACGGCGTCCGGGCCCTCTGCACGTGGGAGGGCGGGTACCCGCTGCTCCAGAACAGCCAAGGCGCGGTCGACTTCGCTCGGACCACCGTCGAGGCCATGTTTGGAGCCGGACGTTACGCAGGGCTCGAACGGCCATTTGCAGCATCTGAGGACTTCGCGCGCGTCCTGAACGAAGTGCCCGGAGCGATGGTGGCACTGTCCGCCGTGCCTGCGGCCGGAGACGCCAGGGAAGCTCCGTTTAACCACAGCCCACAAGCGTTCTTCGACGAAGGAATCATGCCCGACGGCGCTGCTCTACTTGCACAGTTGGCGAGCTCCACTCTCGACATCGAAGCACGCAAGCCGGCTCGCAAGCCGTGGGACCGCGCAGTGGACAGTGCCTGAGTGCGGTAGAAAGCAGAGTGATCAAGGCAAGGGGCACGTGGTGACGCAACCGTTGAGCATGAAGCAGTTGGCCGAACTCGCTGGACTGGACACTTCGACGGTGTCTCGGGCCTTGCGCGGCGACTCAAGCCGGGTTGCCAAGTCCACAATCGAACGGGTCAGGCGGCTGGCCTTGGAGACCGGGTACACGCCGGACCACGCAGCTGCCTCGCTTAGGGGTGGATCGTCTCGACTTCTCGGGGTCCTGGTCAACACACTCGATGACATCGTCATGGGCATCTTGCTGACGGCGATCGTCCAAGAAGCCCACCGTCTTGGCTACCAGCCGATGGTGATGGTCACCAACGACGACTCCGAGGAGCGCGCCGACGCTATCCGACGCCTTCAGGGCCGGCGCATCGACGGCATCATCTTGTGCGACTCCCTGCTCGGCAAGGAGGTACCCGCGGCGCTGCTCGGCTCGGAGACGCCGTACTTGTTCGCAATGCGAGGATGCGACGAACACGTGTCCGTACGGGCAGATGACGTTCAGGGTGGCGCGCTCGTCGCGGAGCACTTCCTGCGCAACGGACATACCAACATCGCCCTGGTCCCGGGTCCTGCACACGTGCGGACCGCCACCGACCGCGCAGTGGGATTTCAGTCAACCGTCGAGCGACACCCAACCGCGTCCCTAACTATGCCGGGCTCGGGCGGCTACGACGCCGAAGATGGCTATCGGGCAACCAAGGCGCTCTTCTCGATGAAGCAACGGCCCACCGCGATCTTCTGCACCAACGACCACGCAGCGATCGGAGCTAGCCGGGCTCTGATCGACATGGGCTACCAGGTCGGGCACGACGTCGCAGTCGCCGGCTACAACGATCTGCCCTGGGCGAAGCACCTCCACACCCCGCTCACCACCGTGCGCACTGACATCTCCAGCATGGGAACTAGCGCCGCATCACTCCTCATCGACTGGATCCAGGGCGGGTCCGTCGACTCTCTAGTCATGGTTCCTGAGCTCGTGATCCGCGAGTCCTCAAAGGGGCCCGCCCCCAGCCGTTAGGCACGCAAGCCCTTGGCAGCACGCTACCTCTGTTCAAAATGCCAAACGATTGGTAGAATCTGCTCTTCGTGGGAAGGACCTCTTAATGACCATCAACGCGCCGACTGGCTCGGACACCTTCAACTCCTGGATCAACGGGTCGTGGCGCGCGGGCGACACCTCCTACCGGGCGATCAACCCGGCTGAAGGCGCGACGTTCGCCACTCTGACTTCAGCGACGGCCGCCGACGTCGACGCGGCCGTGTCCAGCGCCCGCGCCGCCTTCGAGAAGACACGTTCCGTTCGCCCCGCCACACGAGCACAGTGGTGCCGTTCCGCAGCCAGTGCGCTAATGGCAGCTCACAACGAGCTCGCCGAAGTTCTCTCCACCGAGCACGGCAAGCCAATTACCGAGGCACGCGGAGAGATCCTGTTTGCGGTGCAGGGACTCGAGTCGGCTGCGGAGTCGGTATTGGCGCTCGGCGCCGAGTTGCCCCACGTCCAGGACCCGAACAAGCGGGTCATCGTGCGTCGCGAAGGACTCGGGGTGTGCGCGGTTGTCACTCCGTGGAACTTTCCGGTAAACATCGCGGTCGAGTACATTGGTCCGGCTCTGGCAGCCGGCAATGCGATCGTGTGGAAGCCGGCACCGACGACGTCGGTGGTTGCGACCAAGTTCCGCGAGATACTCCTCGTTGCCGACTTCCCACAAGAGCTTCTCCAGCTCGTCATCACCGACTCCGTAAAGGTAGCGACTCATCTCGTCACACATCCTGACGTAGTTGCTGTTGGCTTCACGGGTGGCAGCGGCACCGGACGTTCTATCGCGCAGTCGGCCTGGGACAAGAAGCTGCTCCTGGAACTCGGAGGAAACTCGGCCGTGGTCGTGCTCGCTGATGCCGATCTCGAGGTCGCGGCCAGCGCCATTGCGAACTCGGCCTTCTGGAACGCCGGTCAGGTGTGCAGTGCCGCGGGAAAGATCCTCGTTGCCGACCCGTGCGTCGATGACCTCGCCCAACTCTTGGCCGATCACGCCGAAGGGGCTGTCATCGGCTCCCCGCTCGACTCGAGGACGACGCTCGGGCCGGTTCACCTGGAATCCGGCATCACTCGCTACGACAGGCTGATCCAGAACGCCGAGCGACAGGGAGCCAAGGTGGTGACTGGCGGCGGTCGGCTCTCCGACAAATCCGGATTCTTCTACGCTCCGACCGTCTTGGCCTCCGTTGGTCGCGACGCTGCGATCTTCAGCGAAGAAACGTTCGGTCCTGTCGCCGCTCTCACCTCTTTCCACGATGAGGAACACATGCTTCAGGCTGCGAACTCCGGCGAGTTCGGTCTCGTGGCTTCCCTCTTTACGACCAGTCTGGCCAAAGCGTTTCAGTTCGGTGAGAAGATTGATGCTGGCCTAGTAGTCGTCAATGATTCTTCAAACTACTGGGAATTTAGTCTGCCCTTCGGCGGCGCTGCTGGCCGGCAGTCTGGTCGCGGTCGTCTAGGCGGCCGGTGGGTGATCGACGAATTTAGCCAGGTCAAGTCGCTTGCGATTGACGTACGGTGAACGTCCGCACCGTTCCGCTTGGCCGGGCTCCCAGTTCCGAGGGCGGAGCGACCCCGGCACCCGGTGGGGCAGGCTGGGTCACCGCTGACGTATTGAGAGTGGGAGTCTGGGGGCCCTTCGCGCGGCGAAAGGCCTCGAGATGGAGAACGATGGCCGCTCTGGTCGTCATGGCTTGGAGCGTTTCGCTACCCGTCACGGCAGCCGTGGCCGTGCCTTCGACTACCACCGCCCTTTGTTGCTGCTGCGGCAACGGCGGCGGGGGTAGTCAAAAGCAGCCGCCACCCAACAGTGGCCTCGCATCTAGTCGCACCGCTCGCCATACCCGTGCTTCCCGTAGGCGACGTGGCTAAGGACCGTTACGTCTGTTCAGGGCGCAGCAGCGTCGCCCAAACGACCTCTTCAGTGGATCGCAGATGTCCTTGACTCCAAAGACGGCGCCGTCCGCCGGCAGGGACCGGCCGTGAGTTTCCGTTGACGACACCCAGAAATTGCCGTCCAATCCATTGAAGCAGCACCGTTGCTTCGAGTCACCGACCGAGATCGCGGAGCACGCCGACCTGATGGCCAAGGCCCACGACCGCGCGAGGACCGATCACGAGGGCCTTTGGACCGAGCGGGCCTCGAGGCTCGATTGCTTAGGTGCAGCTCAACTGTCCACAAGGTAGATCAGGAGCAACCGAGTGACGTCATTGCTTGAACTCGACGAACCGGACCGCATCGGCTATGACCTCGCGGAGTTGGCGGAGATCGTCGACGACTCGCTGCCGGGGTTCACGCGGCAGGCGATGACGTCGCTCGATGCGGAAGCCCGGGAATGGACGCTGCGCAGAATGAAGGCCGCAGGGCTCCACGCATACGTCGATGCCGCAGCTAACGTCATCGGCATCCTCGAAGGCGACCACCCTGGAGCCGGCATTATCATGACGGGCTCCCACACAGACACCGTTGAGGGTGGCGGCCGCTATGACGGCAATGTCGGCGTGGCCGCGGCTCTCGAGGTCGTTCGGACACTACGCGCGACGAACACGACCCTGCGGCACACCCTGATGGTGGTCGCGTTCTTTAATGAAGAGCCGAACCGATTCGGACAGAGCTGTATCGGCTCGCGGGCCATGGTCGGCGAGTTTCAACCTGCAGACCTCGGCGCACGAGACGCGAACGGCATCACTTTCGCCGAGGCTCTCGAGGGTGCCGGCCTTGACCCTGCACAAATGCTGGATGCCCGCGTGGATACCTCGCCCATCCGCGCTTTCGTGGAATTGCACGTCGAGCAGGGCCCCCATCTCGAAGACCAAGGAAGCCAGATCGGCCTTGTCACGACCATCACAGGCCTTTCACGGTTCCGGGCCCTCTTTCGCGGCCAAGCCGACCACGCGGGGACCCGGCCTATGCAACATCGCCGTGATGCCGGCTGTGCAGCCGCGGGCACGGTCCTCGCGGTCGAAGCCATCGCCTCGCAGCATCCTGACGGGCGAGGGACGACGGGCTTGGTCACCTTTGCCCCAAGCGCGATCAACGTTGTCACCGCCCGCGCGGAGATGTGGGGAGAGCTCCGCAGCCCGGATGCCGAATGGCTTGCGACGGCTCGCCGAGAGCTCACCAGGGCTGCCGGCACCGAGGCGAAGAGCCGAGGGGTAGACCTTGAGTTCGAATGGCTACCGAGCAAGCAGCCAGTCAGCATGACCGACTCGTTGCTGAACATCACCGCTCAGGTGACTGACCAACTCGGGCTACGCCAATCGCGGCTCTACAGTGGCGCTGAGCACGACGCCGCCGTCCTCGGACGCCATGTCCCGACCAGCATGATTTTCATCCCTTCTCACGGTGGTCGAAGCCATTGTCCGGAAGAGTTCACTGACAGCCCCGACATCACGGCCGGCGCTCTCACCCTTCTCAACGTGCTCATCCACCTCGATCTCACCTGACTTAGATCGGAGAGCCCACCGCTTGCAGGAATCACCGTGCCAACCGCGCGTACCGAGCGTTCGCGATCAGCCCCGCACCCAGTCAGGCTCCGGGACTAGAGACAAACGTGGGCTTGAGGGACAGGGAACCTGATCTCCTCGACCGGACCATTGCGGAGGGGTGTTCTGGTAGGTCTTGAGGCCGGCCAGTACCAACTGTTGGTGCGTACTCCGACTCGGTAGTAATGATCACGTGCACTGGCGAGTTCGACAGGCACGGAGGCCTGCCGAGTTCGGTCCACTCCCTACATCCGTTCGAACCCCCGGAACTTCTCCCAGTCGGTAACACTGCGATCGAAGGCCTCAAGTTCGACTTCGGCCATCCGCGAGTAGTGGTTCACGACCTCGGCCCCGAAAGCCGCGGAGGCGACCTCACTCTCCCGGAACAGCCGAAGCGCCTCTCGAAGATTGGTCGGCACCGTCGGCATCGCGGACGCGTAGGCATTGCCCGAGATCGGTTCAGCCAACGACAACTTCTCCCCGATCCCGCGCAGACCGGCTGCAACAATGGCGGAGACGGCCAGGTGCGGATTCACGTCACCACCTGGCAGCCGGTGCTCGAACCGAAGGGACGCTCCACTACCGACGACGCGTAATGCACAGGTGCGGTTGTCGAAACCCCAAGAGATGGCCGTCGGTGCGTAACTGCCTTCGACGAACCGTTTGTAGGAGTTCACGTTGGGCGCAAACATGAGCGTCAACTCCGGGAGGTAGGCGAGTTGCCCGGCGAGGAAGCTCTCCATAATGTCGGAGAAGCCGTGCGTGCCGGTGCCCGCGAAGACGGGTCTTCCAGAAAGGTCGCGCAGGCTAAAGTGGATGTGACACGAGTTGCCCTCATTGCTGTCGAACTTCGCCATGAAGGTCAGGCTTAGTCCCTCGGAGGCAGCGACCTGCTTGGCGCCGAACTTCGCCACGACGTGGTTGTCACACGCCCGCAGAGCATCGGTAAACGCGAGCACGAGTTCGTGCTGCCCCAGGTTTGCCTCCGACAGAACGCCTTCGATGTCGACGCCAGCGCCCTCCAGCGACCGGATCAGCCGACTCAGGAAGCCGCCAGTTCCGCGAGTGTCTAGCATGGAGTAGTCGATGCCGTACTGCGACACTCGAGTCAGGTCACGGTAGCCTTCGCTCCACGCAGCTTCGTACGAGTCGCGGAAGACAAGAAACTCCAGCTCCGTTCCGACAAGCGCTGTCCAGCCGTGGATCTCGAGCTGGGAGAGCTGGTTGCGGAGGACTTGCCTGGGAGACATCGCGAGCGGCACACCATCGCGGTCCTCGAGGTCGCAAAGAACCAGGAGCGATTCTGGATGCCAAGGCAGCCTCCGTAGCGATGACAGGTCAGGGCGCATCCGGAGATTGGCGTAGCCAGACGACCAAGATGCCAACTCGTAGCCCTGTACGGTATTCATCTCGATATCGGTTGCCAGCAGGTAGTTTTGGGCCTCCGTGCCGTCGGACATCACTCGTTCGACGAAGTGCCGACCCTGGGCGCGCTTGCCTTGGAGTCGCCCCTGCATGTCGATCAGGACAACCTCGATGGTGCCGATTTCGCCGTTGGCCACGAGCCGCTCCAGCTCAGAGACCCCGACGATGTCAGTCCCGGGGTCCGGCACTTCGGGTCACCGCCGTCGCATCGCTTGTCAAAGAACTCGATCCGCGCGACGCGCCCACGAGCACGCCTTTGACTTGCGCCTCCACCGCTCGAACTGTCTGAGCAAGGCGGTCGACGATCTCTTCAAGCTCGACATCGCTAGCGACGAACGCGGGTGCGAGGAGGGTCTGGTCGCCGGCGTAGCCATCTGCTGTTGGTTGCGTCGAATAGATCAGTAGCTGCCTCTCCAGAGCACCCATGTCGATTCGGCGGGCAACCCTGAGCGAGGGGTCCAGGAAAGACTCACCGTCGGTGGGGTCGACGTAGCTCACACCCAACAGGAATCCTCGACCTCGGACCTCACGCACCATTTCGCAGCCGTCCAGTGCCCGCTCGATCTCATTTCGAAGCCACGGCCCACGTTCGCGTACTGAGTCGATGAGGCCGGTCTTCTTGAGATGAGCGATAACAGCCGAACCCACAGCGCAAGACACTGGTGCACCGTCCCAGGTGTGGCCAGGCTCGAAGGACCGGGAGCCATTGGCCACGGCCTGGTAGACGTGGTCCTGCACGAGCATCGCGCCTACCGGAATGAAACCGGCACCAAGTCCCTTGGCCGTGGTGATGACGTCTGGTGTGATTGGCATCTGGTCAGCGGCGAACCACGACCCCGTGCGTCCCAGGCCCGTGACCACCTCGTCGAACCACACCAGGAACCCATGCCTTCTGCGGCGCTCCTCGAGGCCACGCCAAAACGCGTCTGGCGGCGAGTAGCCCGGCAGCGAGGCCGCGCTCACGGGCTCGATCAGGAAGGCGGCGACCTGGTCACCAACCTCGTCGAGCACCCTGTCGAGGGCAAGGAGGGCCTCTTCACCGGACGGGTCAAAGGCCCAAGTGCATGGAGGGATATGTGGCTGTTGCTGGATGTACGGCTGATAGGGGTCCTGCAACCCAGAACGCCCGGTCAGGCCAAAGGTCGCGATGCTGGCACCGTGATAAGCCTGCGCAGGCGACACGACCAGGTGACGCTTGGGGTTGCCGCGCTCGACATGGTAGGACCGCACCATCCGCAGGGCGAGCTCATTCGCCTCCGTGCCTCCGGACACGAAGTGCACCCGGGTGAAACCCGGCGGCGCAATCTCGAGAATGTCCCGCGCCAACTGCTCCTGCGCAGGGCTGGTCACGTGCACGTTATAGACGAACGAGATCTGCTCGGCCTGAGACCTGGCTGCGTTCAGGATCGACGGCACAGGTCCGTGACCCAGACTGGTCACCATCGCCCCGCCGGAGACGGCGTCGAGGTACTTCGTCCCGGCCGCGTCATGCAACCAAACCCCGTCACCCCTAACGATCAGGGGGTAGGCGCGGTCCAGCTCGCGCACGAACACCGCCGATTCTGGGGCGGTCACAACTCCACGGTCGCTCATCATTCCTCCTTCGAAGCAGTGGTTATGGACTTATACTAGGTCCTTTAGGCGGTATTTGCTACCCCGTCCGCTACTCACTTGATAGAAACACGTTCTTCTCCTGCGTGAACGCGTCTAGCGCGTCGGGGCCTAGCTCCCGTCCGAGTCCCGAGTGCTTGAACCCGCCGAAGGGTGTCCAGTAGCGAACTGACGAATTGGAGTTGACGCTCAGCGCGCCGGTCTCCAGCGCCCGCGATACACGCAGTCCACGTGCAAGGTCTGAGGTCCAGACGGACCCGGACAGTCCGTACACCGAGGCGTTAGCGATCCGGATCCCGTCAGCCTCATCGTCAAAGGGGATAACCACCGCGACCGGACCGAAGATCTCCTCGGTGGCTACACGGTCTGCCGGCGACACAGGCGCGAGCACCGTGGGCGGGAACCAATAGCCGGGTCCCTCAGGTGCCGTCCCTCGAAACGCGACGGGGACGTCTTCAGGGAGGTACGACGCCACGCGCGCATGATGCTCGGCCGTGATCAGCGGGCCCATCTCGGAAGTTTCCAGCGCCGGGTCCTCGACCCGCATCGCAAGCACCGCCTTCTCGAACAGCTCCATGAACCGGTCGAGCACGCTGCGTTGCACCAGGATCCGTGAGCGGGCGCAGCAGTCTTGGCCAGCGTTGTCGAACACGGCGTACGGCGCGAGCGCTGCCGCGCGCTCCAGGTCCGCGTCCTCAAACACCAGGTTGGCACTTTTGCCTCCGAGCTCGAGCGTCACCGGCTTCACCTGCGCCGCACAGCCCGCCATGATCGCCTTGCCCACCTTGGTAGACCCCGTGAAGACGACCTTGGCAACGAGCGGGTTATTCACGAATCGCTGACCTACGACCGCCCCGCGCCCCGGAAGAACGTTGAATACGTGCTGAGGGATGCCCGCCTTGAGGGCCAGCTCGGCAAGTCGCATGGCCGTCAGGGGGGTGGCTTCTGCCGGCTTGAGGACCACTGCGTTGCCGGCCGCTAGCGCTGGCGCGAATCCCCAGCTCGCGATAGGCATCGGGAAGTTCCACGGCACGATCACCCCTACGACTCCGAGCGGCTCCTTGAAGGTCACATCCCAGCCCCCAGCCACCGGTATCTGACGGCCGAAAAGTCGCTCCGGGGCGGCCGCGTAGTAGTTGAGGACATCACGCACGTTTCCGGCTTCCCACCTCGCATTGGAGATCGTGTGGCCCGAGTTCCTGACCTCCAACTGGGCAAGGTTCTCTCGGTCTGCGTCGACCTCTTCGGCGAAGCGACGCAGCAGGTTCGCGCGGTCGGCCGGCGAGACCTCCCTCCACGTCAACGACGCCTGGTGAGCATCAGCGATAGTTCGATCGGCGAGCTCCGCCGAGGCAAGCTCGACGGTTTCAAGGGTCTCGCCCGTTGACGGGTTCACCAGCTCAAAGTGAGTTTGCATGTGTCGTCTCCTCTTCTTGTGCCGCTCGCGATGTGATGGACGGTCGCGCAGGCCTCGCGCGCTTGCGACAAGTGACTAATCGAGCCACGTCGAGTCGAACTGAAGGTCTCGGGGAGGTAGGGATGATGCCCTCCAAGGCTGGTCGTGCCGAGCTCCGTAGTGGTCAATGTTCGAGTTGATCCACACGTGGCACTCGTACACGTTGTTGTCCCGCGGCTTCAGTCGAGGCGACCTCGCGACCCGAGGGTTACAGCTGGCACGTCGCCCGCAACTGCGCCCGAGTCGATCGGTTGATCGTCACGCCCTCCTGGTTTAGCGGTGGCCATCCGCGCTTGCCCTCGTCTGCTTGGGTAGTGCTGCTGACGCGCGTCCGCTTCCCCGGTTGGCACAGCTCCACGAAGCCTCGAATGAGAGTCCGGTCGGGGTCCTCCTCCGGGTGCCACTGCACCCCAAGCAAGTAGGTCCCGCAACAGGACTCGATAGCCTCGATGCAGCCGTCCTCAGCGTGGGCAACGGCACGTAGGTTGCTGCCGACGACATTCACCGACTGATGGTGGTATGTCGCGACGCGTGCAGCGTTGCCGAGGACCTGTCCATGCCAGCTGAGCGGACTTACACGGACGCTGTGCTCGCCGAAAACCCCAACCCGTGGTCGATGCAGCGAGTCTGCGTCGCCGGCCTCAAGCGCCTGATTGAGTCGTCCGCCTCGGGCGACGTTGATGAGCTGCATGCCGCGGCAGATTCCAAGCACAGGTAGGTCGAGGTCCATGGCTCCGGCAAGAAGCTCGAGCTCCCAAGCGTCCCGCTCGACGCGCGGCTCGTCGGCGGACGGATGCCGCTGCTCACCGTACAGGCGGGCATCGATATCTGGACCCCCGACCAAGACCAGTCCATCAACACCGCGGAGACTGGCCCGGGCATCCAATGACGGTGGCAACAACACGGGTACAGCGCGAGCGTCGGCCAGCGCATCTAGGTAGGTCGCTGGCAACAGAGCTGCGCGCTTGCTCCAGACCCCCCACGAGGCCGTCTCGAGGTAGACAGACAGACCGATGGTTGGGTAGGCGACCATCACTCTGCCACCCGCCACGGCGCCGACAGCGGACCAAGAGATCTCAGCATGGACTCACTCACTTAATGACTAAAGGACTAGCTTCGAGTCCTTTTTAGCTCACGCTTCGACCGAAGTCAAGCCATGCGGGGACTAGCGGCGCGCGAGGGACTTCAGCAGAGAACGAATGCTCTGCTCGGCGTGGGTGATGTGACTCTGCATCAGTTGCCCGGCTGCTGACGCGTCCTTTCTGCCCATGGCTGCCAGGATCTCTCGGTGCTCGTGGTTCGAGAGCTCGTGCCAGATGGAAGTGTCAGGCAGCAGCTGCAGGGCGGGGTTTAGGCCGAGCCGAATCCGCTCGAGCGCATCGACAATGAGCCGGTTTCCGGTGAGCTCGGCGATCGTTAGGTGGAAGGCCGTGTCCCACCGCATGAACTCGGCGTCGTCGGACGAACTCTCCAAGCTGTCCTGCAGACGTTCGAGCTCTCGCAGCTGCTTCACGCGTAGCTTCCTCGTGGCCATCGACGTCGCTGCAGGCTCGATGATGCATCGGTATTCGACCGATGCCAAGATCTCATCTGCGTCGCGTCGCAGCTCAATGAGGCGATAGTCCAACGCTCGCTCGTCTGTCGACGGCGCAATTACAAAACTGCCACCGTGCCGGCCGCGCCGTGTCTCGATCACATGCTCGGACTCGAGCTGGCCGATGGCCAGCTGGACGGTGAGCCGGCCCACACCGAAGATCTTCACTAGCTCGCGCTCCGGCGGCAGTGCCGACCCAGGCGCGATCACCCCCAAGGCGATCTGTCGCCTGATCTGCTCCACAACGAAGTCGTGTGCGCGGGGCTGGGCAATTGTCTCGAACCGAGCCGACCCACCGCTCTGAGTTTGATCTGAGAGCCGGAGCGTGGCCTTCTGTGCGGTCATAAAGTCCATTATCGCACCGATTAGGCCCAGTGGCCTTGCGGAGGCCCGGCGCCACGCTAGTCGACGATGTCCTCGAGCTTGGCGCTGATCAGACCATGAGCTTCTGCGACCGGTCCGTTCGTGATCTGCCCGGCGTGGGCGTTGAGGCCGAGCGCCAGCGAGCAATCATTGCGCAGTGCGTTCTGCCAGCCCTTGTCGGCCAGCGCAACGGCGTATGGCAGCGTCGCGTTCGTGAGGGCGTACGTGGAGGTGTTAGGAACGGCACCGGGCATGTTGGCAACACAGTAGAACGTGGAGTTGTGCACCTCATAGGTCGGATCCGCGTGCGTAGTCGCGTGGGTGTCTTCGAAACAACCACCCTGGTCCACTGCGATGTCCACCAGCACCGAACCCGGCTTCATCCGCGAGACCATCTCATTGGAGACGAGCTTGGGCGCCGCCGCGCCGGGCACGAGCACCGCGCCGATCACCATGTCGGCCTCAGTGACCTGCTGCTCGATAGCCAGCGTGGAGGAGGCCAACGCGTGAACCCGGTTGTTGTAGCGCCAGAACGAAAGCCGCAGCTTGTCCAGGTCGGTGTCCAGCATCGTCACGTCGGCACCCATCCCGAGTGCGATATTGGCAGCGTTTTGACCGGATACGCCGGCGCCGATGATGACGACCTTGGCGTTTGCTACGCCACCGACACCACCCATCAGGACACCACGTCCGCCTTGGGCCCTGAGTAGCGAGTAGGCGCCAACCTGCGGAGCCAGGCAGCCAGCAACCTCAGACATCGGGTAGAGCAAAGGGAGCCCGCCCGAGGCCAGCTGCACAGTCTCGTACGCGATAGCAGTCACTTTGCGGTTGACCAACTCCTCGGTCAGCGGGCGATCCGCAGCCAGGTGGAGGTAAGTGAAGAGGACGAGCCCTTCGCGCATCCTGTGGTACTCCTCGGACACCGGCTCCTTGACCTTCAGCACCATGTCAGCACCGGCCCACACATCGTCCGCCGAGTCGAGCAGTTTCGCACCCGCTCCGACGTACTCGGCATCGTGGACCGATGAGCCAAGACCAGCCCCTCGCTCGACGTACACCTCGTGGCCGTGCGCCACCAGCTCGTGCACGCCCACGGGAGTGATCGCCACCCGGTACTCGTGATTCTTGACTTCCTTAGGTACGCCGATCCTCATCGACAAGGCTCCTGTAATTTAGTGGTTGGTAGAGGCCTGACTTCAGAGCGCATCAGTGGGCTCGTAGGCCTCTCGTGGCATGCGGAAAAACTCCGGGCGGTACTTCACTGCCGACACGACGAGCATCACGACGCCCAGCGCGGCCACCGCGAGCACCGACCAGAGCGCCTGCGAGTCGAAGTCCATGATCGAGCGAATGGCAACCCAGCCCAGCGCCCCCGCCCCGGCAAGCGGAAGGACGCCGGTGGTCAGAAGGTTCATCGCGCTTTGCTGGGCAAACTTGCGATAGAAGACGGCGGTCGCAATCCCGGTCGCTGAATAGAAGAGGGCGAACAGAACTCCGGTGATGGAGACGACTACGTCGAACGCGCCCGCGATGGAGGAGGAGAGCACATAGACCCAGGTAGCCACAATCATGACAACGCCGAACAGCACCGTGGCGAATACGGGTGTGCGGTAGCGCTGGTGCAGCTTGCCGAATGCCGGTGGCAAGACGCGGTCCGTTCCCATCGAGAAGGCGATTCGCGCGGCACTAACCAAGAAGGCCTGAGTCGTACCGAGCACGGAAAGGATGACGGCGACAGACATGAACTTCCCCCATCCTTCTCCCACCAGGGACGTGGCTAGGAACGTCAGGGCATCGCCGCCGTGCTCTTGCAGGTCTGCGGCCGGCGCAGCCCCCTGGAGGGAGAACTGCAGCAGGGCGTAGAAGAGGCCGAGGATGACAACAGACATCATGGCGGCGCGGCCGGGGTTACTCTCTGGTCGTTCGGTTTCCTCGTTGAGGTAGAGAGCGCTGTCCCAACCGGTGAACAGATAGACCGTGATCAACATCCCTGCTACGAGACTCCCCTGCCCGCCGACGCCGTTGAGCGACAGCCATTCCCAACTCGGGCGCATCGTCCCGGGAGCGTGCACGAGGTAAACCTTGTAGATGCCAATGGCGCAGAATGCCAGCAGGATGACGTATTCGACGCTGGCGATGATGACCTGGAAACGAGCCGTTACTTGTACGCCGACCACCGCGGTGGCGATCACCAGCAAACCCGCCACCGCGACAGTGATGAGTGACGGGATGACCCCATCCGCGGCCATTCCCAGGAAGCTGAGTACGGCCGGTCCGATCGGCAAGATGTCGGCCACAGTCCCTAGCAGGTAGCCCGTCAGCATCACCCAGCCCACCATGAAGCCCACGTAAGGGCTGATGGCCTTGCCGACCCACATATAGGAACCGCCGCAGTCGCGGCTCCACATGTTCAATCGATGGTAAGCGAAGGCAATTGCCAACATCGGCAACGTGGTGATGAGAACCGCCACCCCTCCGGCGTACGCCGAGGCTGCGACGAGTCCCGCGATCGTGACGGCGGTTGCCTGCCCAGGTGCCGAAGAGGCCACCGAGAAGATGATGCTCTGCGGAAGGCTGACGGCGCCGGCGGCTAGGCCGTGTCCCTCGTCGCCAGACCTCCCATCGCCCACCATCGCACCCGCATGTCCCTCAACGGGCCCCTCGGTGATCCGGCTGATCTCGTCCACAAGAAGTCTCCCTTGCTACCCAGGCCAGTGCGCGGCATGACGCGCGTTGATGTGTTGGCCTATTGGACCTCGTTTAGGTCCACAAGTCAATGGGCATGTTTAATGAGCACGCACCCTCGGATTGGCGGCGCTCGGCTTGACTCTTGGGCCCGGATGAACGACTCGCACCCAGTACCTCAGTCCTCAACACGCTCCCGCAAGGCACCGCAGCAGCTCTCAGCTTGGGCAGCGGAGCCACCGTCTGAAGTCCAGCGGGAACGACAAGCGCGGTTCAAACCGAACAACCTGCAACGTGCGCCGGGTCCACACAGTCCTGCAACGGCGGCGGTTACCCGATCCGGCCGACCTTGCGAGCGACCATGCATAGGGTCCAGCCCATGTCTTAGCAGGGCTGCCCACGCTGTCCGGCCCACCACCTCATCGCGCGAGGGGGCGGCAGTGATGTGGACTCGTTGCTGAACAGGTCGTCATCCAGGCGGGTAGAAGAAGCCGGTGACCCGAGATCGCCTCTAGTAGACCGCCATTGTTGGTGTCATGTGCTGAGGGCCGTCAGCACTCGATCACGTTGACCGCCAGTCCACCTCGCGCTGTCTCCTTGTACTTGACCTTCATGTCGGCGCCCGTCTCGCGCATCGTCTTGACGACCTTATCGAGCGAGACGATGTGCGTGCCGTCGCCGCGCAGGGCGGTCCGGGCAGCGGTGACGGCTTTGACTGACGCGATGGCGTTACGCTCGATGCAGGGGATCTGGACGAGCCCTCCGACCGGGTCACAGGTCAGTCCCAGGTTGTGCTCCATCGCGATCTCGGCGGCGTTCTCGACTTGGGCTGATGAACCACCGGTGACCGCAGCGAAGCCCGCCGCAGCCATGGAACACGCGGACCCGACCTCTCCCTGACAGCCGACCTCCGCGCCGGAGATGGACGCGTTCTCCTTGAAGACCACGCCGATGGCTGCGGCGGTCAGAAGGAAGGTCACCACGCCGTCGTCGTCGGCCGCAGGCACGAAGCTCTTGTAGTAGTGCAGAACAGCCGGGATGATCCCGGCTGCCCCGTTGGTGGGCGCGGTGACGACCCTGCCGCCGGCAGCGTTCTCCTCGTTGACAGCGAGCGCGTACAGGGTGAGCCAGTCCGTGCCGCGTAGCGGGTCGCCCTCGGCACTCTCCGAAGCGAGCTGGGCTGCGAGCCCGGGCGCACGGCGTGGGACCTTCAGGCCACCGGGCAGCGTCCCTGGGGTGGCGATGCCGTTGGCGACGCATTCCCTCATGACGGCCCAGATGTCCAGCAGGCCGGTGCGCACATCACTCTCGGAGCGCCAGGCGGTCTCGTTGGCCATCATGATCTCCGCGATGGACAGCCCCGTCCGACGGCAGTGGCCGAGCAGCTGGTCGCCGGTGGTGAACGGGTAGACGAGGGCGGTCTGGTCCGGCACGATGCCGGTGTTGCCGGTGGCGTCCTCGCCGACGACGAAGCCACCTCCGACGGAGTAGTACGAACGCTCGGCAACGGTGGCGCCCATCCCGTCGTACGCGGTGAACGTCATACCGTTCGGATGCAGCGGAAGGCTCAACCGGCGGTGCAGCACGAGATCATCGCCCTCGTTGAAGACCACGACATGGCGGCCACCGAGTTCGAGACGCGAGCTGGCGCGAACATGCCCCAAAAGGGCGTCGACGTTCCGCGGGTCGCAGGTCTCCGGGTGGTGGCCGGACAGTCCCAGGATGACGGCCTTGTCGGAGCCGTGTCCGTGACCCGTGGCACCCAAGGAGCCGAACAGCTGCGTGCGGACGCGGGCCACCGATGACAGGACTTGGTCGTTGTCTAGGCTGTCGACGAAGGAGGCCGCGGCCCGCATTGGGCCGACGGTGTGTGAGCTGGAGGGTCCGATGCCGATCGAGAAAAGGTCAAAGGCGCTCAGTGCCACGTCGGTTCCTCGAGGGTGTGGTCAGCGTTCATCGGTCAGGACCGGGTAGAGCGGGTAGTTGCGCGCCAGTACACGGACCCGCTCCTGCAGCATCTGGAATTGGTCGTTCGTGAGGTCGGGAGACAAAGCCGCGGCGATGATGTCGGCGACCTCGCTGAACGCGTCCGCTCCCAATCCTCGCGTCGCTAGCGCGGAGGTTCCGATGCGCAGCCCCGAGGTCACCATGGGCGGGCGCGGGTCGTTGGGAACAGCATTGCGGTTCACCGTGATTCCCACGGCGTGGAGCCGGTCCTCGGCCTGCTTGCCGTCCAAGGACGACGCGACGAGATCAACGAGCACCAAGTGAACGTCGGTACCGCCGGTGAGGACGTCGACGCCGGCGCGGCGCACGTCCTCGCTCAGGAGGCGATCGGCGAGCAGCCGCGCACCGTCGATAGTGCGTTGCTGACGTTCACGGAACTCGGGACTGGCCGCGACCAGGAAGGACACCGCCTTGGCCGCGATGACGTGCTCGAGGGGGCCGCCTTGAAGGCCGGGGAAGACGGCGCTGTTGATCTTCTTGGCGATGCCGGCATCGTCGGTGAGGATCACTCCTCCGCGGGGTCCGCCGAGCGTCTTGTGAGTGGTGGAGGTTGTTACGTGGGCGTGAGCGACCGGGTTGGGGTGAAGCCCGGCCGCCACGAGGCCGGCAAAGTGCGCCATGTCGACGAACAGGTAGGCGCCGACCTCGTCAGCGATCGCTCGAAACCGGGCGAAGTCCAGATGCCGCGGGTAGGCCGACCATCCCGCGATGATCATGCGGGGCCGGTGTACCTGGGCGAGATCGGCGACCTCGTCCATGTCGACGCGGCCGTCAGCGCCGACGTGGTAGGGGACGACGTCGAACGTCTTGCCGCTGTAATTCAGGCGCATCCCGTGGGTGAGGTGGCCGCCATGGGCGAGGTCGAGCCCGAGGATGGTGTCGCCCTGCTCGAGGAGGGCGAAGAAGACTGCAGTGTTGGCTTGAGCGCCCGAGTGAGGCTGGACGTTGGCGTAACGGGCACCGAATAGGGCGGTTAGACGGTCGATGGCCAGTTGCTCGATAACGTCGACGTGTTCGCATCCGGCGTAGTAGCGCCGTCCCGGGTAGCCCTCGGCGTATTTGTTGGTCGCCGCCGACCCTTGGGCCTGCATGACCGCAATGGGGGCGAAGTTCTCCGAGGCGATCATCTCCAGAGTTTCCTCCTGGCGGTGCAGCTCCGCGGCGAGCGCAGCATGGACCAGCGGGTCCACAGTCGCGAGGTCCTCGTTGAGGAGGTTGGGTGACATCGTGCTCATCCGCGGGAGACGAGATCGTTGTAGCCAGCTGCGTCGAGCAGGCGGGGAGTGCCGCTAATGCGGATCCGCAGGATCCATCCGGCGCCGAAGGGATCGGTGTTGATCAGGGCCGGGTCGTCTGCGACGCCGGTGTTGACCTCGGTGACCTCGCCGTCAACGGGTGCGTAGAGCTCGCTGACGGACTTGGTGGACTCGATCTCTCCGCACGCCTCGCCGGCGGTGACGGTGGCGCCGACTTCTGGAAGGTCGACATAGACGATGTCGCCGAGGGCGTCGGCGGCGAAGGCGGTGATGCCGACGAGAGCTAGGTCGCCCTCGATGTGCAGCCACTCGTGCTGGTCGGTGTACTGCAGGTGCGGGGGGTTGGTCATCGAGCTCTCCTGGATCGAATTGGTCAGTTGATGCGGCGGTAGAACGGCAGGGCGGTGATGGTGGCTGGCACCGCTGTTCCGCGGACGTCGATGGTCACGGAGGTGCCAGGCTCGGCGAGGGCGAGGTCGATGTAGGCCATGGCGATGGGGTGTCCGAGTGTTGGCGAGGGCGCACCGCTGGTGACGTAGCCGGCGACGTGACCGGTGACGGGGTTTAGGACGGTGGCCCCGGCGCGTGGAGCGCGACGGCCTTGTGGGAGCAGGCCGACGCGAACCTTGTCGACGGGGACCTGAGAACGGGCCTGTAGGGCTTGGCGGCCAACGAAGTCGCCGGACTTGTCAAGCTTGACTACCCTGCCCAGTCCGGCCTCGTAAGGGGTCAGTTCGCGGGAGAGCTCGTTGCCGTAGAGGGGCATCGCCGCTTCCAGGCGCAGGGAGTCGCGGCAAGCGAGCCCAGCGGGGGTGACACCGGCGGCAGCGCCGAAATCGATCAGCGCGGTCCAGATCTGAATCGCGTGCTTGGGGTTGCAGAAGATCTCGAAGCCGTCCTCGCCGGTGTAGCCAGTGCGGGCCAGGCGAGCCGGTGCATCACCAACGTGGCCTTCGGCGATCGCGTAGTACGGCAGTGCGTCGAGGTCGACGTCGGTCAGTGACCGCAGCACCCTCGTCGTCACTGGACCCTGAATGGCAATGAGGGCCCAGTCGTCACGGGAGTCGTGCACGGTGGCGTCGAAGCCGGCTGCCCGGGACTTCAGGGCGTCGAGGACGACCTGGGTGTTAGAGGCGTTAGCGACCACCATGTATCGGTGCTCGTCGAGGCGGTAGACGATGAGGTCGTCCAGGATCCCGCCGTTGCTTTGGCAGATCATCGTGTAACGGGCCTTGCTGACGGCTAGCGCCGCAAAGTCGCCCACCAGGGCGTAATTGAGGAAGGCGGACGCCTCGAGGCCGGTGACCTCGATCTCGCCCATGTGGGACAGGTCGAACAGACCGGCGGTGGTGCGCACGGCGTGGTGCTCGGCGAGCTCGCTGCCGTAACGCAGGGGCATCCGCCACCCGGCGAAGTCTGTGAACTGGGCGTTGGCGGCTGCGTGCACGTCGTGCAGGGCGGTGGTCTTGGACATTGGCTGCTCCGAAGTATTGGTCGTGGATTCGGCGCTCACGCGGAGAACGCCTCGGGCGGCGGGCAGGAACAGACGAGGTTGCGGTCGCCGTGGCTGCCGTCAATCCGCCGCACCGGCGGCCAGTACTTGTCCGCGGCCGACCCCGTGGGGTAGGCGGCCTGCTGCCGCGTGTACGGCTCGTCCCAGTCGTCGGCGGTCACGGACGCGGCGGTGTGCGGGGCCGCTCTGAGAGGACTTTCCTCGACGGCCCACCGCCCGGCGGCGACGTCCTCGATCTCGGCGCGGATGGCGACCATCGCGTCGATAAAGCGGTCAACCTCTGCGAGGTCCTCGGACTCAGTCGGCTCGACCATGAGGGTGCCGGCGACCGGGAACGACATCGTCGGGGCGTGGAACCCGTAGTCGATCAGCCGCTTGGCGACGTCGTCGACGGTGACGCCGGTCGACTTCGTCAGCGGCCGCAAGTCGAGGATGCACTCGTGCGCCACGAGCCCGTCGCTGCCCGTGTAAAGGGTGGGGTAGTGCGGCGCCAGCCGCTTGGCCACATAATTCGCGGCAAGCACGGCGACCTTCGTGGCCTTCGTCAGCCCTTCAGCACCCATGAGCCGCACGTAAGCCCAGCTGATCGGCAGGATCCCGGCCGACCCGTAGGGCGCGGCAGCGACCGGGCCGATGCCGGCACGTCGGTCGGGGTCTGGGTGTAATGGGTGAGAGGGAAGGTAGGGCGCCAGGTGGGCGGCAACACCGATGGGTCCAACACCGGGGCCGCCGCCGCCGTGGGGGATGCAGAACGTCTTGTGCAGGTTGAGGTGAGAGACATCGCCACCGAATAGGCCAGGAGCGGCCAGCCCTAGCAGGGCGTTGAGGTTCGCCCCGTCGACGTATACCTGGCCTCCGTGGTCGTGCACGAGGTCGCACAACTCGGTGATGCCTTCCTCGTACACCCCGTGCGTAGAGGGGTAGGTAACCATGACGGCCGCCAGACGGTCGCCGTGCTCGGTCAGCTTGACGCGCACGTCGTCGAGGTCGATGGTGCCGTCCTCGTTGCCGCGGACGACGACCACGCGCATGCCCGCCAGGACGGCGGAGGCGGCGTTGGTGCCGTGGGCGGAGGATGGGATGAGGCACACGTCGCGGTGCTCGTCCCCGTTGGCGCGGTGGAAGGCACGGATGGCGAGCAGTCCGGCCAGCTCGCCTTGGCTGCCGGCGTTCGGCTGGATGGACACCTTCGCGTAGCCGGTAAGGTCAGCGAGCCAGGTCTCGAGCTGGCCGATGAGGGTGGCGTATCCGGTCGCTGCTGCGGCCGGGGCGAACGGGTGGAGGTCGGCGAACCCGGGAAAGGAGATGGGTTCCATCTCGGTGGTCGCGTTGAGCTTCATGGTGCAGGAGCCGAGCGGGATCATCCCGCGGTCAAGCGCGTAGTCCTTGTCCGACAGGGAGCGCAGGTATCGCAGCATCTTGGTCTCTGAGTGGTGAGTCCGGAACACCTGGTGGGTGAGGACGTCGGTGCGCCGCAGGAGCAGGACCGGCAGGGCCACCGGTCCCGGGGACGGGGTAATGGCGACGCCGAACGCGGTAAGGACGGCGGCCAGGTGCTTCTGCGTGGTGCTCTCCCCCACCGAGACGGCGACGTGGTCATCGTCCACGGCGCGTAGGTGGATCCCGAACTTGGCTGCAGCAGCGATGACCTTGCCGGCCCGTCCAGGCACCGTGGCGATGAACGTGTCGAAAAATTGCTGGTGGACGACTTCGACGCCAGCCGCGTGCAGAGCGGCGGCGAGACCTGTGGAGTCGGTGTGGATCCGGCGGGCGATACGGCGCAGCCCATCCGGACCGTGGTAAACGGCGTACATAGACGCCACGACGGCGAGCAGGACCTGGGCGGTGCAGATGTTCGAGGTCGCCTTATCCCGGCGTATGTGCTGCTCACGCGTTTGCAGCGCCAACCGGTACGCGGGGCGTCCCTCGGCGTCGACGCTCACCCCCACCAGTCGCCCGGGGAGATTGCGTTCGAGGCCGGAGCGCACGGCGATGTACCCGGCGTGGGGCCCGCCGTAGCCCATCGGCACCCCGAACCGTTGGGTCGAGCCGACGACGATGTCAGCGCCCCACTCGCCGGGAGGTGTGAGCAGGGTGAGCGCGAGCAGGTCGGCGGCGACGGTGACCTGCATGCCGCGCTCGTGGGCCTGTGTGACCGTTACCCGGTGGTCGGCGATGGAACCGGACGCGCCCGGATACTGGAGCACGACACCGAAGGCCTCGTCCTCGGGAAGACCGCCTCGTAGGTCGGTAAGGACGACTTCAACGCCCACGGCCTCGCACCGGGTGCGTAGCACCGCCACGCTCTGCGGCATGACGTCGGCGTCGACAAGGACCACCGCGCGGTGACGGATTGCGGTCCGTCGCATGATGGTGACCGCTTCGGCGACCGCGGTGGCCTCGTCGAGCAGAGACGCGTTGGCGGTGGGAAGGCCTGTGAGGTCTCCGATCATGGTCTGAAAGTTCAACAGCGCCTCGAGCCGCCCTTGGGAGATCTCCGGCTGGTATGGCGTGTAGGCGGTGTACCAAGCCGGGCTCTCCAGCACTCGCCGACGGATGACGCCAGGAGTAATCGTGGAGTGGTACCCCAGCCCGATCATTGGCTCGCCGGGAGTGTTCTGCGCGGCAAGGGAGCGCAACTCAGCCAGGACTTGCGCCTCGCTCGCCGCCTGGGGCAGGGAGAGCTCGGTAGACATCCGTACACCGGCGGGAACCGCGTCGTCGATAAGAGAATCGAGAGATGAGTACCCGAGCTCGGCCAGCATGGCCGCCTGCTCGTTTGGGGTGAAGCCGATGTGGCGAGTGAAGAATTCGCCCCGTTCGTGGGTCATGGAGGCTCCCGTGAGGAACCGTGCGCGGGCACGGCAGAGTGGTTGCCTCCCCGCTCTGTCATCGGACCTGAGAGCTTCACCGCAGTGTGCGGTTTGCACCGTGGGTGCAGGCCATGGGGCCTGCTTTCCAGAGTTCGCCTCACCAGCACGGTCTGTGGGCCTGAGAGATTCTGGGAAGGTTTGCTCCTTCGGCGCCGAGAACTGGTCTCGACTCTCCCGCCCTGGTTCGAACGGCGCGATCTTCTGTTGTTGTCGGTGACGTTAAGACGCCGGCTGGGGCGCGGTCAAGGGTTGTCCGAGGGTTGTTGAGGCTGCTCGGGCCCTTCCACCCTTGCTAGAGCAGGAATCTTCTTGGACGCCCCCCGGGCTAAAGGCTGCCGGAAACTTGTCCGCTAGCTACGTGCCAACCTCACCACGGTGGCGCCTCTTGCATGGTCAGCCCTCAAGACAGCCGCTCCACGAACGTCACACCCCCGAGTCTCACACCTCATGCACCCCGGGTCCCTCCCTGCGTCGTGACGTGACCTCGGAGCCCTCCAGCCGGGCTTTGGGTGATCGTGACGATGAGTCTCCACAAACTCACGGCTGGCGCTGGTTACACCTACCTCACCCAGCAAGTCGCCGCCCACGACCGCACTGGCGACGCCCGGATACCGCTTGCGACCTACTACGCCGAGAGCGGTGAGACTCCGGGCCAGTGGGTCGGGCGCGGGATGTCGGGGGTACTGGGGCTCACGGCGGGGGATGAGGTCACCGCCGACCAGATGAAGGCTCTGTACGGCGAAGGGCTGCACCCTCTCGCGCAGCGGTTCGCCACGTCGTTGGCTGGGCCGGACCTCTCCGAACGGGACCGCGCGGCCGTCACGCGGCTTGGTGCCCCCTTCTTGGTCTACGCGGGCGACGTCACCGGGTTCCAAGTCCAGGTCGCCCAACGGATCGCGGGCTTCGACGCTGAGATGGCGTCGCCAGAGGTCGAGGCCCGAGTTCGCACCGAGGTCGCCCTCGAACAGTTCCGCGAAGAGAAGGGACGCGAGCCCTTCGATGCCCGCGAGCTCGGGTCGGCGATCGCGCGATACACGCGACCGCGCACCAGTGCCATTGCCGGGTTCGACCTGACCTTCTCTCCCGTGAAGTCGGTCAGCGCGCTTTGGGCGGTCGCGCCACCGTCGGTCGCGGCACAGATCGAACTCGCCCACCACGACGCCGTTAGAGATGCTTTGACCTTCATCGAGGACCACGCCCTGTACAGCCGAGAGGGCAAGGCCGGGGTCCGGCAAGTCGACGTCAAGGGCCTGGTCGCCGCCGCCTTCGTCCACCGTGACTCCCGCTCCGGCGACCCCGACCTCCACACCCATGTGGCGGTGGCCAACAAGGTCCAGACGCTGTCGGGAAAATGGCTGTCGATCGACGGACGCCTCCTGTACAAAGCCAACGTCGCTGCCTCCGAGACCTACAACACCGCACTGGAAGGCCATCTGCGCCGACGCCTCGGCGTCCGGTTCACCGAACGGCAACCCTTGGACCGTTCGCGCCGACCAGTCCGCGAGATCGTCGGCGTCGATCCTCGACTCATCGCCCGCTGGTCGAGCCGCCGCGCCAGCATCGTCGCGCGCACCCGAGAACTGTCCGCCACGTTTCAGGCCGACCATGGCCGCCCGCCGACAGTGGTTGAGTCCATCCACCTGTCACAGGTCGCCACCCTGGACACTCGCGGCGCCAAGCACGACCCACGCACCGTTGACGAGCAGCGCGCGTCCTGGGCCGCGCAGGCCCGGGAGCTACTTGGCAGCTCGCAGAGAGTCGCCACGATGGTGCAATACGCCCTCTCCCCCGCTGTTGGGACGCCGCGTCCCGTCGTAGATGACGCCCGGGTCGCGTCCACCGCGCACCTAGTCCTGACCGAGATCCAACAGCGCCGATCGACATGGCAGGTTGGCATGTGCGCTCCGAAGCGCACCGCCAAGTCCGCTCCCTCGGTACTGCCCCCGACGACGTCGACGCGCTTATCGACCAGGTCACCGCTCACGTCCTCAGAGCGTCATCAGTGCGCCTCACCCCCACCGGCGACGGGGTCAGCGAGCCCGCATCGCTGCGCCGCCAAGACGGTTCCAGTGTGTACACGGTCGCCGGCTCAGCCGTGTACTCCAGCCGCGAGATCCTCACCGCCGAGCGCCGAGTCGTCACCGCCGCCGGCAAGTTCGACCGCCCCGCCGCGAGCGAGGACGCCGTCACGCTCGCTCTCCTCGAGGAGGCCGCCAACGGTGTCGCACTCAACGCCGCTCAGGTCGCCCTCGTGCGATCGATGGCGACCTCCGGTCGTCGAGTCCAGCTCGCCCTGGCACCAGCAGGCTCGGGCAAGACCACCGCGATGACCGCTCTGGCCAATGCCTGGACCAGCGGCGGCGGAGCCGTCCTCGGGTTAGCGCCCTCGGCCGCCGCCGCGGCCGTCCTGCGCGACCACATCGGAACCACCACGGACACCCTCGCCAAGCTGACCTGGTCGATCGCGCACAGCGACCTCCCCGACTGGGCCCAGCAAGTCGGCCCCAGCACCCTTGCGATCATCGACGAGGCCGGGCTGGCCGACACTCTCACTCTCGACACCGCGATCGCCTTCATCACCAGCCGAGGCGGCCAAGTCCGGCTCGTCGGCGACCACCACCAGCTGTCGGCGATCGGCGCCGGCGGCGTCCTCCAGGACATCGCCACCACCCACGGCGCGATCCACCTCACCGAGCTCGTCCGGTTCGTCGACCCCGCTGAAGGGTCCGCATCCCTCGCCCTACGCGACGGCCGCGCCGAAGCCCTCGGGTTCTACCTCGACCACCGCCGCGTCCATGTTGGAGGCCTCACCACGATCACCGACGGCGCCTTCACCTCCTGGGCCACCGACCGCTCCCAAGGCCTGAACAGCCTCATGATCGCCCCGACCCGAGAGCTCGTCAGAGACCTCAACCGTCGCGCTCAAACCCACCGGCACACCCACGCCCCGCCAGGCCACGGCGTGCGCTTGCACGATGGGTCGACCGCCCACGTCGGTGACACCGTCATCACCCGACACAACCACCGACGCCTCGCCGTCGGCGCCCGAGACTGGGTCAAAAACGGCGACCGGTGGACCGTTCATGCGACTCACTCAGACCACTCCCTCACCGTCCGCCAGCCAAGGTCAACCCGCACCCTGCGGCTCCCGTCGCAGTACGTTTCCGAGTTCGTCGAGCTCGGGTACGCCACCACCATCCACGGCGCCCAAGGCGTGTCCGTCGACACCATGCACGGGCTCGCCACCGGCTCCGAAAGCCGCCAGCAGCTCTACACGATGCTCACTCGAGGCGCCGTGGCCAACCACGTCTACCTCCTGACCGCCACCGATGGCGACCCCCACAGCGTCATCCGCCCCGAGAACGTCCATCCGCCGACCGCCACCGACATCCTCGAAGGGATCCTCAGCCGCGACGACCGCCACGTCTCGGCCACCACCCTGCAACGTGAGTACACGAACCCCGCGGCTCGTCTCGCCGACGCCGCCGCGCGCTACACCGACGCCCTGCACCACGCCGCCGAGCAGCACGCCGGCCCCACCGCACTCGCCCATCTCGATGCCAACGCCGAGGCCGAGCTGCCAGGCCTGACCGACGAACCCGCCTGGCCCACCCTGCGAAGCCACCTCACCCTGCTCTCCACCACCGGAGTCGACCCCACTACAACGCTGCGCCAGGCGATCGCTCTGCGCGAGATCGACTCCGCGCACGACCGGGCCGCCACCCTCGACTGGCGCCTCGACGACTCGGCCCTCGCGCCCGGAGGCCCCCTGCCATGGCTACCGGGAATCCCGCGCCCCCTCGCCGCCCACCCCACCTGGGGGCCCTACCTCGAGAAGCGCGCCAAGCTCATCAGCACGCTGGCACAAGACGTTGCACATACCGCGGAACGTACAGCGACACAGCCCAGCTGGGCGACACCAGGTCAGAACCTGACCCAAGACATCGTCACCGACATCGCAGTCTGGCGCGCCGCCCACGGGATCGAGGCCACCGACGTTCGGCCCACGGGACCCCGTCTCCAATCCAAGACCGAGACTCTCTGGCAGCGCGCTCTCACGTCCAGACTCGGCTCAACCGAGGCCCCTGCCATCGCCGAATGGACCCTGCGGCTCCACACCAGCGTCCGCGCCACCATCGGCGACCCCTACACGCCACGCCTTGCCGCACAGCTCCGCGACATCGCCCGCGCCGGCATCGACACCCACGCGTTGCTCTCAAGGGCCGCCGCGGCACCCCTCCCTGACGACCACCCCGCCGCCGCCCTCTGGTGGCGCATCAGCCGCCACCTCACCCCGGCCGCGACCAACAGCCCGGAGAACGTCACGGCGCTGACCCCAGCGTGGGCCGAGCCACTCGCCAACGCCGTAGGACCAGCCCAGGCGGAGGCAATCCAGTCCAGCCGCTGGTGGCCCGCCCTCGTCGCCACCGCCGACCATGCGCTCGCCCTCGGTCTGCCCCTTACGGAGATCCTCAACCTCGCCGCAACTCCCGACTCATCAACCGACATCGACACGTGCCAAGCCCTTGTATGGCGCCTGACCCTGCTCACGGACCCCATCCCCGTCGAGGACACCGAACCCGACCCCGACGTGGGCGAGCAGCCATGGTTCCCACCCGAAAACGGCGCCAACGCCAGCCCGCAGACTGCTCCGCCCAGTGCGGACCCAGGAACCGAACTCACCGCACTCATGCTGGCCCGGTCCGCGATGACCGTCCTCGAGCGCAGCGACGCCGAGATCGAGCACGAGGTCGCCCGCGCGGCCGCGTGGGACGACGCTCCCTTCACCCCGCAACGCGCCGCTGAGATCAACGTCATGGCACGCGACTACTACGCCACACACCTGCACGACACTTGGGCCGACGGCTACCTACGCGACCGCCTCCGAACCACCTCGCCGCCGGCCGACGCCGGGTACGCACCCCCTGGCTGGACCAACATCACCGGCCACCTCCGACGCCTCGGGGTCAACGACGACGAGCTCCTCGCCGTCGGTATTTCGTCGCGCGCCCGCACGGGGCGGCTCATTGACCGCTTCCGTGACTGCCTCGTCCTGCCCATCACCTCAGACCGTCTGGTCGTCGGGTTCGTCGCACGACGCCACCCCGACGCGGGAGACGACAGTGGGCCGAAGTACCTCAACACCCCCACTACAGCCCTGTTTCACAAAGGGGACGTGCTCTACGGCTACGACAAGAACCGCCTTCTCGCAGGCGCTACCCCGGTCCTGGTCGAAGGCCCGCTAGACGCGCTGGCCATCGACCACTCCGACGGCGACAGCTACTGCGGCGTGGCTCCTCTGGGGACCGCACTTACACCAGCGCAAGCGCGACTGCTCGCCAGCGCCGAGCGCCGAGTCATCGTGGCCACCGACAATGACGCTGCCGGGCAGGCAGCAGCCGAACGCGCCTACTGGCTACTGGCACAGCACGGGACGGTACCCAGTTCCATCCGCCTGCCCCCGGGCATGGACCCGAGCGACCTACTCAGCAACGGTGGCTCAGACCTCCTCGCTCAGCGCCTGAAAGGTGCGCACCCACTTGCTTACGACCTACTCCGCCACGTAGCACAAGACGGCAATCAGAACGTCGAGCGCGCAACCACCATCGTCGCTGCCAGCACTAGCGACACCTGGGAAGACCTGATCCGCGAAACCGCCGCAGCGTTCGACATCGAACCTGCTGCGATCGTGTCGTCCCTCGCCATCGGCGCCCGGCAATGGGTCCACGACCCAGCCCGCGTCGCGCTTCTCGCCGTTCACAGCAGCACACAGGCGAGACAACGAAACTCACCGAGTGGGCAGCCCCGCGATCGCAGTCGCACAGCGCGAGACCGTTCTGGCACCAACTTGATGACCAGTCGCTCACTCATTTTTTAGCGCGATCAACCCTCGCCATGACGGCTGACGAACTGCCCCAACCGCCAGACCACGTTGTACGCATTCCACGGCTTGACGTCGACGGGCTGCCAACGCCTGCCAGCCAACCAATCCGGAATGTTGCAGCAGAGACGGTGGCCCGAAAGGCGCACAAGGGTGCGGCACAGCTGGGTCCGAAGAACGTGAAACCCCATAGCGAGCTCCAATGGGAAGGCAGCCCCCGAATGGGGCCGTCATTGCTCGCTGCGGGTCACGCTCCCAAGAGTAGACCAGCGGCAACCGCCGTCCAGGGCGGCAACACGATCTGTACCAACCGACATCGAGCCCTCGCGGTGAGCCGCAAAACTCATGTTCTAGTGGTTCTTGCGGGGGGCCGCCGACCCCACTCGTCGATGTCGTCAGGCGGAGGGTTCCAGATTCGACCCTCATGACCTCGAATCGCATTGGGACGTTCAACCCAACGACGCACGGGCCACCCGCGTTGTCGGCGACCGTCGATGGATACCCACACGCCTGGCCCGATCCACATCCGCCAACCCTCGCGAGCTAACTCTGCGGCCCACTCCTCCTCGGACTCGCCTGCGTCGTCCGACCACGCGTAATAGTCGAACTGCCAACCAGCCATGGCGCTGCAATCTAGGGCCCTGCGCTGACATCCCATGGACCTCCGCGATCGACGTAGTGCAACCACCAAGGGTCGCTACTTGCGGCATGAGGGGACGACCGATGGCCCCTCCTGTTGCACTCGGCAGCGCTCACGTCCGGCGTGGGCGGCGAGGGCAGTCCCGTGCGTCAGCGGTCATGCGAGTGGCGGCCGCACCCCCGCGACGGCGGTGAGCCGAGCGTTAAGCCTTGCGATCGCGCCGTCAAACCACTCGTCGTCAATCCAGAAGCGCGCGCCGGTGGTTTGACCATTCCGCGTCTCCGAACGATTGAGTCTTGAACCTTGGTCGGGATGTGTGGCCGGCCGGGCGTGGAGTACGTCGTTTCTGACCTCTGCTGCGACGAACAGAGACTTGTACACCTCTTAGGTAGTCCTTGATCGGTCCGTCATCCGCCGCTCTCGCCGCCTTCCTCACCGCGGCAGCGATGCCCGAGGTCATCAAGGGTTCTAACCGGGCCAGCACAAGATCTTCAGGCAGTCGATCCTCCAAGCGGTGTAGATCACCAAGGATGGTCCACTCCATCGACGAGACGGTGTAGGCCACCTCGCCGATCCTCGCGAGGTATTGGGACTCGGGCAGCGCGACTCGTGAGATCTCCACGTCGCCCAGCCTCTCAGCTGACGTTGTGATCGCGGCATGTCTGATGGCTCGACTTCAGAGATGGTCTCGGAGGATCGCCGGTTGCGACTCGCGGGCTACGAGGTCTACCGGTTCGGCGGGTAGGAGCTGTTCGGTTCAGGAGTCACGACCCGTGTTGAGGAGTTCTTTGATGACCCTGCGGCGCGCATGCCTTTGAAGATCGGGACCATCCTCCCAACAGAAGGCGACACGAACTTCGACCGGACCTAGGAGGGTGAAGCGCTACTGCCCGTCGGGGATGGAGACGACGATGAGCCGCCCGCCCCAGAACCCGCCGCCGCCCCTATGGCCAGTCCTCCCAACATGGAGACTAAGCCCAAGCCAACGAGCAATAGCCCTGCCGCGGACATCCGCTGACCGGGTGGCCTCGAGCTGTCGAAGGCGATTTTGAACGCCTTCCGAATGATCTCGATGAGGATGGAAGTGGCTGAGCCGGCCTCCTTGTTGGCAACCGTGAACACATCCAGGAGGAATCCAGCCACGAACATGACGCCGCCGACAATCACTAGCCACTTGCCCGCCGTCCCGAGCGATTCCGCCAACGCGTCCATACCGAGCCCTCCCTGCTAGACCTCCAGTCGAGTATGGCGCAGGGGCACGCATCTGTGAATGCCCAATGGGCCGCAGCGCCGCCTATGGCGGCATCAGTTGCGGCATTGCCGGACGTTCGGCCTAAACGGGTGGCAAGGGAGCCGGCACTCCAAGCCCGGACGCCTCCGAGACGCGAATAGCCTCACGCAGGTAGTCCGCCAGTTCCTGGCGATGGTCTTCGAGATCCTCTGGGTCTGTGGATCGAGAAAGCCGGAGCCACTCTCCGAGCCGATCCCCTTGGACCACCATTCCCGGATAAAGCCGCCCCTGGTTCGAACCACGACGAGGTTGGTCGACTCAGAAAGTAGCTCGAGGTCAGTGGCGTAATCCATCCGCCGAGCGTCCCACGCTCCAAGTGGTCGCGGCATGCGAACGTCCTGCGACTGATCGAGAGATCCCTCTTCGCGTTGGAACCGTTTGGCCCTACGCTATTGGAAGGCGGAGCCAATGAGGCTCCTTGGTGGCCGAGCGCTGATGAGGCGCGAACCGCGCACCGGGCCGGATGTGAGCCGGCCGAGTGCGACAAGTCGAGGAACCCGACATGTCGTGCTCCAAGTTGCCCTACCCCACTCAGCAAGCCGCCATAGTCGCGTTGCGCGGCATCCTTCGCGCCAATCGAGGACGGGACCGCAAGTTGCCTACCGGCACCCATCTCTGCAGCGACTGCCACCGCTGGCACATCACATCCAAGTCCGGGCACCAGGTGCCACCGTGGAAGAATAGAGCCAAATACCGCACATCCCGCTAACGGCCTTCAGCGGCCTGTGCGGACGTGTGCATCGGAGTGATTGGCAGCGAAATGACGCACCTTGGCCCGTCCGCGTTCGCCGATGGTCGGGCGTCCGCCATCGCCTCACACCGCCGACTGCGGCATGGGTGGCGCACCGCCCCGGCCAGAGCTAGCGCCTCTCGTCGCGTTTCCCTTCGGCGATGAGCCGCTGTTGTTGTCATAAGGATCACCGATGTGAGTGAGATGCCGGTGAAGTTTGTACAACGTCGGTACGGTGCCTGACACCACATCCGCAGCAACCCGGGGGCAACACATGGCCGAACAGTCGTGGCACGAGGCACGCCTGATCCCAACGTCCGGCATCAGCGGTGCCGACGAGCAGGAGCGAAGGGCAACATCGGCGCTACTCGCCGTCCTTGGTGCCGTCCGGGAGTTCAACCGCGCGCTGCTCAAGCCCCTCGGTGCGCCGTCCGGGACGGTCGAGTGCTACATCGAGGTGCCCTTCCTCCTCGGGGACAAAAAGGTCTTCCCCGACGGCCTGATCCGTGTCTCCCGAGGTACCAAGTCGTGGACCGCGTTGGTCGAGGTCAAGACAGGCAGCAACGAGCTCGCAACCGAGCAGCTCGAGAACTACTTGGACGTCGCCCGGGAGCAAGGCTTCGACGCGCTGTTGACGATCAGCAACGAGATTCCGGCCATCGCCGGCCAGCACCCGACGAAGGTGGACAAGCGCAAGCTCCGCAAGGTCGCAATCCACCACCTCTCCTGGTCGCAGGTTCTCGCAGAGGCGGTCATGCAGAAAGAGTTTCGCGGGGTCGCCGACCCCGACCAGGCATGGATCCTCGGCGAGCTCATCCGCTACCTCGAGCACACCCGAAGCGGAGCCTTGGAGTTCGACGACATGGGCGAGTCCTGGACCGGCGTTCGTGACTCCGTCGCAGCGGGCACGCTGCGGGCGACGGACAGAGGGATCCCGACAGTGGTCTCCAGCTTCGACGCGCTCCTGCGCTTCACCAGCCTCAGCCTGGGGCGCCGCCTCGGAACGGAGGTCGTTCCTGTCCTGTCCCGCAAGGAGCTGGCCGATCCCACGCTTCGCGCGTCCGCGCTGACCCAGCAGCTTGCCTCTACCGGTCAGCTCTCCGGAACGATCCGCATCCCAGACACTGCCGGGCACCTCGTCATCACCGCCGATCTCCGAGCCGGACAGGTCACCTGTCACGTCGACATCGACGCTCCCAGAGAAGGCCGACCGACCACGCGGGTCAACTGGCTGATCCGTCAGCTCAAGAACGCCCCGGACACCACACGGGTCGAGTGCATGACCGCGCACTCGCGCGGCTCCTCCAGCGCCGAACTGCTGCGCACCGTGCGCGAGAACCCGGCGTCACTCGTCGCCGACCCCTCCCGCGAGATCCGATCCTTCCGTGTGGCTCGCACCACGGCCTTGGGAACCAAGCGCGGCCGCGGACGTGGGGCGTTCATCGACTCCGTCCTCACGGCCGTGGACTCGTTCTACGCCGAAATCCTCGGCGACCTCAAGACGTGGGCAGCGGCCCCGCCAAAACTGCGACCGGAAGTCCCCGCCACTCCGGAGGAGCGGGAGCCGACGCACCCGGCCAGCCTGGCCTCGACGGACTACTCCTCACAGGACGGGCCGGACACGGTGGGAGCGCCAGATTCTTCTGCAACTGAGCCGGCCGAGTTGGCGGACTAAGTCTTTAGTTCGACACGACGCGGCATGTGAGGAAGTCCTCCCGCGAAGCGTTGCAGTCTGGTGAAGGAGCGCCTACCTTCGGCGGTTTTGGAGCCATTGGGCGGCATGCTGGCCGAATCGAGAAGGCGGTGCCTTGGGACCGGTGATTGCCGCCCGGTTTCGTTTGCGCCGGATGCGGAGGTGATTTGTGAACGTTGAGCGGCCCGACGAGCGTGACGCGGCTCGAATCGTCGAGACGGTCTTGGGAGTTGACTTGAGACACGCCGACCAGAACGGCGGAGTCGACTACCTCTCAACGGACGGACGGCACGCCGTTGAGGTCACTCGCGTCACAGACGGTCGCAAACGGGCAGGCCGCGACGCGCTGACCAAATCCCGCCAGACTGAGAGGCCTGTCGCGGAACTGCAGACGTGCTGGCTGGTGATTGCTCCAGACACACAGCCCAGGCTGAAGGACTTCAGGCAGCTGGTCCGTTCAGCCGTTGTTGAGCTAGAGCAGAGCGGTGAGCGGTTCTTTGTGCGCGGAAGCGCCGCCACACACGTCCTCGCACAAGGCCCGCTTTCGCGCGTCTATGAGGCCCTGCTCTATGCCGGCGTTGAGCGGGCGTCTGCCGCGCTCAACCACTCGCATGTACGTCACACCCACAAGTTGTTCGTATCACTCGGTAGTGGTGGGTCGTCGAGCGGCAGCGACGAGGCGTTGGGCCTGCTAAGCGTTGAACTGAATCGCCGGGAGGACAATCCCAGGAAGCTGCGGGAATCGGGGGCCGCTTACCGGCATCTTTTCGTTTGGCTCGACGGAGACACGCGGTTGGACATCTCGCGTCCGCTCAGCCACGAGCCGCCATCCTGGAGCGACGGACAATTTGGTCTCCCTTCGACAGCTCCAGCCGTTGATCATGCGATTTCCCACCTATGGGTCGTCCACCAAGGTTCCCGGAACGGCTGGCTGTGGGATGGCTCCAGCTGGCGAGCGCTGCCAGGTCCCGACAACGGCCCCGAAGCCGCGCGGTAATGACTCGAATGTGTATCGAGGGACCACGACGGCGGAAGTTTCAATAGACGTCGCCCTGGCACCGCCCCCGTGCCAACTTAGCGAGGGGCGGTAAAGGCGCCGCACTAAGTGCGGCATGCGCGGAAGATCGCCGGTTCTCTTCTCGACCGATGTGGCTGCTGGACCCAAGTTCAACTAGTCGACTTCAGCGTCGGGGGCGATCTCTTTCACCCTCTCGGCCGCCTGCCTCACTGCTGCAAGGCTGCTGTACCCCTCGGCAGAGTCAGCAATGATCCTCCCGTTGTCAGCTTTCAGATGCCAGCGCCACTCACCGGCGGAGTCAACGAACGTGTGGAAAAGAGCCATGAGCCCCCCTACCTCGATCCAATTAGGGAAGGGTGCCCGAAGATGAAGGAGAAGGGAAGGGTCACTGTCCTAGCCGCGACGGACGGCCGTGTCGACGTGAGGCATGCGAGGGCGGCTGGGGGTGCCTCGAGTTGGCTAGTCATGCGCTTCTGATTGTCAGAGGCGATCCAAGGCCCTGAGGTATCGCTGGGTCATGAAGCTCTGTGCAGCCAGGCTGATCGGACCGCCGAGCTTGGCGAGTCTCGAGGCTGGCCGAGAGTAGGCGGTGATGGTGAAGCGGATGCGGCTGTCCTCGAGCTGTTCGAGGACGAACCGCTCTTCGCCGGCCTCAGGGTGACCGGGCAAGGTGCCGTAGGCGAAGCCCCGGCGCTGAGACTCGTCGATGATGTCGATGACGCGACATGGGATCTTGACGGACAGGGGGCCGAGTCCCCACCGCATCAGCACGAGGGTGTCCTGACACAGGGGAATGTCTGAGGCTTGCACCCGCAGCCTGGCTTCGGAGTGCATCCGCCATTCGAAGAGATCGCGAGCGGCCCCGTCGAAGTCGCGACGCCTCAGCGTGACCGAACGATTCAGACGCTTGTAGCCCGCCGGAGCGTCACCTTCTGACCCCGTATGCCGCGTGTACGACAGCGGTGCCGCGCGCAGCCTCGCGGTCGCCTGCTCGTCCAGAGGTTGCACCGGCATCGTCACATCATCACCGACGAGTCGTCACTGCCTGCGGCATGTCCGCATGTTTCGCGATGTGGTCGCGGCGACTTGCGACCTGCCACCATGAGCGCTTGGGCACGAGTTCAGAGGACTCAGGGGGTGGACATTGGGAAGGTGGGCTGGCGCCGCGCTCGCGTTCCTCGTCGCGGGCTTTCAGCTCTACGAGTGGCTGAAGTGTCGTCGGAGCCCGGCACGGCGAAACGCAACTGCGCGGCACGGTTGGCTCGGCGTCGCCTTTCTTCCGAGCACTGTGGCGGGTCGCCGTGGACTGCTCGACGCTTCAATCGTGAGTTCCGGTGGGCTGCTCCTGGTCGGCGCTGGCACTGCCCTCAACCAGGTCAGCGTTGGGTCACCTGCGGCCGACGTTGCCGGCTCAATGATGCGACTCGGGCTGGTTCTGTTCGGGTTCGGATGGCCGTTGTGTGCGTTCCTCGGACAACCCAAACTCCTTCGCCCTTGGTACGCCCGCGACGAACCTGCCCCATGGCGCGGGGCGCGACGCGAGGCCCGACTGACTGACCACGACAGGGATCTCGAGTCGGGGTCACGTGTGGCAGAGCAAGAGCGCCGCTTGCGCGCGAGGCGCGATCGGCTACGCACCTCACAACCCAAGTCGTAACAGCAGCGGCATGTCCGGACGTCTGCACCGTCAGTTGTAGACGTCACCGTCGCGACTCAGGAGCACCAGACTTGACGGGTCGCCGCCGCTTGCCCCGATGAGGGATCGAACCTGGTCCGCTTCTGTCGCCGTCAACTGGAACGCCACGCTCGTGCCTGTGTCATTCGCGTCCCAGATCATTCGCTGATCTTGGTCCATGCCCATGCTCCCGATCGTGTACGGAACCAAGGCCATCGCAATCTCGAAGTCACGATCGTCCGCGGTTTAGGTCGATGTAGCCGGCCCGCCTAGTCCAGGACCTGCCGAAGAAGGATCGGGTTCGGATTGCGCGTTGATCCGCTTCGTCCACGGCCCATTGGACCTCTTCCGGCCAGGGCGCATCCGAGGTCAGGTCGACGGTGACGTCCTCGAGGCGAGGTCGCTGAACCTGCAGCACCGCGCGGTGGGTCGCATCTACCGTGGCGCGATCAGCACCGTCACGGATCGTGAACCAGTTGAGGGTTTCAGATCGAGACACAGAGACAGTGTCGCTCCAACTACTTTCCCGGGCGCGACCAGCGGCATGTGCGGTAATCCGCTCCCGGGCTGGCGTCATCACCGCAGCGTGACGTGCCGCATCCAGAAGTGACCAAGACTACGCCTGTAGCAGCGAGGAAACTTAAGAAGTCGTTGCGTGCGGTCGGCGCTCCTCGTCGGGGCCATACAGGGCGTTCCACCTATCTAGCAGGTATGGAGGTACCTTCTCCCTCTCGGCGTCCGAAATATGACCTAGATCAATCCAAGTATCCTCCATCTCGCGGATGGCCAAGAGTGCGTCAACGTCCATGCGCTCATCGAAGACCTCCGCGTAAGAATCGAAGTACTCAATGGAGTTCTCGTCGTGCCTTCCTCTAAGAAATTCGATCACTCGATTACCCATACCGCTCCTCCTCGATCTTTTGTTGGGTTTCTCAACTTGCGATCGGTGCTATCCGGGCGGCCACCAGCTTGGACGCCTTATAGGCGCTGTTACGCCATCTGTGGTCGCCTGGTTCAACTGGAAATCCTTTCAAAGAGTCCACGACAATGCACCCGATAAACCTGCTTCCAGGAATATCGGGGTCTTTCCGAATCGGGACCACCAGGACCGAGTGGTACTTGTCGTGAAGGCGGCGATACTGGTCGTAAGTAAGGCCCCACTTTTGGGTAGGCCCGAGAGCCTGCCACTGCCTCTCGCTCATCTCGGCTGTCCCCCAGACCGTTGGGAGGACAATTTCCTGTCTCTTGCGTTCTCTCCAGCACCTACCGATAGCGCCAACGTCTCGCCGCCATTGAATATCTGTACCACCGTGCTCGTCGTCGCGTAGTCGAAAGCTGCACGCCCGCCATAGGCGCGGAGTCCAGAAGCGTGCTCGCCACGCCTCAGGACACAGTTCGCGCACCCAATCAGGCAAGAGGTTCCAGTGCCAAGTTGGGACCATCCACACGTGGACGCCGATTCGCTCTTGTGTCTTGCGGCCGGTCGCGGCCGTTCGCGCTCGATACCAGACGGGAAACATTATCTTTGTGATTTCGTGAGCGAGGGCCGTCCTCCTGCGGACGCGTCGACGTTCCCATTCAGCGTCGACAAACTGCCAAATGATGCTGAGGGCCACGCCGCCGATGCTGGCGAACAAGACAGGTTCCGGCGGACGCCACCATCCGCGGTCCTGCAGTGTGCTCGAGTCAAAGGCAACAAGGGCCGCGCTGATAGACAGCACGACAGCCAAGCACAGGCGCACGAGCCAGCGCACTCGGCCTCCCTCCGCACGTGTGACTTCGCCGGATCCTACGACGCCACGCCTGGACTGACCATCAGAACTCGCTGACGTCCCTCCGCAAAGTCCGCATGTCCCCAACCTGCTGCCAAATCTTCATGCTCACGCCCCTTACCCCTTGAACTAAATTTAGCCCATGGGCTAAACTGGTCTCATGGCGATCTTCAAGAACCCCTACCGCCCTGGTGCAGGGCACATGCCCCCCCACCTGGCGGGCCGAGAGACCGAGTATGCAGAGTTCGACCGACTCCTGCGGCAGGAGGAGATCTTGGAGAACCTCGTGCTGACAGGCCTGCGTGGGGTTGGAAAGACAGTCCTGCTCGAGACGTTCAAGCCGCGAGCTATCGCGGCTGGATGGCTTTGGTGCGGGACCGACCTCTCGGAGTCAGCCAGCGTCAGCGAACGTAACCTCGCGGAACGAATCCTGACAGACCTCGCCGTTATCACCTCGGGACTGACAGTGCGCATCACGGACGCGCCCGGAGTTGGTTTCGGCTCCGAGGCGACGGAGCGAGACGTCCCGATTACGTATGACGTCCTTCGGAGAGTCTTTGACAACACGCCTGGTCTAACGTCCGACAAGCTAAAGTCTGTCTTAAGATTCGCCGCGGACTACCTGATCGCAGGAGAGACTCCGCGTGTCATATTCGCCTACGACGAAGCTCAAAACCTTGCTGACAACGCAGGCAAAGAGGAGTTCCCCCTCTCAATGCTGCTGGACGTTTTTGCGGGTTTGCAGCGGTCTGGAATCTCGTTCCTTTTGGTCCTCACCGGCCTTCCCACCCTTTTTCCAAAGCTTGTGGAAGCCCGTACATACGCAGAGCGCATGTTTCGCGTGATCATGCTTGGGCGGCTGAGTGAAGGCGAAAGCGAAGACGCCATCAAGAAGCCTCTCGATGTCGCTGATTGCCCAGTTCGATTTACCGAGCTTTCTGTGCGCGCAATCGCGAACGAAGCCGGGGGGTACCCCTACTTTATTCAGTTCATTTGTAGGGAAGTTTTCGATGCGGTGCTGCAGCAATCGGATCCGGAGCGCCCGCAGCCGATCCCAATTGGAGCTATTCAGCGCAAGTTGGACACTGACTTCTTTGCCGGCCGTTGGGCTCGGGCCACCGACCGTCAAAGAGAACTTTTGTACCTTATTTCCGGTCTTGAGCAATGTGACGAAGAGTTCACGATCCAAGAGGTTGTGGCTGCATCCAAGCAGGCTGACATAAAGGAGTTCTCTGCGAGTCACGTGAACCAAATGTTGGCCGCCCTAGCTGGCCAAGGGCTTGTCTATAAGAACAGATTCGGCAAATATTCTCTCGCCGTACCATTGCTGTCACAGTTCATCCAACGCGTCTACAGCGACGCCTGATCGGTTGCGATAATTGGCGCGCTGCCGACCGACGCCACTCTTCGCCTCGCCGCTCAGCGCACTCGTAAGTGCTAGGCGTCCGAGAGGCAGTGCGCCGGCGGTACCCCTCATACATAAATTCCGCGGGTCCGACCATCGGTAGGGTCGCACGCCGCGCCATCCGCGGCATGTGCGGATCCCTGTCATCAGCGATCACTCGGACACGCTTGGGCGCCTGCGCCCGCTATCGGAAGCAGAAAGCCAAACCAAGGAGCGTTTACACCGGCGTGGCCAGGGCCGATTGGGTACCGAGGTTCATCACGAGCCACCGACGTCCGGGCGGGATGCAGGTAATGAACACAGCTCCCTTAACGGATGGGACCTCTCCGTTCGAGGCCGGGGGTCTCAGCTGCCGGGCGCGCTGGATTTTTGGAGGTCGACCGTGATCGTGTCGGGGTCTTCCGTGCCCGCTCCCCGGGTTCTGTGTTGATCGCCTGACGGCCGTGGTCACTCAGCGCTCACACCTCCCACGAAGAGCTTGACGAACCTCTCCCGACCTAGGCAGGAGGCGACCGTCGCAAATTCGGGCCTGACAGACTAATCACAGACTGAGTCATCCGCGGCAAACTAGCGGCCGCCATCCCCAACGAATCGGAGGCCTCTGTGCCGCCCCTTGACCTCAAAGCCCTGAAGCGCTCGGAGGGCGAGCCGCTGATCGAGCCTCGTGACATCTTCGCCGCTCTCGGCGGCCGCCCCTGGCCCCGGCTGAGGGTTGAGCAGGACCAAGTTCTCAAGTCATGGTTCGCCCGCCGCTCTGAGCGGGACCTCGTCATCAAGCAGAACACTGGCGGCGGCAAGACCGTGGTCGGCCTGCTCGTGGCCCAGTCCAGCCTGAACGAAAACGCAGGCCCAGCCGCCTACCTCGTGCCCGACACCTACCTGGTCAAGCAGGTTGTGGAGGAGGCCAACCAGTTGGGCCTAGCCGTGACAGCTGACCCGCACGGCAATGCGTTCCTGTCGGGGGCGGCCATCCTGGTGTGCACGTTTGAGAAGGTTGTGAACGGTAGAAGCACTTTCGGGCTCGCCGGAAACCCGTACGCCACCCGGATCGGGACCGTCATCGTTGACGACGCCCACGCGGCGCTCATCGCAGCCCGTAAGCAGTTCACCATCGACGTGCCTGCAGGACACGCCGCCTACGACATGGCCCTCAACGTCTTCGGTCCTGAGCTGAAACGCCAGAGCCCTCGCCACGGCGGGGCCCTGCTAGAAGGCGATCGCTGCGCACCTCTTCGCATTCCGTTCTGGTCGTGGACGGAGAAGCACGAGCGAGTCACGACCTTGATTGCCGCGAGCTCGAACGACGACAAAGCCAAGGGAATCTTCTTCTCCTGGCCGCTCCTCGCCGATCACCTCGGACTGGCCGTCGCAACCATCTCCGACCGCGGACTGCAACTGCGAACCCCTTGCCCTCCCATCGACCGCATCCCGGCGTTCCACTTGGCGAAGCGACGGGTTTACCTGACGGCAACGCTCGCCGACGACGGCGTCCTCGTCACCGAACTCGGTGCTGACGCGAACTCCGTTCGTGCTCCCATCACCCCGGAACGAGCATCCGACCTTGGAGATCGGCTGATCCTCGCCCCGGCTGCCTTGAACCCACAGATCATCGACGACACCGTGCGCGCCATGGTCCGCCAGTTCTCGCTGGGAGACCGCGACGGAGATGGAGTTGTCGACGCGGACCCCGTCAACGTCGTGGTGCTCGTGCCTAGCGACCGCGCCGCCGGTGCATGGTTCGGCCACGCGGACCACGTCCTCCACGTGAACGACATGAAACCGATCGTGGATCGCATGGTGGCCGGGGAACACCTTGGCGTGGTGGTCCTAGTCAACAAGTACGACGGGGTCGACCTGCCCGGGAGCGCCTGTCGCCTCCTCGTCGTGGACGGAGTACCAACGCCGCTCGACCCTGGCGAGCAGCGTGAAGCGGGCGCCCTCGCTGGCAGCGACGCGATGCGCATCAGGAAGGTTCAGCGGATCGAGCAAGGGATGGGCAGGGGGATCCGCGACGCGGAGGACTTCTGTGCGGTCCTGTTGCTTGGCAACGGCTTGGCGCTCTCTCTGGTGGATCAGGCCGACCTCGACCTCTTCTCCCCTGCCACGCGTGCACAGATCGGGTTCAGTCAGCGACTCGCAACGATGATTGAGGGCGAAGGTTTGGACGCCGTGCGTGAGGCACTCAGCTTGTTCCTGAGCAGGGACGACGACCTGAAGGACGCCAGCAGCCAAGCCACCGCTGGCGTGGCCTACGACGGCGACGGCCACGTGTCCGCCGTCGCGGAGGCGCGGAGAAAGGCGTGGGAACTTGCGTCAACGGGTGACGCGGACCGAGCTGCCCGGACGCTCCGTGACGCTCTAGACGATCTTGAGAACGTCGAGCAGGGTTGGCGTCTCGAAGAGGTGGCAACGTACCAACACGTGGTGGACGGCGCTGGGGCTCAGGCCACCATCCGCTCCGCTAAACGGAAGAACCCGAACGTGCTCATGCCGATTCAGACTGTCCCCGGGAAGCCGGTACGCGGTCAGGAGCTACAAGCGCAGGCGTCTTCCGACTTCCTTTCCGAGCGATACAAGACAGGAGCAGCTCTTCAACTTGCCGTGAATCTCCTCCTCGACGACCTGACGTTCCAACCCGGAGACGACAACGTGGAGGCTGCGGAAGCAGCGATGAAGGACCTCGGTCTCCACCTCGGATTCCCGGCAACCCGCCCTGAGAAGGAGCTGGCCGCTGGCCCGGACGGTTGCTGGGGTCTTACCCCTGACAGGAACGCAGTGATCGAGCTCAAGACAGGAACCACCCGGGCGGACTCCTCGATCATCAAGTCTGAAGCCGATCAACTCTCCGGGGCGGTCAGCTGGAACTCCGACGTTGGCGGGCCCTCCAAGTGCACTCCCGTCCTCGTGGCGAAGGACCCGGCTCTCCACGCGAAGGCGTCGCCTCCACCTGGCACTCGCGTGATCACTCCGGAGACGCTCGAGTCCCTCAAGCAGCACGTGCGGAATTTTGCCATGGAGGTCGCAACCCACGACCGGTGGCGACGTTCCGACGCGGTGGGCGCAGCCCTGCGCACTCATGACCTTCTGGCCGGCAAAATCATTGAGGCCCACAGCGTCAAACCTGTACGGAACAGCGAATAGGAGACATCGACGGCGAGCGCCCGCGTCTTCAGAGGGGCATGTCGGCTTCACAGGCTGGTGGGATTGGGAAACACCGGGTCCGGAACTTCGTGGAGTCCCCACGGGACGACCTCGGGGTTCGATGAGGTGATGCGCTCGGGCATCAAGATCAGCATGAGAGTCCCGTCTGCTCCAGTTAGCTCGGCGACGGGATGGCCGATTCACCCTCCGGGGTACCTGCAGAGGCTCTGAGGCGGCAGACCCTCGGGCGAACGGACCAGAGCGGAGCTGATCGGTATTCAGGTCGGTCGGAACGAGTCGAGGTAGTTTCCGGCCTCGACGTAGTCGTGAGCTGGGTCTGGAATCTTCCAGGGACCTAGTAGGCGGAGTGACGCGCTCTCCCGACTAGCGACCATCGGCATGTCCGCTAGTCGATGACCTCTCCTGTTGTCTCCTCGATAAGTACGCCATCGACGAGGTGGAGCTTCGCTCCCCTCGGCTGAGCAGGGTCGCGCTGACCGGCCGGGGTCATGGCCTCGATGTCGCGTTTGAAGGATTGGTGTCGGTGTCGACGGTGGGGGTCGCTGGTGTGGCGGGCATGGCGGCTGGTGGAGGGCCAGGTTTGGTGGCCGTCTTCGCAGTGGCTCTTCAGTTGCGTGCGCATACGGTCGAGGAAGGCGGGGAGAGCGTATCGATGCCAGTCCTCGAGGGCGTCGCTGGTCTTGGCGTTGCCGGCCCGCCGTCGTTGGTCCGCGAGGACGGCGAGGTCGTGTATGAGGGGGGGGTGGTTGGGCCAGCACGTGGGAATGAAGTTGGTGGTGTCCCAGATGTGCTCGTGGTTGATCCAGGTGACCACGTCGTCGAGCCATGCCCAGAGGTCGAGGCGGAGGTCGGGGTGGGTGCAGGTGGCCGGCTCCCACGGTTTGGGCAGACGCCTGATGTCGCCCAGGGCCTGGAGCTGCTCTGGGGTACCGGCCGCGGCGATGGTGAGTTCCCAGTAGGCGTGCTCGACGAGCCGGCCAGGCTTGGGGAACGGGAGGGTGAGTTGCGCTGCCGGGTCGGGTTGCGTGGCGTCACCGACTGTCATGACGGCACCGCGGGCCTGGTTGCCAGCCCTGTCCGCTGGGCTTCGACGAGGGCGGCGGTGGTGCGGGCCTCTGGGTCGATCGCGCGGGTGCGTGCGGCGGCGGGCTGTTGACGAAGGCGGGCCTGAGTGTGGAGGAGTTTGCGGCCGGCGGGGCCGTCGATGGTGCGGCGCAGCATGGCGATGAGGGGTTTACCGTTCTCGGCGATGACCAGGGCGTGGCGGTCGGGGAGTTGGCGGATTTCGGCGCCGGTGAGGATGGGGATGTCCTCTCCGCTGATGGAGCGGCGGGTGCGGCCCTGCTGCCAGGTGGTGCGCGGGACACGGACAGGTCCGAGGAGGTCAGAGATCTCGCGGTTGAAGGTGACGTCCTTGGACCCGCCGAACATGACCAGGACGTTGGTGAGCCCGAGGACGGCGCGTGCTTCGTGGTCCCCGAAGATCTGGGTGAGCTGGGCTCGGGTCTGCGCGGCCCACAGGAACGAGATGCCCAGGGCGCGTTCGTTGGCCATGCGGGTCTGCAGGGTTGGAAGCGGTGCGGTGGAGGGTAGTTCGTCGAGGCAGGCGAGCATGGGCGGGCAGAGGCGTCCCCAGGGCGAGTTGCTGGCGGCGTGCAGGGCGGTGTCGAGGACGTGTTCGGCGACGGCGGTGAGCAGCGGGGAGGCGGACTCGTAGGGGCTGTCCCTGCCCAGGAGGTAGATGGTGCCTCTGGCGGCGATGACGTCGGCGATGTCGGTGGCAGGCCGTCCTGGGCCGGGGACGCAGCGGCGTCGGGTGTCGGCTTGGAAGAACAGGGCGAGGGCTTGCTGGACGGTGGTGATGGTGTTGCCGGCGGTGCGGTCGTCGCCGCGCAGCGCGCCGTGCAGGAGGCCGTGCCAGAAGGGTGCGGCATGGGGGTGGGCGCGCAGGATCTCGGTGGGTTCGGTGGCGGCGGTGGGTTGGGCGACCCAGCGCAGGACGTCGTCGAGGGTGCGTCCGGTGAGGGCGGCGGCGTGGAAGTAGCCCTGGATGACCTTGGCAGCTTCGGCGGCGTAGAAGCGGGCGGCGTCGTCGCCTTGGCCACGGGCTCCGGCGCCGCGGATGGTGCCGGCGGTGAAGGCCTTGGCGCGGCGTTCGGCGACGAGGGGGTCGACGCATCCGGCGATGGGGTCCCAGACGAGCTCGGGGAGTCCGGGTGCGAGGCCGAACGGGTCGAGGACGAGGCAGGGGCGGCCGTTGGTGGAGCGTGCGTCGATGCTGAGCAGGAGGTCGTCGATCTTGGTGAGGGTGACTAGGGCGGCGCCGGGAGCGTCGAGCAGCGCGGGGATGAGCAGGTCGAGGGTCTTGCCGGATCCTTGGGGGCCGATGACGCCGGCGGTGCGGTCCCACGGGACCCACAGGTTGCCGCCGCGGGGTTCGCGGGCGTATCCGAGGCGCCAGCCGATGTTGTGGGGGTGGAACCGGGTCATGGCTGGCGCGCGTGCAGGTCGGGACGGATGACGGGTGCCACCCGTCGCAGGCGGCGCAGCCCGAGGAGGTTCTCGGCCTCGTCGCGGGTGGCCACGCCGCGCACCCGCGAGGGTCCCCAGCGCCGCAGCCCCGCGACGACCGCGGCCGTGATGGCTGTGACGGCGAGTAGCTCGACGACGACCAGGCACCCGTAGAGCAGGCTGGTGTTCGCGACGGCGCCGGGGGGAAGGCCGGCGCCGGCGTCGCCGGCGAGGATGCCGGGCAGGGCGGTGACCAGCTGGTCCTGCTGCGGCCAGGTCCACCTGCCCGTCGCGAGCAGGTTGGCGACGGCGCGGGCGAGGTGCGCGGCCAGGGCGAGCATGGTGAGGGCCGCGATGGCGCAGGCGGCGGAGATCTCCCACCCGGGCGGGTGGGGCGTGGCGCGGCGGGACTGCTGCATCGGGTCCTCCCTCGTTGGTGTCCTCACTGTCCCTAAGCCGGTCCAGTGGTTCTCGCGGTCAAGGAGTCGCAAGCGACCTACAGCTCTCCGCCGCCGTGGTGGCGGCGTAGGCGTGGGCGTAGGTGAGGACGTCGTTGACGTACCAGTCGGCGTGGTTGTACGCGAACAGGGCGTCGCGGACCCCGTCGGGTCGGGTGGCGCCGGAGGCGGCGAGGTAGCGGGCGGCGCTGTGGATGGAGTCGGCGTCGGAGGTGATCGAGGCGTGTCCGTCGCGGTCGCCGTCGACGCCGTAGGTGGTGAAGGTGTCGGGCGTGAACTGCATGAGCCCTCGGGCTCCGGCCGGTGAGGTGGCGTCGCTGGCGCCGTGCCGGGTCTCCTCCATACCGACGCCGGCGAGCAGGACCCAGGGCACGTCGTACCGCTCCCCCGCCTGCCGGTACAAGGTGAGGATGTCGGGCGGGATCGGTGCGGGCGGGGTGGTGAGCGAGTGCAGCCGCGGGGTCGCGGCGGGCGGTATGGAGGAGGCGGTGGCTGGGGCGGCCGGCCTGGCGTGGGTGGGGGCGCCGTCCAGTGGTGCCCCGTGGGTGGCCATGAACGCTTCGGGGTCGATGGGGCTGCCGTTGAGGCGGACCTCGAAGTGGAGGTGGTTCCCGGTGGAGGCGCCGGTGGAGCCTTCCATCCCGAGCCGTTGCCCGCCGGTGATGGTGGCGTCGACGGTCGCGGCGGGGGCGATGCTGGCGGGGGGGGCGTAGCGGGGGGGGACGCCGCCGCCGTGGTCGATGTCGACGGTGTTGCCGTAGCCGCCGCGGGGGCCGGCGGCGGGGACACGGCCGGAGTTCGCGGCGTGGACCGGTCCGGGGTCGGGAAGGGAAGCGAGGTCGACGCCGGAGTGCAGCCGCCATTCGTGGCGGATGGGGTGGAGGCGCATCCCGAAGGTGGAGGTGCGGGTGTACCGCTGCTGGAACGGCGCCTGCCATTGCCCGGTGCTGGCAAATACGTCTGTGGCGCAGCCGAACTGGTCTGGGGTGAGTGCCGTCGCGCCGGTGGCGACCACCAGGGCGGTGGCGAGCGGTGTACCGGTCAGGGCCAGTGCTGCGGCGGCGATGGCGAGCCAGGCTTTGCTCATGACGGGCGAGGTCAGGCGGCGCCGGCGATGGCGTTGTTGGTGTCGGTGAGCTGCGCCTCGAGGGGGTGCAGGACGGTCTGGACCTTGTACTGCTGGTCTCCGACGCACCACAGGGCGCGGCCTTTGCCTTGCATGGCCCAGCGGGTGACGACGTCGCGGGCCATCGGCCCCAGGCCAAGGAGGGTGTCGAGCTCGGTGGCCACGGCGTGGTCCTGGCCGTGCAGGATGCGGATGTCGGTGAGGTGGAGCAGGTCCTTGGCGATGGTGACGGCCTGGGATCGGCTGTCGCCGACGGAGAGCAGGTCGGTGGGCTTGTGGGCGTTGGCCCACTGAATGTCGCCGTCAGCGCGGGACAGGCGCAGGTCCTGGTCGAAGGACTTCACGGCGTCGGGGCCAAGGCGCATCTGCTTCCACACCTCGTCGCGCACGACGACCCGCAGGTCCGAGCCGGTGGTGCGTTCGCGCATACTGCGGCCCCAGGAGGACAGGCAGGTCAGGGCGATGCCGACGGCTTCGTCGCCCAGCGGCATCAGCCGGGACAGGGACAGGGACTGGATGAGCGCGGCCCAGTCGACGTCGATGGTGGTCGGGCCGTCGAACAGCCCATGCAGGGCCCCGTCGACGAGCTGGCCGAGGGCGTCGCGCAGGAGCCGGGTCTCGTCCAGGAGCTGGCGGGCGGTGGCGTAGCGGCAGGCGGTGACGAGGTCGTCGGTGGGGTTGGACAGCAGGTGCCACAGGTCGGGGATGGTGGTCTCGCGCAGGCGGGTTGCGGCGTCGGTGTACCCGGTGAGGGTGCGCAGGGCGGTCTTGACCGCCTGTTCCTCCACGGGCCCGAACGGCACCGGGGCGGAGCCGACGCGTTGGGAGCCGACGAGGCCGCGCACGAGAGTGAGCCAGCGGGAGAAGACGATGGCGGCGCGGGAGCGGGCCTGGCCCGGGTCGAGGTGCTCCCAGCCGTCGCCGAGGGGGCCGAAGGCGAGCGGGTTGATCCGGGCGGGCAGGCCGGGGCCGATGCAGATGGGCTCGACGCCCAGGAACCGGCACAGGGGTTCGTACTCGTCCTTGGGGTCGCCCAGCACGAGGGTGCGGTAGCCCACGTCCATCATCCGCAGGATGAAGGCCTTGGTGGTGGCGGACTTCCCGCGGCCGGGCTTGCCGAAGCAGATGATGTTGGGGTTGGTGACGGGCACGTCGTCGCGCAGGACCCACCCGAACGGGTCGGCGTGGAACGTCCCTCCGGCCAGGACGTCGATGCCCATGGCTGCCCCGGTGGGGGGCAGAGCGGGGGTGGCGATGAACGGCCACAGCACCGGTGCCTGGTCGGAGGTCATCCGCCACCCGGCGACGGGGGCGGCTGGGGAGGGTGACCACCCCCGGCCGGCCGCGGCGGGGCCGCGGCGGCCGGCGCGGGTAAACAGTCGTCCGTCGTCACGTCGCGGTGCCGCGGGCGTTGGGGTGGGCAGGTCGTGGCCGAAGTCGGCGAGCAGCTGGGGCAGGCTCCGCCCGGGAGCGGGGCGGCGGGTCAGTGCCACCACGGCGGCACCCCCCGTTCCGGCGCTGGCCCGGATGGTGGCGTGGGCGGTTGGGCCTCTCGTGCGGCGGTCTCGAGGTCGCGGGCCTGACCGGGGTGTCCTTTGCGGCGCAGGATGGCTGCGGAGGCGACGCAGGCGATGGCGTAGTGCATGTTCGCGACGCGGCTGGTGCCGTAGCAGTGGGGGTAGCCGGTCATGACGTGCCCTTGCGGGTGAGGCTGACCCCGAGCGGGACGGCGGCGCAGGCGAACGCGGCGTCCTGGCTGAGGTCGAGACGCAGCGGGGCGTAGCCGGCGGAGCGGACGGCGGCGTCGAGGCGGCGCCCGTGGTCGGCGACCGGCGCGTTTGCCGGGACGGTGACGGTGCAGATGGCGTGCGGGCGAGTCAGGGCGTGGCCGTGGGCGACCTTGGCGTCCAGGCCGCGGGCCTTGTCGCTCTCCTCGCGCGAGGCGGTGCGCTGGCGGACCTTCGCCTTGGTCCGCAGACCGTCGGCCATGTCGGCTGACCACGCGGTGGTGGCGGTGTGCCGGTCGGCGGCACGGGCGGACAGCACCGGGTAGGACACCATGACGCTGCGGCGCTCCCCCGCGGCGGGAACGAGCACCGGGGCCAGGGCCCCGATCACGGCGCCCCGCACCGGGAGGGTGAGGGTCAGCGAGATCGACGCCCACGCGTCGTGCCGGTAGTGCCGCACCGCGCCCTGCGCACCGGAGGGGCCGGCCATGGACCACGGCACGTCGGCCGCTCCTGCGGTGGCAGCGTCGACGAGTCCGGCGCGGTCGCCGGGGGCGAACCCGGTGCGGCAGGCGGCCGCGAGCTCAGGTGAGGTGAGCCAGTCCACGCCACTCATGCCCAGACCGCCGCGCAGGTGGGTCTCGACCTCCCCGAGCAGCCCGTGCACGACGAGGGTGCGGCCCTCGATCCCGCCACCGGCTTCCCTGGCGGGCTTGGCGAGCCGGCTCTCGGGGACGACGACGGTGACGAACGCCTCGGTGCGCACCGACGCCCCGGACAGGAACGTAGAGAGGTCGTCGGTGATGGCGCGGACCGCGGCAGGGGTGTCGGGGTGGCGGTGGCGGGCGAGCCAGTGGGCGCGTTCGGCGCCGTCGTCGGGGACTGTGCGGACCACGATGATGACCTCGTCGATGAGGGCGGTGCGGCTGGCCGCGTCGAGGAGGGTCGCCAGCCCGGCGCCGTACCGGTCGCGGTCGGCCGGTTCGCTGAGCCCGATCCCGGGGTGGGTGACCGCGGCGGTGACCGCCCAGGTGCGGGTCGCGTGGTTCTGGATGAGCGCGACGCGGCGCTGGTGCGGCCCGGCGGGTGGGGCGTCGTGCACCTCGATCCCCGACAGCACCCCGGGCAGGTCGACCTGGTCGGGGTCGGTCACGGCCCCCGCCGCGGCACGGCTGCGAAAGCGCGACCAGCCGGTCACCGAACCGGTGGTGTGGGCGGCGACGGCGGTCAGCCATCCGGTCGCGGATCGGCCCCGGATCGGGGTGACGACCAGCACGGTCAGGAGGACCCAGCCGGTCGCCAGGAGCGCGGTGGCGGCCCACTCCCCCGCGCCGACGGTCCACATCGCCGGGAGGGCGGTCACGGCCACGAGTGCGAGCTGAGCGCCGGTGAGGCCGAAGAAGAACCCGATCCGGGCTCGGGTGTAGTCGGCGTAGATGTGGGACACGGTGAGGACCTCCAGTGCGGTCAGACGGGGACAACTGGAACGGCAGCGGCGACGCCGGCACCTGCGCCGGCCCCGGCGGCCCCGGCGGCCCCGGCGGGCGCCGCGGCGGCGGGTGCTGGGGTGGGCAGGGGCCGCAGCGGTGCCACGGCATCAGGGGCGGCGACGTCGGGGCCGTCGGTGCTGGGCTGGTCCTCGCCGCGGGTGTCGGGCGCATCGGGCCGGTTGGTGCCGGGACGCGAGGGGCGGGTGAAGTCGGGGATGTAGCTGTGGTGGCCCACGCCCATCTGGTTGGTCATGTCGGCGCTGACCGCGGCGCCGGTGGCGCCGATGCTGGCGGCGGCGCCCAGGACGCGGCCGGCGGCGCCGAGCATCCCGGAGGCGGTCTGGGCGAAGCGGCTGGTGGTGGCGTCCTCGCCGGTGGACTCGGGCGCGGACCGGCCCATCGCGTCGGTGCTCGAGGCCGTCTGCGGCGCGGCGGTGGAGGATCCGGAGAGAAGGCCTTGGACACCTCCGGCCGCGGCGAGGCCGTTGCGGATGGCGGCGCCGGAGCTGGTGCCGGGGTCGACGAACGCGAGGAGTTTGAACAACGCCAGGGGGGCGAAGCAGGAGATGAGGACGAGCATGACGCCGGGCACGGCTGTCCCGACGGCGGAGGCCAGCCCGGCCTGGGGTCCGGTGACGGTGGCGGTGGTGGTCTGGGTGCCGGCGCCTATGACGAGCGCCATCAGGGGCGGGGTGAACGCGGCGGCGTGGGTCCAGCGCACGCTCTTCCAGAACCAGGACTGTCCGACCTCGGAGGCCAGGCCGGCGGCGGCGATGGGGGCGGTGGCGACCAGGACGATCAGGGCGGCGGCGCGGGCGAGCATCACCATGAGGTGCCCGATGGCGGCGATGATCACCAGGCAGCCCAGGATGCCGAGGACGGTGGCGATGGTGGCATCGGTGAGGTCCTCGGCCTCGACGGTGCCCCAGGGGTTCCACTCGGCCCAGGTGTCCACGCCCATGGTGGCTTTCATCAGGGTCTTGGTCAGGCCGGAGCAGGCGTACAGCAGCGCGATGGCGTAGCTGATCCAGACGGCCCACACCATGACGAACTGGGCGCCGCCGACCAGGACGCGGGCGATGGAGCGGCCGTCACGGCGGGCGGCGGCGATGCCGGTCTGGACCAGGGTGAGGGCGACGACGAGGGTGGCGGCGACCCAGAAGGTGACGCGGTAGGTGCCGGCCATCGGGCCGCTCTCTCGCAGGTCGGGGGAGAGGAAGGTGTCGACCCAGCCCAGGACGAGCCGCAGCAGCCACAGGCCGGCGTTCCACAGGGCGAGCATGCAGGCGGTCCATGCGTCGGTGGCGACCTTGGCGGCGGCGTTGCCAAGGAAGGTGAACGGGTCGAGCAGGTCGTCCCAGCCCTGCGCCGCCGTCATCACGGTGGGCCCAGATCGGTGCGCCAGGGGCGCCAGCCGGCGGCGGCGGCGAGGTCGGTGCCGGGCCACGTCGCGGGTGCCCCGGCGGGGGCCGGGCCGGGCGCGACGACCCACCGGTCCTCGCGCCACTCGAGGCGTTCGCAGCGGCCGTAGGCGACCGAGGCCGCGCGGGTGACGGCGGCGTCGATACGGTACAGCACGCAGGCGAGGACCCAGTCGGGACCGTCGGAGCCTTTGAGCTGGGCGGCGACGGGGTTGACGGCGACCGCGACCGGGCCGGTGGTGTTGGAGGCGGTGCGAAAGGCCCGCACGGCGGCGGTGGGGGGCCATGCCTCAAGCGCTGGCGCGCCGGGGATGGTCCAGTCGTCGTGGACGTCTCTAGCGACGGGGATGTTCATGGCGGTCAGGACGGTGGTGTCGATGGCGGCGAGCTGGCCGACTGCTCCGGCCGGGGTGTGCGGGAACCCGGACGGGACGCTGGCGGGTCCTTTCGTGGTGGGGGGGGGGATCGTGAGCGGTGCGGGGGCGGTGACCGTGGGGGTGCCGCGTCGGGCGTCGGCGGGGGTGTCGTCGAGCATGGGGGCGGCAGCGATGGCGTCCCGGACCGAGGTCCGGTCGTCGGCGGCGAATGTGGGGGTGACGTTGTCGTCATACGGCAGGGTGCCGTCGGCGGCGTCGCGGATGAGGCCGACGAGGCCGCCGACGAGGATGACGAACGCGAGGAGGATCCCGACCAGGGCGGACAGGAGCCGGGCGCGTCCCCAGCCGGGGGCGGTCGCGGACCACGAGGTGGGCATCAGACGCACCCGGAGCCGGTCAAGGCGCGCACGATGCCGGGCAGGACGAGGTAGGCGACGATCGCCGCGAACACCAGGACGATGCCGACGACGCCGGCGCGGGAAGCGTGGGGCATGGCGAAGGCGCGGCCGCCGACGACCGAGCCGATCCCAACCAGGACGCCGAGAAGGAACAGGATCCCGATGCCCCACAGCAGGTAGCCCATCAGCTGGTCGGCGTAGCCCTGCGCGCCGGGTGGGGCGATGGGGCAGATCCGGGTGGCCAGTGAGGTCAGGGTCGCGGTGCTGGTCATGACGAGACCTTCCGGTTCAGGGTGGTGAGTGTGAGGGCATGGCGCGCGGTGCGCAGGAGCGCGGCCGGCAACGGGGCGGAGTCGATGCCGTGGACGCGCAGCCGGGGATCCAGGGGGACGGTGACGACCCGGCCACGAAGGTCGTGCGCGGCGCACACCTGCTCCCAGGCGTGGGCGGCGGCGCGGTCGCGGTGACGACGGCTGGGGCTGCCAGTGGCGACGACGACCTCACGGTGGCGCAACAGGTCCAGGGTCCGGTCGAGGCGGCGAAACCCGGGCACGGTGCTCGTCGTGGTGACGACGACGGGCCCGGGGCGACGCAGGAGGTCAGCGACCCAGGAGCGGCCGACGATGACGGTCTCCACGGGTGCGGCGACGTCGATGACGGCCAGCTCGCCCTCGTAGCCCTGCGGGGTGGTCGGGGGGTGGGCGGTGGCGACGGGAGCGGCGGGCCGCTCGAGGAGGACCTCGCCGCGGCGGCCGCGGACCCACCCGTCGTCGTCCTGGCCGAGCTCGGCGGTGGCTGCCCCGGCCAGGGCGGATGCGGGGCCGGCGCAGTCGACGAGCCGGGAGCCGCCGGTGACGGTGGCCAGGGCGAGGGCGATGGTGGAGGCGCCGCTTGCGCTGCAGGCTGCGAGCACGGGCAGCGCCGGCCCGTGCCAGGTCTCGTCGGTGCGCGGGGTGCGGGTCGGGTGTCGCCGGAACCGGCCGTCGAGGACGTCGCGGTAGGCGCGCTGCAGCTCGGCGACGGTGACGGGTCGTAGTGCCGTGGTGGTGGTCATGGTCCCCTCCTGGTTTCGGGCGCCGTGTCCGGCGCTCTGCTGTCCCTAGGCCGATGGGTCGGGCTTGGCGGTCAGGCGGGGATCGCGTAGCTGGCCGTGAGGGCGGCGACGGTGCGTTGGGTGTGACGGCGGATGGTCCGCGGGGAGGCGCCGAGCTCGGCGGCGACGACCATGGTGGAGACGGCGGAGATGATCCCGGCCTTGCTGCCGCATCGCGGGTTGCTGCCGCGGTCGGCGAGCTCGGCGAGGCGGACCAGCAGGGCCTGCTGCTGGTCGGTGATGACCTGGTCGCGGCGGGCCTGGTCCAGCAGCGCCGCCAGCTCGGCGGCGGGGTCTTCGCCGGCGGTGTCGTCGGTGAGCTCGAGCCACGCGGGCGTGGTGGGGTCCAGGACGACGCACCGTTCCCACGCGGCCTCGTGGTGGCCGCGGACACCGAGATCGGTCAGGACGCCCTTGCGGGTGTTGAGCAGGACGGTGGCGGCGACCTTCGATGTCGTCTGCCAGCGCAGGGCGCGGACCTCGAGCCACAGCTGGGAGGCGACGACCTGGTCGATGTGCGGGCTGAGCCGCCGCAGTCGGGACGCGATGAGGCTGGCCCCGGGGAGCAGGACCCAGATGAGGACCGCGGCGGCGGTGGGCTCGTCGTCACCGAGGGTGGAACCCTTGCGGGCCAGCACCCGCAGGACCAGGTCGCGGTCGCGGTGGCTTGCAGCGCGCAGCCAAGCGGGGAGTGCGGCCAGGTCGGGGATCGGGGCGAGCTCATCGTGGTGCTGAACCCAGGTGGCCCAGGCAGAGACCGCATCCTTGAGGGGGCCGCTGGTCAGGTCGGTCATCTGCAGCTCGGTGGTCACGCTCATCGCTGGTGCGCCTTTCGTCGGAAGTGACGAGGCGACGGTGCGATCGTGACGTCCCCGGTTTCGTCCCGGGACGAGGGTTCGACGCGCAGGGACAAGCCGGGGACGACCAGGGACAAGGGTCGTGACCTGCGGAAACGCTCGTCCCTGGGAAAGTTGCCGCGGCGGGCAGTCAGGGTCGCTGTAGCGCCGGGCCGTTGACGCCGGGGGTAGGACCGGTGGGCTGCCCGGGCCGGTCAGGAGGCCTGGGCGCCGCCGGTCCACCGGTGCCGGCGGATCAGCGTGCTGCTGCGTTCGGGCAGGTCCTCCGGGGGGCCGGGCACGTCGGCGCGGTCCAGGACCGCGCTGTGAAGCAGGTCGTCGGCGCTGCTGTCGCGGCCGTCGGCGTGCTCGACGGCGACGAGGTCAAGCCGGGGCGTCTCGTCGTACGGGGCGGCCAGAACCGCCCGCTCGGCGGCGGCGCGGGCGGTGTCGAGATCGCCGTGGCGTAGGGCGGCGGTGGTGACGAGGTGGGCGGAGTCGACGATGGCGGCGGTGAGGTGGTGGTCGTGCCGGTCGCCTTCGTGGAGCCAGGTCCAGGCGCCGGGGCGGAGCTGGCTGAAGGGTTCGCCGGCCACGAGGGTGAGGGCGGTGACCAGGTCATCGATGCCGGCCGATCCGCGGGTCTGTCCGCGGCGGCGCAGGCGCCGGAACAGGTCGGCGTCGATGAGGAGGTCCTGCACCTGGTAGACGCCGATGCCGCGTTCCAGGGCCGCGGGGGCCTTGCGGGCGTCGGGCAGGTGGGGGTCGCCGGTGCGGGGGTTGGTGCCGAGCCAGTCGCGCACGACGCGCGCGTACTCGCGGGCCTTGGCGCCGGTGATGCCCATGGCGTCGGCGAGCTGGTCGGGGGTGGCGCCCTGGGGTCGCAGGGCGATAAAGGTCAGGACGGCGGTCATGTACGCCTTGCGCTCAGCCAAGGCGGTGCCGCGGGTGCGGGCGGTGACCGGGCCGAGCAGGGTCAGCCGTGGCAGGGGGCACTCGTCGGCGAACCAGAGCGCGAGGTCCTCATCCAGGGTGGGGTCGAGGTCCTCGTCGGCGGTGTGTGTCGCGGGGTCGAGTCGGGGGGCGAGGGCGGCGAGGTCGTCGGCGGTGGTGGCGGCGTGGTCGAGGTAGTCCTCGTCGGGGTCGGGCAGGAGGCTGGTGGCGTCACCGTGCGGGTCACGCGGCCGCGTGGCGCTTGCGCGCAGGGCGCCGGCGGCGTCGGTGTCGGCGCGCCAGTCGCTCTGGTCGCCGGCGCCGTCCGCGTCGGGCATGGGCTGGTCCTGCAGCGCCGCCCCGACGGCCAAGAGGGATGCGCAGCCAAGGGCTTCGTCGCGGGTGAGGCCGACGGCCACCAGGTCGAGGCCGACGTGGGGGAGGTGGATGCGTCCACTCGGGCTGAGCTGGGCGACGACGCCGGTCGCGCTAGTGGCGCTGGTGAGGACGACGGCGGTGCCGGCGGTCGCTGGGTGCTGGTCCAGGAGGGTGATCAGCTGCCCGAGCTCGGCTGGTGCGTCGCGCGTGGTGTCGGCGAACAGGACGGCGGCGGGCCAGTCGTCGTCCCCGGCCATGACGGCGCGAGCGGTGGCGGTGCCGGTCGGCCCCGACGCGAGGTGGTGTGCGGTGGCGCGGTCGTGGGTGGCCACGGCGTGGGTGAGGACCTCGGCCGCGGGCTCGTCGATGGTGTCGTGGGCGCGCAGCCGGTCCGCGTTGAGGCCGGTGACGTCGGCGGCGGGGCCGTGGCAGTAGGCGGTGACGCTGCGCGACCACGGGTTGCAGGCGATCTCGGCGGCCAGGTAGCGGGCGAGGTCGGCTGCCATCGTCGGGTCGCCGGTCAGGGTGAGCGTGGCGCCTTCGGTGTTGAGCAGCCAGGTGTCACCGGTGTCGCTGGTGCCGATGGTGACGAGCAGGGGGTAGGGGGCGGGCTGGTCGGCGGCGGCGCCACCCGGGTCCAGGTCCGCGGTGACGGGCAGGATCCACCGGGTTGCGGTGCCGCGGTCGACCCAGGGCGGCGGCAGCTCGGCGGGGGCCTGAAAGTGCGCGGTGGCGCCCTCGGGGGTGAGCTCGACGGCGGCCAGTGTCGGCATGGGCTTCCCGGCGGTCGTGTGCTGGGTGGCGAGGTGGCGCAGGGCGAGGTCGAGCCGCTCGACGTCGGGGGCGGTGAGGGCGCCGGGGGCGGCCGGGGTCTTCTCGATGGGGGCGGGCGGGGGGGGGGGGGGGGCGATGGTGCGACCTGGGCGCCGGTGGCGCTGTTGGGTCGCGCGGCGGCGGGTGAGGAGCAGCCAGAGGGAGCCGGCGAGGACGGGGGCGGTGGCCAGTCCCGTGACCAGCCACGGGAACGACGTCTGCTCGTCCTGCTCGGTGACGGCCGGGTTGTCGGTGCTGGTGTGCGCGTCGGGTCGGGTCGTGGGGGCCGCGGTGTGGATGGCGGGTCCGCGGTCGGCCGGTTTGAGGCCGGTGGTGGCTGGCGGCGGCACCGGCGTTGTGTCCTGGCGCGTCGTTGCGGGGACTCGAGCCGGAGCGGTCGCCTGCCCGGGGAGGGTGAGTACCCAGCCGGGGACGATGAGGTCGGGGTCGGTGAGGTGTCGTCCGCCGGGCTGGGCGGTGTGGCGGGAGGCGGCGTAGATCTCGGGGTAGCGGTCGGGGTCGCCGAGCTCGTCGGCGGCGATGCCGCTGAGGGTGTCGCCGCGCTGCACGGTGTACCGCTTCCACACCGTCCGACCGCTCTGCGTGGTGGTCGATGGGAGCTGCAGGACGGTGCCGGTGGTCAGGGGGTCGCTGACGGTGTCGGTGTTGAGGTCGGCGATGTCGCCCCACCGGTGCGGGTCGTCGAGGCGGTCCGCCGCGATGGACCACAGGGTGTCGCCGGGCCGGACCGTGTAGGTGGGCGCGGTGGGGACGGCTGGGCCTGTCGCGGCCGTCGCCTCGGGCGCGGTCGCCGTGTCGGCCTGGTTGGTGGTGGCCGCGGCTGGCGGGGTCGTGGCGGCGGCTGCGGGGGTGGGGGCCGTGGCGAAGAGGAGGACGGCGGCTCCGACGAGCCCGTGGGCGGCGGACTGGGGCAGCGCGAGGCCAGGCAGTCGTGGGGTGGGGATCCCGCGGAGGCGCGCACCGATCTCGAGCAGGGTGGTGCCGGTAAGGAAGGCCCACGTGAGCCACGCGACGAGCGTCAGTGCGGTCAGGGCGAGGGTGCCGTCGTCGGGGCTGGTGAGCAGGTCGCGCAGCCGAGGCCATCCGGGCCATCCCGGGGTGGAGCTGGTGGCCAGGAGCGCGGCGGGGACGCCGACGATGAGGGCGGTGAGGGTGGCCGCGGCGGCCAGCCCGGTGAGGCGGGCGCGCAGGGTGGGCGTCATTGCTCGACTCCTCGCAGGGTGCGGGTGACCTTGGCTTCGGCGTGACCGGTAACCGGCAGTGTCGTGATGCCGATGATGCTCAGGAAGGTGGTGGTGTAGCTGTCGTTGGTGTCGACGGTGATGGTGTCGCCGCCGGTGACGCGGACCCGGCCGGTCATCCCGGACGCGGCGAGGTAGGCCTTTGCTGCGCGGGTGGCGGTGGTGATGTCAGTGCGGACGTCTTGGCCGCGGATGGCGGGGGCGGCTTGGAGCTGCTGCCCTCCGGT
>NZ_DAOLAC010000003.1:0-18427 GCF_035325325.1 Phycicoccus sp. | reverse complement strand
GGAGCCGGAGGCGGCGAAGAAGTCGACGCCGGCCTGGGCGGCGACGGCGCGGGCGTGTTGCTGGGTGTGGACGTGCCCGCCGAGGTCGATGGCCAGGCCGGCGAGGACGACCATGGCGAACCCGGTGGTGGCCAGCCAGATACTGACCGACCCCTGCTCGTTCCGCTGCCGGGGGGTCATGTGCGTGCCCGGTAGGTGTCGATGGGTGAGGTGGCGGTGCCGGTGACGGTGGTGGTGCCGGGCAGGCCGGGGATGGCGATGTCGCCCAGGGGGACGGTGCAGGTGATGGTGGCGGTGACCGCGGCTGGGGTGCCGACGGGGGCGCGGAAGCCTCGGGTGTCGACGTCGACGGTGGTGGTGGCGCAGCGCAGGCCTTGGGTGGCCAGGCTCGCGGTGGCGGCGTCACCGGCGGTCCTCGTGGCGGCGGCTTCGGTGCGGGCGATGGAGGCGGTGCGGGCGGCTTCGGTGGCGACGGCGTCGACGGCCTGGCTGGCGACGGCGATCCGTCCCGCGACGATGATCAGGCCCAGGAACAGCACGAACGCGGGCACGCCGATGGCCGCCTCGAGGGCGGCAGAGCCACGCTCGGTGCGGGTGGTCATCGGGTGGTCCGTTCGACGGGGACGCTGGCGGACTGGGTGATGGTGGGGGCCCACCCGGGCAGCACGGACAGGGCGGTGCCGCGCACGGTGATGGTGGCGGTGGTGGCGGTGCGGGACCCGGTGACGCCGGTGACGGTGAGGGAGTCTCCGGCGGTGGCGGCGAGGTAGCCGGTGGCGGTGGTGACGCCGTCGGACCGGGTGCCGTCTTGGGCGCCGGCGGCGCGGGCGCCTTCTTGTGCGGCGGCGATGGCCAGGGTGCGGGCGTGGTAGTGCAGGGCGGCCTGCATCCCGAGGAACATCACGGCGAACAGGACGGGCATGAGCAGGACCATCTGGATGGAGGTCGAGCCGTGTTCGTCCCGCCGCCGGTGGTGGGGGCAGCTGCTCCTGGGGTGGGCACGTGCGGGGGTCATCACTGACCTAAGTGATCTTGGCGGCCTCGGAGGACACGTAGGCGCGGATCGCGAGGACCACGATGCCGACGATGGCGATCATGGCCACGGCCCACAGGACCTGCTCGATGGTGACCGAGCCGCGCTCGGGGCGACGTCGGTGCCGGGCGTGGTCGCTCAGCTGGACCCCGAGGGTGTGGAGGGTGGCGGCGAGGTGGTGCATGGTCGTTCCTTTCGGGTTTCGTTGTGCGGGTTCAGGTTCCGGCGAGGACGCGCAGGAGGGCGGGGGTGACGAGGATGGCGAGGAAGATGACGCCGAGCAGGCTCATGGGGATGGTCATGCGTTCGGCGACCTCATTAGCGCGGGCCTTCTCAGCGGACAGGGCGGCGACGCGCATGGCGGCGGAGCGGGCGCGCAGGGCGTTGTAGACCTGGGTTCCTTCCTCCCCGGACAGGCGCATGATGTCGGCGAGGTCGTCGAGCTCGGGCAGGGCCAGCTCGGTGGCCAGGGCGTGCAGGGACTCCCAGGGGGTCAGGCCGGACCAGCGGGTGCGGGCGAGCTCTTCGCTGAGGCGGTGGAACACCCAGGAGTCGCCGACGGATGCGGCGGCCTCCATGGCCTGGCGTGGTCCGGCGCCGCCGAGGCGTTCGAGGGCGACGAGGTCGATGTACGCGCCGAGCGCGCGGGAGAACTCGGCGCGGGCCCTCTTGGCGTCGTCGCGGGCGTTGTAGTCGGGAAGGAAGAACAGCACGGCCGCGACCAGGAGGCTGCCGATGGCGGGGACGCCGATGTGGATGCCGGCGTCCATGGCGTTGAACAGCACGGTCAGGACCGGGGGGATGGCCAGGCCGAGGAGGGCGTAGAGGATCTTCTCCCCGTAGAAGCGGGTGATCGGGGTGCGCAGGATCGCCAGGTCGCGCTGCGGCGGGCGTCCCCAGATGCCGGGTGGGAGCCGGGTCACGCCCCACTGGCCGAGGCGTTCGGTGGAGCCGCCGGTGGTGGCTGCGATGTCGGTGGTGGTGCGGTGGTAGCGGGCGTGGTCGGGTGAGAGCCGGTCGAGGGTGTCGCGCAGGTCGGGCTGGGCGGGGACGAGGCGCCAGATGAGCAGGGCGATCCCGGCGCCGATGAGGACGCCTGCGGTGATGACCAGCTGGAGCCCGGTGGGGGAGGTCACGGTGTCGCCTCCTGCGTCGTGGGGGCGATAAACCGCGGGAGCTGGCGGCCCACGGCCATGCGCCGCATCCAGACCAGGGTGGCGACGTACAGGCCGAGCAGGGCGACGAGAAGGACCTGCCCCAGGGGTGTGCCGTAAGGGGCGACGTACTGCCCGGACAGGGCCATTAACCCCAGGACGGTGACGGTGATGATGGTGACCCAGCGGGCGGTGGCGCGGGGTTTGGCGCGGTCGGCCTCGACCTCGCGTCGGGCGCGGACGTCGGCGGCGACGGACTCGGCCACACCTTCCAGGACGCTGGCCAGGCCGGCGCCGCGGCGGCGGGCGGCGAGGATGAGGTTGGCGGCCAGGACGTCGCCGGTGGCGTCGTCGAGGTCTTCGGCGAACACCCGCAGCGCCTGCTCGGTGGGCCAACGGGCGCGCAGTCGGGCGGCGAGGCGGGTGACCTCGGGGCGGATCGGTTCCGGGGTGGAGCGGACGGTGGCGATGAGCGCCTGTTCGAGGCCGGCGCCGACGGTGAGGACCCCGGCCAGGGCTCGGGTCCACTCCTCCATGGCCTCGAGCCGGTCGACGTGCGCGGCGGCGGCGGGTGCGGAGAGCAGCGCGGGGATCCCGGCGACGGCTGCGGGGGCGGCGACCAGCGCGATCCACCAGCCGGTGGCGACGGCGATGACGAGCCCGGCCAGGGCGCCTGCGGCGAGGAGGCGCTTGGTCCGCGTGGTCAGCCGGGCCCATGGTGAACGGCGGTGGCGGCGGGGTGCGGGTGGCGGTGGCGTGGTCTTGCGCAGGCCGGCGACGACGCCGAGGGTCCCGGCGACGATGAGGGCTCCGGCCAGCGCGGGCACGACGGCGGTCACGGCGCGCCCTGCCCGTCGCGGTGGTAGGCCTCGACGTCGAACCCGTAGGCGTCAAGGTCCCGGTAGGTGTCGTCCAGGACGTGGGCGGTGGCGACGGCGGTGCCGGGTCGGGCGCGGAAGGCGTGCTGGATTGCGTAGCCCTTCTCCCGCTCTCCGGGGGCGACGGTGATGATTTCCGAGACCCACCGGCGCCGCTGCCACGTGTCGTCCGGTCCGGGGGTGGTGTCGAGGTGGACGTGGACGACGATGTCGATCGCGGAGGCGATGGCGCGGATGGCGTAGTCGTGGGTGACGTGGGGTCCGGCCTCGAGGGCGCAGGTGACGAGCTTGCCGATGGCCCCTTCGGCGGTGCGGGCGTGTGTGGTGGAGATGGATCCGGCGCCGGACTCCATCGCCTTGAGCATGGCGAGGATCTCGTGGCCGCGGACCTCGCCGACGATCTGACGGGAGAGATTGAACCGGAAGGAGTCGAACAGGGCCTCGGAGAGGGTGAACTCGCCGGCCTGGCGGCCGTCGGGTCCGCGTTCGCCGGACCCGGGACGGGCCTCCCACGCGAAGACGATGGGGTGTTGTTCAGGCATCTCGTGCAGGTGCAGCTCGTACTCGGTCTCAAAGGTGCCGATGGCCTCGTGCGGGGGGATCTGCGCGCACAGGGCTCGCACCAGGGTGGTCTTGCCGGCGCCTTGGGCACCGGCGACGACGATGCTGCGCCGCGCCTTGACCGCGGCGGCCAAGAAGGAGGCGGCGACGTCGGTCAGGGTGCCGAGTGCGACGAGGTCGGCAAGGGTGACCCGGTTCAGGCGGTGGCGGCGGATCACCACTGAGGGGCGCGGGGTGACCCACGCTGCGGCGGCGAGGCGGGCACCCCCGTCCAGGCGCAGGTGCAGACGGGGCTGGGCCTCGGAGAACGGGCGGGCGTTGACCTCGCTGCGGGAGGCGAGGAAGACCAGGAAGTCGATCAGCTCACGGTCGCTGTCCGCGACGGCGGGTCCGTCGATGAGCCGGCCGTCGGTGAGCTCGAGGCGGACCTGGTCGTGGCCGGTGATGATGATGTTCTCGACCTGGTCGTCATCGACGAGTGGCTGGAGCCGGCCGAGGCCGAACAGGGCGTCCTCGACCGCGACCGCGGTGACAGCCTGTTCCTGCCGGGACCAGGCGGGCGCGCCCGCGGTGACGCGGTCGGCGGCCTCCGCGTCGAGGAGCTCGGTGATGATGCGGCGCCCCTGCTCGCGCTGCTCGGTCGCGGTGGCGCGGGATCGGTCAGTGCCCAAGCTGGCGGACAGGCTGTCGGAGGCCTGCTGCCGGATCGTCGCGACCAGTCCCCAGTCAACTGCCCCGGTGAAGGGCGTCGGTGCCGGTCGGGCGACCGGGATCCGTTGTGGCGCAGCGACCGTGGTGACCGGTGGTTGACCGGTCAGGGAGAACGTGCCGCGGACCCGTCCGCGGGGCGGCTCCTCAGGGGTGCGGAACAAGGGAAGGTCACTGGGGTCGGGTCCGTGCCCGTTGAGGACTGGTTCGCTCGTCACGACGCACCCCCCGCCGGTGAGGGAGCGAGCAGTGCGGTGTTGGCGCGCACCCTGGCCGTGATGGCGTCCTGCGCGGAGCACAGGGACCGCACGAGGGCCGACCGCTCGAACCGTCCGGGTGGAGTCGCCCCGCGCGAGAACACCGCCGCTGCGGGGTCGTCCCACGCGACCGTCGTGACGACCGGGGCGGTCAGGACTCTGGCGACGTCGCGGGTGGCGTAAGGGCGTCCCTCCCCGACATTGAGGATCCCGAAGGAGTCCGTTGCCCCCTGCGCGGCGAAGGCACTGGCGAGGGTCTGCGCCCAGGACCGGGCGCCGGCCAGAGCGACGAGGTCGGTTCGGGTGACCAGCAGGGCAAGGTCGGCGGCGTGCAACAGGGGGTCCGGTGCGCCGGTCAGGCCGAGGCGGCCGGCGTCGACGATGACGTCCTGGCCCATCGTGTCGAGAGTGGACAGGGCCGCGGCCAGCGGCTGCCACAGGGCCGCGACGGAGCGGGCCTGGCCGTGCGCCCTGGTGCCCGGGATGAAAGTGACGTCACTGTCGGGGATGCGCATCGCGACGGAGGGGATCGCCCCGTGCAGGTCTCCGTCACGATGTGCCAGAACGAGGTCGATCAACGAGTCCGGCGGTGACGCCTGACCACGGAAGTAGCCAGCGAGGATTGCCGACCCTCCGGTCGGGTCGGCCTCCACGAGCAGGACGGGTCGATCCCAGGTCAGGGCCAGCCCCACTGCAGTCGTGGTCACACCGGGCGAGCCGGACGCCGAGGTCAGCACGATGACGGCCACCGCTCAGCGCTCCCGCGAGTCCAGGACGAGCGCGATGTTGCCGGTCGCCGCGCGTGCCGCGAGGTCCGGGGCGTCGCCCACGGGGACCTGCACGGTGATCACCACCTGTCCGTCCTCGTCGTTGACCCGGACCGAGACCACCTCCGCGGACACCGTCACCGGCGGGTCCTCCCCCAGCTCGCCCTGCGCGCCGGGCGTGGACACGACACGGACCCGGTCGCCGGCCATGAGCGGCTCCCCCGGCAGCTGGCCAGGAGGCAGCGCGACACCAACCAGCGACATGCCCGCAGACGGCAGCGTCTGGTCGGCGACCTGGGCGCTCGTCACCAGGGTGCCTGCCGCCAGGTCGGTGGCGGCGCGACGCCCCACCAGCGAGGTCAGCTGCGAGGCGGGAACCGGGCGCAGTGCGGGATCCACACTCACCTGCACCGTCATGAGGTCAGCCGAGGAGATCACCTGACCACGCGCTACCTCCTCGCGCACCGCGACGACGGAACGGGTCGTGGTCGTCGAGGTCCATGCGAACGCCGCCAGCACCCCGCCAAGGCAGATCAGCGCGATGGAGGCCGCGACCAGGGCCGGGCGGCGGCGCAGCCGCGGCGGTGGCGCGACCGGACGCGGACTGGCGGCATGCGCCCCCGTGGTCGCGACATCCGGCGTGGGCCGGTCCGTGTCGATCGCCATGCGTTCTTCCCCTTTCGCGCCGGCGCTACTGGGTGAGCACCTGCGCTTCACCGATGGTCACGACCGCGGTCTCTGAGAACGTCAGCGGGATCGCGCCGCTCTGGCCCATTCCGGTCCAGTCGACCGTCCAGTGCGATGTGGCCCGCACCCGGTACATGCCCTCTTTGCCATACGTATGTCCGCAATCCGGGCTCGACTTCTTCCCGAACTTGTCGCGGTACGGCGTGCCCGCGGAGCGGCACACGACGGTCTCGCCGTCGCCCATCGACCACACCACCTTGGCTACGTGAGCAGTTGCGGTGACCGTGAAGCCACCTGAACCGGCGGTACGAGTCACCGGCCCCCACGTGAGGGCATCGGGCTGCTCCGCCCACATCCACGTCGGCATCCCAACCACCCCAATACGTCCAGGCATCGGTTCGGGCACCATTCCGACACGGATCGCGCGCAGGTTCATGATCGCGACGGCACGACGCGCCAGGTCCCGCGGGTCTGGAGGGGCACCGACACCGGGCGGCTGAGCCGACCAGAACTGGATCACAATGAACCCACCCGGACCTAGCACTGGACGTGCGCAGTCATATATGGCCCCGTCCGTGCGGCCCTCCCACACCGGGTCCGACTTCGGCGGCTGCGGAGTGGCGACCTTGGCGTAGCACTGCCGCGACTGAACCCACCAGCCCACGTCAACCGAACACGGGATCTCCTTCGGTGGCGTCGTGAGTGTAGAAGTGCAGACGGGCCTATTAGGCGGCTTGTCATCACTCGGAGGAGGAGGTGTGCCGGGGTCACCCGGATCGCCAGGGTCTGTAGGAGGGGTTACTACGATGATGACGCACTGACCAGTCTTGGGGTGCGGCTCTTGCCCCGGTGGGCATTGGATCGGCGGCGTGGCGTAAACCGGCGCAGCAGCTGTCATCGCGAAGCCAACGAAAGCCGCAGCGAGGCCTACGAATCGCACGGCTTACCCTTTAAAAGATCCTCGATGACAAAGAATCCATCGGCGGTCTTGTCAACGGTGTACGTGTAGCTCTGCCGGTCTGGACGGCCCGCGGTAACCACGGACTTACCCGCGGCGTCCACAACATCGACGTCCGAGACGTCCACACAGGCGACGACCCGGAAGGAGCGCCCTGAGGCCTTGGTGGCGACACCAGCAACGATTTGCGATGCGCCCACTTGAGTGAGCTTCTTTGCGCGATCCGCGGCGATCGTGGTCTGCCATTGAGCCAACGCTTGGCCTCGGGCGACAGACGCGAGGTCTTCGAGCTTGGTTCTGGGGTCTGTCGACACGGCGTCAATGGCAGCCCAATAGGCAACAACCGCCGCTACCGCCCGCCCACGGTCATCGGTAGGTATGGGGGATGGTGAGGGCCTGGGACTGCTCGAGGCCGCGGTTGAGGTCGACGAGCTACCGGTCGTTGACACCCTAAGGCTCGGCTCACCGGTGTTACACGCGCTCGTTGCGATCACCACGACTGCGCAGATCAGCGCACCAGCGGATCTTCTCCTGCCGCTCATTGACCCTCCCTCCGGTCAATCCCCAAAGCGCCTTCAAGACTCTTGGCGGTCAGATCAGCAGGCCCCCTGCCTTACCTCCGCCGCGCATAGTGCGCTGTCCAGATCTCACCATGGCACGCTGGAGCTGCCAACTGGAAGGCCAACCAGCGTCTGTGGATAACCGCGGCGCAGTCACGGTCCGGTGAGGGAATCGCACGATCACAACGCGTGTGCGGCTGCCGGGCTCTCGTGTTGGGCGGCTGAGCGGTGGTGGCCCACGGATCTCGTGTAAGCGCCGCAGTCAGCGCATTCGGTGAGTTCTGCGGTTTCGTGAAGCCAGCGCTCGACCGTCGAGGGCAGCCAGAGGCTGCGACCTCGCGCAGTGATGAAATCGGGCTCTGGAAGGAAGCCTCTATCTCGCCAATGCAGCACCGTGGGGGTCGTCATCTTGACCCTTGCCGCCACTCCGCCAATGCCCCAGACGCCCTCTGGAAGATGCGAACTGGGCGCGGGAAAGGGTCCAAGTCTCCTGGTATGACGGCGGACTAGTGCTGGCGTGACTCCGCACTCATCCGCGATCGCCCTTATGGTCCTGCGTGCGCGGCGAGCGTTTACCCAGCGCTCAACCTGCTCCATTGAGGGGAAAGGGCCGAACTCCGCTGTGGCAGCCCCCACGAGTTGCCTCGAGACGCCGTGGGCGCAGGCAATCTCCGTGGTGGTCTTCCCTGCCCGGCGCTCCTCGATCCATTGCTGCGTGCGTTCGGCAAGCCTTTCGCTGGATCCTGTGGTTCGTCCCAGCTGCTGCGTCGGACGGGGAAACGGGCCGAAGTTCTTCGTCGCGCGAATGACTGTCTCCTTCGAGACGCCCTCTAGAGACGCGATGTACGCAGCAGACTCCCCTGCGTGGCGGCGAGCCAGCCATTCGAGTGCGCGATTCCTCCCCGCCATGAAAGGCAACCTATCCGGGCGGGACGTTGCTGACTGTTTTTCCACAGCCGGTAGGTGCCGAGACAGTGGCGGCCATGATCCCTCAGGGGACTTCTTGAACGTTCGCTGTCCTCAACGGGATGGCAGCTGGCTTATGGACTTCTACAGGGGTCGCATCCTGCCCGGCTCGCGGAGCCGCTAGCGGATGTTGGCCTCGTCACCTAGGAGTGATCGGAGGATCCGATGAGCAATGCCTTGGCCAACGACAGCCGAGCTCATGACGAGATGATGACCATTGACGAGGCAGCCGAGTACCTTCGCGTCCCCGTGGCGACGATGAGGTACTGGCGCTACTGCAGGACTGGACCGGCAAGTTTCAAGGTGCAGCGCCACGTCCGCTACTGGAGGGGCGACCTCGTTCTCTGGCTGACCGAGCAGGCAAGGGAGTCTCGTACCGGTTCTCCACAGGTTTGAGGCCGTCTGCCCAAGGTGCGCCGAGGCCGGTAACGATGGCGGTCGTGAGGAGGAGGCCGGATGGCTGGCAGCGTCGCGAGGCGTCCTGACGGCAGGTGGCGCGCTCGGCACCGGGATGACACGGGAAGGGAACGGGCTCGACACTTCGACCGCAAGGTTGACGCGCAGCGGTGGCTCGACGAGACCTCCGCATCACTGCTCGGGGGTACCTATGCGGACCCAAAGGCGGGTCGCATTCTCTTCGGTGCGTACTTCGAGGACTGGTCCGCGCGACAGTTGTGGGCTCCGGGGACCGTGAGGGCCATGTCACTCGCCGTGCGATCAGCACCGTTCACGGACAGGCCAATTGGGCGCATTGTGCGCTCCGACCTCGAGTCATGGGTCAAGCACATGGACTCATCCGGGTTGGCGCCGGGCACGGTCAAGACCAGGTTCAACAACGTCAGGACCGTGTTCAGGGCCGCCCTCGCCGACCGGGTGATTGGGACCGACCCGTCAGAGGGGGTCAGACTGCCGCGCCGGCGGCGTGGCGAGATGGCGATGTCGATTCCGACTCCCGAACAGGTCGGGTCGCTGCTGGGCGCAGCAGACGAGCGTTTCCGGACTTTCATCGGTCTGTGCGCCTTCGCTGGGCTTCGCCTTGGCGAGGCAGCTGCGGTGCAGGTGGCCGACCTCGACCTTGTCCGCAAGGAGCTGAGGGTTCGTCGTCAGGTCCAACGCGTCAATGGTGGCAGCGTCGAAATACGGCGTCCGAAGTACGGGTCGGAACGGGTCATCTACCTGGCCGAAGGCCTCACCGAGATGCTGGATCGACACCTTGAGCTGTGCGGGACTCACGGGTCTCAGGGATGGCTCTTTGCTGGGGCAGGAGGTGACCCTCCCCACCAGAACAGCGTGGGTTACTGGTGGCGCAAGACGCAATCGGATGCGGGGATTGGTGGCCTGAAGCTTCACGACCTTCGGCACTTCTACGCCTCGGGCCTGATCGCCTCGGGATGTGATGTCGTCACGGTTCAGCGATCGTTGGGGCATGCGAGTGCCACCACAACGCTGAACACCTACGCGCACCTTTGGCCAAGCGCCGAGGACCGCACCAGGAAGGCGGCCGACTCGATCCTGTCGATGACTGAAGCGGCCGCTTCATGGAAGGCAACGCACTCACCGGACTAGTGCGGGCCGGCTCCGAGGACGACCGTCGCAGACCGATCCGCAGCGGCCAACGGGGATCCTCCCTGAGGGAAGTGCGGACTATTTGCGGACTAGAGGCCGTTTGGCTGCGTTGGCAGGCCTCTGACCTGCACAAATACGCCTGGGTCACACGTTGAAGCGGAACTCCACGACGTCGCCGTCCTGCATGACGTAGTCCTTGCCCTCGATCCGGACCTTGCCGGCCGAGCGGGCGGCGGCCATCGACCCGAGCTCGTCGAGGTCGGAGAAGGACACGATCTCGGCCTTGATGAAGCCGCGCTGGAAGTCGGTGTGGATGACCCCGGCGGCCTGCGGCGCGGTCCAACCCTGCCGGATCGTCCAGGCCCGCGACTCCTTCGGGCCGGCGGTGAGGTAGGTCTGCAGGCCCAGCGTGTGGAAACCGACGCGGGCCAGCTGGTCGAGCCCGGACTCCTCGGCGCCGAAGCCCTGGAGCATCTCGAGGGCGTCCTCGGGGGACATCTCGACGAGGTCCATCTCGAGCTTCGCGTTGAGGAACACCGCGTCCGCCGGCGCGACGAGGGCGGCGAGCCGCTCGTGCAGCGCGGTGTCGGCGAGCTGGTCCTCGTCGAGGTTGAAGACGTAGATGAACGGCTTGGTGGTCAGCAGCCCGAGCCCCGCGGCCAGCGCGAGGTCGACGCCCGCCGCGGCGCCGTGCGCGTAGAGGGTGTGTCCCTCCTCGAGCACCTTCTGGGCCGCGAGCGCGTTGTCGAGGAGCGGCTTGGACTCCTTCTTGATCCGCGCCTCCTTCTCGAGCCGCGCGACCGCCTTGTCGAGGGTCTGCAGGTCGGCGAGGACCAGTTCGGTGTGGATGGTCTCCATGTCGGACTCGGGCGAGACGGCACCGTCGACGTGGACCACGTCACCGTCCTCGAACGCGCGCACCACCTGGCAGATGGCGTCCGCCTCACGGATGTTCGCGAGGAACTTGTTGCCCAGCCCCTCGCCCTCCGAGGCGCCGCGGACGATGCCGGCGATGTCGACGAAGGAGACCGTGGCGGGGAGGCGCTTCTCGGGGCCGAGGAGCTCGGCGAGCCGCTGGAGGCGCTCGTCGGGCAGCGGGACGACGCCGACGTTGGGCTCGATCGTCGCGAACGGGTAGTTCGCCGCGAGGACGTCGTTCTTCGTCAGGGCGTTGAACATCGTCGACTTGCCGACGTTCGGCAGCCCGACGATCCCGATGGTGAGCGCCACGGCGCGTCCTCTCTACCGACCACGAGTGGGTGCGCCGACCCGTGGCCGGCGCGACCACCCATCGTGCCGCACCGGGGTGGGGCGGGCGAAATCGCCGCGGTCACGCGCCGCACAGGGGCCTACGACGGGCCGACGACACGGAGCGGCTGCGGTCACGCTGTCGCCGCACGGCCGGCGCACCGGCGACGGCTGCGTGTCGTCCGCCGGGCCGCCGACAACCGCCCGCTCAGCCGGCGACCAGGCCGTCCTCGAGGTACAGGGTCTCCCCCGGCGTCCATCCCGCGACCGAGGCGAGCATCCGGGAGGTGTAGGGGGCGACGTGGTCACCGGTGTCGCGGGGGTCGACCCAGTGCGCGTCGGCGATCTCGCGACGGAGGAACCGGGCGGGGTCGAGCTCGCCGTCGAAGACCCCGAGGTCGAAGAGGAAGAGGTGCGCGTCGTCCCAGCCTCGCCACGGCGGGAGCCAGTTGACCGCGACGAGCCCCCCGACGGTGACCTCGAGCCCGAGCTCCTCGTCGACCTCGCGGGCGACGGTGGTGGCCGGCGGCTCGCCCGGGTCGACGACGCCGCCGGGCAGGTCCCACTCCTTCTTGTAGGTCAGCGCGCAGAGGAGCACCTCACCGGCCGGGTTGCGCAGCAGGCCCTGGGCGATGTTGCGCTTCTTCGGTAGCCGGTTGTTCAGGATGGCGATCCGGCGGAGGCGCTCGGCCTCGGTCTCCTCGCGTCGCGCCATGCCGGCGACCCTACGCGGTCGAGGTGACGACCCGGCCGCCGAGCCGCTCGCGGCCCGGGTTGCCGGGCGCTGTCGGTGGTCGCTGGGATCGTCTGGTCCATGGACGGGATGGTGTGGGGCGTGGCGGGGCTGGTCGTCGGCGTGCTCGGGGCCTGGGCGGTGGCACGCCTCGTGCACCGAGCCGCGGTGGCCGGCGTCGAGACCGAGCGCGACCTGCTCCGTGAGCGGGTCCTCGACCTCGAGACCTCCCTCGCCGAGGACATGGAGACCGCCGCCCTGCTCGCCCCGCTCAAGGACGCGCTCGTGCGGGTCGAGGAGCACGTCGGCGTCCTCGAGCGCGACCGGGCCCAGCAGTACGGCTCGCTGCGGGCACTGCTCGCACGGGTCGAGGCCGAGACCCAGGGCCTGGGGCGCGCCACGGCCTCGCTGGCCGGCTCGCTGCGCTCCTCCTCGGTCCGCGGGGCCTGGGGCGAGGTGCAGCTGCGCCGGGTCCTCGAGGTCTCCGGGATGCTCCCCCGCTGCGACTTCGACGAGCAGGTCGGTGCGGTCTCCGGCCACGAGCGGCGGGTCCGCCCCGACGTCGTCGTCCGACTGCCGGGCGGCAAGTCGCTGGTCGTCGACGCCAAGGCCCCGATGACGCACTTCCTCGACGCCCAGGCCGACGACCTCCCGGACGACGAGCGGGTGGCCCTCCTGCGCCGCCACGCCGACTCCCTCGCCGGGCACGTCGCGACACTGGCCGGCAAGGAGTACTGGTCGGCGTTCCGCGACGGTCCCGAGATGGTCGTCTGCTTCGTCCCCAGCGACGCGATGCTCGCCGCCGCGCTCGCCGCCCAGCCGGGCCTGCACGAGAAGGGGCTCGCGCAGCGGGTCGTCCTCGTCGGTCCGGGGTCACTGCTGGCGCTGATGCGCACCGTCGCCTTCACGTGGCAGCAGGACGCCCTCTCGCAGAGCGCCCGCGAGCTGCTCGACCTCGGTCGCGAGCTCTACGAGCGGCTCGGCACGCTCGGCGGGCACACCGCGAAGGTCGGCCGGTCCCTGCAGTCGAGCGTCGAGGCCTACAACGCGATGGTCGGCGCGCTCGAGTCCCGGGTCCTCGTCACCGCCCGGCGGATGCGCGACCTCGAGGTGGTCACCGCCGAGCTCGACGTCCTCGAGCCGGTGCACACCGGGCCGCGCCCGCTCACCGCCCAGGAGCTCATCGACGCCGTCACCGCCGACGACGCCCGCCCCGAGCTGCCGCTCGGCCTCGGCACGCCCGCTCCGCCCGAGCAGCGGCGGGACGTGGGATGAGCGGGAGGCCGCACCGAGCCCTCACGGCGGCCGGCTACGGCGCGACCGCTCTGGCGACAGCGGGGGTCGTGCTCGCGAAGCAACCGCCGGCGCTGGCCCGGCTCCTGTCCCGGCAGCAGCACGTCGTGTTCCAGGTGCGCACCCGCTCCCCCGGGGTCGCGCTGACCTTCGACGACGGCCCGCACCCGACGCTCACCCCGCGCATCCTCGAGGTGCTCGCCCGGCACGACGCCCGGGCCACGTTCTTCCTCCTCGGCTCCCGGGTCGAGGACCATCCCGCGGCGGCGCGGGCGGTCGTCGACGCGGGCCACGAGGTGGGCAACCACGGCTGGGCCGACGAGCCGGCCGTGCTGCAGCCGACGGAGGCCTACCGGCGGGACCTCGAACGCACCTCGGCCGCCGTCGCCGCCGCGACGGGCGTGCGGCCCACCCTGACCCGGCCGGGGTCGGGCGTCGTCCGGCCGGCCCAGGTGCGCGTGGCGACGTCGCTGGGGATGCGCACGGTCCTCGGCTCGGTCGCCGTGCCGGACGCCGAGGTCCGCGACGTCGGGGTGGCCGCGCGGTTCGTCCTGGACCGCGTGCAGCCCGGCTCGGTCGTCGTCCTTCACGAGGGCGTCGGAGCCCGGCACCGGGTCGTCGACCTCCTCGAGCTCCTGCTCCCCGAGCTGGATCGCCGCGGCCACCGGTCGCGCACGGTCAGCGACCTCCTGGGCGGATGACGACCCCCGGCGCCGCGCGTCAGAGCTCGATCTCGTAGTGGTAGGCCGTCGGACCGCCCGGGCCCTCGGTCGCGTGCAGGCCCGCGCTCTCGTACAGCGCCCGCGCCTCGACGTCGTCCTCGCTCGTCGACAGGTCGAGCAGGTCGCATCCCCGCCCACGCGCCCGCTCGAGGCATCCGAGGAGGAGGGCCCGGCCGAGCCCCTGCCGTCGGGCCGACGGGTCGACCCAGAGCTCGGCGAGGTAGGCCTCGTCGGCCGGCGACCACAGTGACGGCCGGTAGCGGATGACCGCCACGCCGGCACCGGGCGCGACGAGGACGTCGGTGTCGCCGCGCCCGACGAGCTCGGCTAGCCGGGAGGCCAGCGCGTCCGGGCCGGGCGACGGGTCGTCGTAGGCCGTGTTGAAGGCGTGCAGCAGCCGGCCCGCGTCGGCGAGCGCCTCGGGTGTCGTCGCGAGTGCGACCCGCTCGTCCATCCCTGTGACTCCGAGAGGCGTCAGTGCAGGGAGCCGGCCTCGGCGAACGAGCCGTCGTGGCGCATCTTGTCCGACATGCCGGCCGCCTTGAGGTCGCGCCGGATCTCGTTGGGCAGGGCGAACATCAGCGACTCCTCGGCGGCGACGACGGGTCGCACGTCGGCGTAGCCGCGCTCGGCGAGGTAGTCGAGCACCCCGCGGACGAGGATCTCGGGGACCGACGCGCCGGAGGTGACCCCCACGGTCGTCACACCCTCGAGCCACGCCTCGTCGATCTCGTCCGCGTAGTCGACGAGATGGCCTGCGCGCGAACCGTGCTCGAGCGCGACCTCGACGAGTCGCACCGAGTTCGAGGAGTTGCGCGAGCCGACGACGAGCATGAGGTCGCAGTCGGCCGCCATCTCCTTGACCGCGAGCTGCCGGTTCTGGGTGGCGTAGCAGATGTCGTCGCTCGGCGGGTCCTGGAGGTGGGGGAACCGCTCGCGCAGCCGACGCACCGTCTCCATCGTCTCGTCGACCGAGAGCGTCGTCTGGGAGAGCCACACGACCTTCTCGGGGTCGCGGACGGTGACGTTCTCGACGTCGTCCGGACCGTCGACGAGCTGGATGTGCTCCGGCGCCTCGCCGGAGGTGCCGATGACCTCCTCGTGGCCCTCGTGGCCGATGAGCAGGATGTCGTGGTCGCTGTCTGCGAACCGGACCGCCTCGCGGTGGACCTTGGTGACGAGCGGGCAGGTGGCGTCGATGGTGCGCAGGTTCAGCGCCCGGGCCTCCTCGTGGACGACCGGCGCCACGCCGTGCGCCGAGAAGACGACGGTCGCGCCCTCGGGCACCTCGTCGGTCTCGTCGACGAAGATCGCGCCGCGCTGCTCGAGCGTCGTGACGACGTGCTTGTTGTGGACGATCTGCTTGCGCACGTAGACGGGCGGCCCGTAGAGCTCGAGGGCCTTCTCGACGGTGACGACGGCCCGGTCGACGCCGGCGCAGTAGCCGCGGGGGGCCGCGAGGAGCACGCGCTGGGTGGTCTCAGGCATGCCTCCATCGTAGGTCGGTGGCGGGTGAGACCCGAATCGCCCGCCGCGTCCCCGACGGTGGTGGCGCCTAGGGTTCCTCCATGAGCACCCCGGCGAGACCCCCGCTGCCGGAGCGGGCGGCCGACACGAGCGCCGAGCACCCCTGGCCGGTGCGGCTGCTGTCGATGAAGATCGGCGAGTACGTCGAGAAGATGTCGGTGCTCTGGGTCGAGGGGCAGGTCGTCCAGCTGACCCGCCGGCCCGGCGCCCGCACCGCCTACCTCACCCTGCGCGACCCGGACGTCGACATGAGCCTCTCGTGCTCGGTGCACGTCAACGCCCTCGACGCGATGCCGGGGCCGCTCAGCGAGGGCGCGCGCGTCGTCCTCCAGGCCAAGCCGGCGTTCTGGAGCCAGCGTGGCTCGCTCGTCCTCGATGCCCGTCAGATCCGTCCGGTCGGGGTCGGCGAGCTCCTCGCGCGGCTCGAGTACCTCAAGCGGCACCTCGCCCAGGAGGGTCTCTTCGACGCCGACCGCAAGCGGCCGCTGCCGTTCCTGCCCCGGCGCATCGGGCTGGTCTGCGGGCGGGCCAGCGCGGCGGAGAAGGACGTCGTCGAGAACACGCTGCGCCGCTGGCCGAGTGCGCGGTTCGAGATCCGTGCGGTGGCCGTGCAGGGCGGCAACGCCGTCACCGAGGTGACCGCGGCGCTCGCAGAGCTCGACGCCCACCCGGAGGTCGACGTCGTCGTCATCGCTCGGGGCGGGGGCGGCGTCGAGGACCTCCTCCCGTTCTCCAACGAGACGATGGTGCGCGCAGTCGCCGCCGCGACGACCCCGGTGGTCAGCGCCATCGGCCACGACGTCGACACCCCGCTCCTCGACCTCGTCGCCGACCACCGGGCCTCCACCCCCACGGACGCCGCGAAGGCGATCGTCCCGGACGCCGAGGCCGAGCGGCGTGGGCTGCTCGGGGCGCGGGAGCGGGGCCACCGGGCGCTGGCCGGCCGGCTGCACCACGAGCGGCGCCGGCTCACCGAGCTGTCGAGCCGTCCGGTGCTCGCCGACAAGGGCGCGTTCCTGCGGGCGCAGCGCGAGGTCGTCGAGGTGCTGAGGGCGCGGGCGCGCCAACGGGTCGAGGTCGGCCTGCACCGCCAGCGTGACCGCGTCGAGCACCTGCGGGCCCAGGCGCGCACCCTCTCGCCGCAGTCCACCCTCGACCGTGGGTACGCCGTCGTGCAGCAGGTCGGCGGGGGCCTCGTCACCGACCCCACGACCCTGGCCGCCGACGAGCTGCTCCGGGTCCGGGTGGCGCGCGGCGACTTCGGGGTACGGGTCGTCGGGCCCGCCCGTCGGTAGGCTCACGGCATGGCGAAGAGCACCCCGGAGCCCGAGGCCGCCCCGAACGCCGACGTCGCCGGGCTCGGCTACGAGCAGGCCCGCGACGAGCTCGTCGACATCGTCGCCCGGCTCGAGAGCGGGCAGGTGGGCATCGAGGACAGCATGGTGCTCTGGGAGCGAGGCGAGGCCCTGGCCGCCCACTGCGCCCAGTGGCTCGACCGCGCCGAGGAGCGCATCGCCGAGCCCGAGGCCTGAGCCGTCGGGCCCGGCGCACGCACCGTCCTGGCGGCGGTCAGCCCTCGCCGCGCAGCGCGTACGTGAGGATGACGTTGCCGGCGGAGGTCTTGACGGCGTCGAGGAGCTCGAGCCGGGTCACCGGCACCGAGTCGTCGAACAGCCGCCTGCCGGTGCCGACCACCGGGTGCGTCGTGAGGATGAGCCGGTCGACGACGCCGGCGAGGAAGAGCGAGCGGACGGTCTCGACGCCGCCGCCGACCGAGATGTCGCCCTCGCCCTGCTCGCGCAGCCCGCGGACGTACTCGACCGGGTCGCCCTCGATGCGGGTGCTGTTCCAGCCGAGGTCGCCGTCGAGCGTGCTCGTGACGACGTGCTTGCGCAGCGGGTTGATGAACTGGGCGAAGGGGTCGTCGGCGGGGGCGGAGGGCCAGAACTCGGACCACTCCTGGAAGAGCTTGTGGCCGAGGACCATGTCGGTCACGGGACCGATGACCCGGCCCATGAGCTCGCCCTCCTCCGGGCCGAAGGCGCCGAACTGCCACTGGTCGGGAGACTCGGTGACGCCGTTGACGGAGTTGAACAGGTGGGCGGTGACGAGACGGGACACGGGGTGCTCCTGGGGGTCGCAGGTGTTGTCGCCATGATGGACCCGGGAGGCAAGCGGAACTCATCGGAGCAGGTGGTGAGGCCGGTACGGGCCCGTGTGACGCGAGGGTCTCGAGTGACGAAAGGCGTTGTGCTGCAGTAACTTGCCTGTGGACGACGGGGATGGCCTGTCGGTGGCCACCGGTAGACTCGGGGCATGGACAGGGGGCAGCTCAGCAGCCGCATCGCGGCACTCCGCAAAGAGTGTTCGCGGCTGGGTCGTGAGCTGGCCGAGGGCGGTCTCGGGTTGTCGATGACGGACGCGTTCGAGGTCGCGGGCGAGCTGCAGGGGCTGGTCAACGCGGCCGAGGGTGCGCAGGGTGTCGCGGCCGCGTTCGGGGCCAGGGTGGAGACGACGATGCGGGAGTCCGGTCCGTGGGAGCGGGTGCACCCGCTGGGGTTCGTGGACGCGATGGCGGCGACGGAGATGGCGTTGGTGACCGGGCTGACCGAGGGGCTGGCCGGTCGCAAGGCCGCGCTCGGTGCGGCGCTGGCGGAGCGCTTCCCGAAGGCCCGAGCCCTGCTGATCGCCGGTGAGGTGGCTGCCGCGAACGCGCAGAAGGTCGTCGACGCGTGCGCCGGCCTCGACGTCGAGGCGTGCCTGCGGGTGGATGCCGAGCTGGCGGGCCGGCTGGGGTCGATGGACCCGG
>NZ_DAOLAC010000002.1:220172-303115 GCF_035325325.1 Phycicoccus sp. | reverse complement strand
CGCGGGGTCGGTGGGGCGCCAGTCCGGCGGCGAGCTCGTCGGCCGCCTCACCGAGCGCCCGGAGGGAGTCGGCGACCTGGTCGACCCAGTCGTCGAGCACCCGCTGGGCCCGGGGCTCGCCGGTGACGACGAGGCTCGCGAGGAGGTCGTCCTCCCCGTCGGCGGCGAGCGTCCGCAGCGCTACGAGGCGGGCGGCGACGGTGGCGACGTGGGCGGGGTCGGGGCCGAGGGGCACCCCGTCACGGTAGCCACTCCCGCCCCGCTGGTCGCCGCGTTGCCCACAGGCCCGGGCGCGCGGCGCTACCGTCGGCCCCGTGACCGCCGCGCCGCCCGCCGACCGCCTCGAGGAGGCGGTGCGCCTCGCGCCTGACACCGCGGGCCACGCGCGTGCCGACTGACCCGCGCGGGCTGCGTTCGGACGCACCGCTGCTCGACGCCTGGCTGCGCTTCCACGAGGAGGCGCCGACCCCCTACACCATCCCCGGGCACAAGCACCGGCTCGACCTCGTCGGTGACGTCGTCGCCGGGGACGTCCCGCTCTACGCCGGGCTCGACACGATGTCGCTGAGCCGTGGCGTCCTCCTCGACGCCGAGCGCCGGGCCGCCGCGGCATGGGGGGTCGACCTCTGCCGCTTCTCGGTCGGGGGCTCGACCCACGGCAACCAGGCGATCGCGCTCGCCGTCGGCCGGCCCGGGGACCGGGTCGTCGTCTCCCGGACCCTGCACCGCTCGATGCTCCTCGGGCTCGTGCTCGCCGGGCTGGAGCCCGTCTGGGTGCGCCCCGAGGTCGACCGGGCGCACGGCCTGCCGACCGGCGTCGTGCCGCCCTCGGTCTCGGCCGCCCTCGCGGAGCACCCGGACGCCGTCGCCGTCCTCGTCGGCGACCCGTCCTACGTCGGGACCGTCGGCGACGTCGCCGGCCTCGCCGCCGCCGCGCACGCCCACGACGTCCCCCTCGTCGTCGACGCCGCGTGGGGAGCCCACCTCGGGTTCCACCCGGCGCTGCCGCCGCACGCGCTCGCCCTCGGGGCGGACGCCGTCGTCACGAGCGCCCACAAGATGCTGCCCGCCGTCTCGCAGGCCGCGCTCGTGCTCGCCCGCTCGGGCCGCATCGACCCGGACCGCCTGGACGCCGGCGTCGAGGCGACCGCGACGACCAGCCCGGCCGGTGCGGTCCTCGCGAGCATCGACGCCGCCCGGGCCCTCCTCGAACGCGACGGCGCGGCGCTGCTGGGCCCGGTGCTCGAGGCCGTCGCCACCGCCCGGAGCGGGCTCGCCGAGGTCGACGGGCTCGTCGTCCGCGGCGGGCCGGGCGCCGCCCCCCCCCGCCTCGTCCTCGTCCTGCCCGGCACCGGCGCCGACGGCACGCGCGTCGAGGCCGACCTCCTCGCGGCCGGGATGCCGGTCGAACTCGCCGACCGCGACACCGTCGTCGCGATGGTCACCCTCGCCGACACCGCGGCCGGGGTCGCCCGCCTCGTCGACGTGCTGCGCCGCTCGGTCGAGGCCCACCGCGGGCCGCCGCGCCCCGTCGTCGGGGCCGGCGTGTGGTCCCTGGACCCCGTCGTCGCGACGACCCCCCGGGCGGCCTTCTTCGCCCCGCGCGAACGGGTCGCCACCGCCGACGCCGTCGGGCGGGTGTGCGCCGAGCTCGTCGCGCCGTACCCGCCGGGGGTGCCGGTGCTGGCACCGGGGGAGGTGGTCACCGCGCAGGCGCTCGAGGTGCTCGGCAGCGCGCGGGCCGCCGGCAGCCGCATCGCCTACGCCGCCGACCCGGCCCTGCGCACCCTCGACGTCGTCGCGACCGGCTGACCCGAGCCGCCGGGCGTCCCGTGGGCGAGACACCCCGCCCGCAGCCCCGGGCCGGACGACCTTGCCCCGGTGGATAGGCTCGGCCGTGGACACGAGGACGTGGCCCACCGCCATCGCGGTGCCACCCGCGACGAAGGAGTGCGACCGCACCATGTCGACTGCCCCGGCCACCACCCGCGAGGAGATCCTCGCGCCGATCGCGCAGGCGTACGAGGAGCTCGCGCCGGACGGCTGGGGACGCGACTTCGTCGAGCGGTACTTCCGGCACACGCCCCTGGACGAGCTGACCTCCCGCACGCCGGACGTCTACGCCGGGGTCGCGCACAGCCACCTCCAGCTGGCCCGCAACCGCCCGCCGGGCACCGCCAACGTCCGGGTGTACAACCCGAGCACGGAGACCGACGGCTGGTCGAACCCGCGCACCATCGTCCAGATCGTCACCGACGACATGCCCTTCCTCGTCGACTCCGTCACGGGGGCCCTCGTCCAGGCCGGCATCGACATCCACCTCATCGTCCACCCGCAGCTGGTCGTCGTCCGCGACGCGGTCGGCGAGCTCACCGCGGTGGCCGACCGCGACATCACCAAGGGCTTCCGCAGCGGCGCGGTCGGCGAGCTCGCCGAGTCGTGGATGCTCCTGTCGATCGACCGCGAGGGTGACGAGGACCGCCGCCACGAGCTCGAGCGCACGATCCGCTCGGTCCTCGAGGACGTGCGCCAGTCGGTCGAGGACTGGCCGAAGATGCGCAGCCGCTGCCTCGTCCTCGCCGCCGAGCTCGAGGGCACGCCGCCGACGGGTGTCGACCCGGACGAGGTCGCCCTGGCCACCCGCTTCCTGCGCTGGATGGCCGACAACCACTTCACCTTCCTCGGCTACCGCGAGTACACGCTCGGCTCCCGGCCCGAGGGCGAGGTGATCACCGCCGTCACCGGCACCGGGCTCGGGCTGCTGCGGGCCGACCCTCCGCTCGGTGCGGAGCCGGAGGTGCTCACCGACGAGGCGTCCCGGATCGCGCACGCCAAGGACCTCCTCGTCCTCACCAAGGCCAACTCGAAGTCGACCGTGCACCGGGTGGCCCACCTCGACTACGTCGGCGTCAAGACGCACGACGCGAACGGCGAGGTCGTCGGGGAGCGGCGCTTCCTCGGGCTGTACGCCTCGACCGCGTACACGGAGTCCGTGATGCGGGTGCCGCTGGTCGCGGAGAAGGTGGAGGCGGTCATCGGGCGCTCCGGCCTCGCCGCCGACAGCCACACCGGCAAGGACCTGCTCGAGGTCCTCGAGAACTACCCCCGCGACGAGCTCTTCCAGGCGGGCGTCGACCAGCTCTACGAGACTGCCCTCGCGGTCACCCAGCTCCAGGAGCGCCGCCGCACCAAGCTCTTCATCCGCGAGGACGACTTCGGCCGCTACGCCTCCTGCCTCGTCTTCATCCCGCGCGACCGCTACAACACGGCCGTGCGCCTCCGGATGGCCGACATCCTCACCGAGACGTTCGGCGGCGAGGAGGTCGAGTTCTCGGCCCGGGTCAGCGAGTCCGCCCTCGCCCGACTGCAGTTCGTCGTCCGCGTCGCCAAGGGCAAGCGCATCCGCACCCTCGACCGCACCGAGCGCGAGGCGCTCGAGCAGCGCCTCGTCGAGACCAGCCGCACCTGGGCCGACCGGCTCGGCGACGCCCTCGACGCCGCGTACGGCGAGGAGGCCGGCGACCGGCTGATGGACCGCTTCGGTCGGGCCTTCCCGACGGCGTACGAGGAGACCTTCGCGGTCGTCCAGGGCCTCGCCGACATCACCCACCTCGACCGGCTCGGTCCCGGCACCGGCACGAGCGTCGCCCTCTACCGCCCGCTCGACGCGCCGGACGACATCCGGCGCTTCAAGCTGTTCCGCGCGGACCCGTTGTCGCTCACCGACATCCTGCCGATCTTCACGCACATGGGCGTCGAGGTCGTCGACGAGCAGCCGTTCGAGGTCGACCGCTCCGACGGTGCGACCCTGCACGTCTACGACTTCGGCCTGCGCGTCCCCGACGTCGCGCTCTGGGACGCCTGCCCGCACGATCGGCTGCGCGAGCTGTTCGAGGGTGCGGTCGCCGCCGTCTGGGACGGCCGGGCCGAGTCCGACGGCTTCAACAAGCTCGTCCTCGGGGCGCAGCTCACGTGGCGGCAGGTCGTCGTCCTGCGCACCGTCGCGAAGTACCTCCGCCAGACCCGCGCCACGTACTCGCAGGACTACCTCGAGGACGCCCTCGTCGCGCACCCCGAGGTGGCCCGTGACCTGGTCGCCCTCTGGGCGGCCCGCTTCGACCCCGCCTCCCGACCGGACGACGAGGAGGGCCGCGCGGCCCGCGCTGCCGACGAGGAGGCTGTGACCCAGCGCGTCCTCGACGCCCTCGACGAGGTCTCGAGCCTCGACCACGACCGCATCATCCGGGCCTTCCTCGGCGTGATCCGCGCCGGCCTGCGCACGAACTACTACCAGCCGGGCCGCGACGGCGCCGAGCACCACCCGTACGTCTCGGTCAAGCTCGACCCGCGTGCGGTGCCCGACCTGCCGGCGCCGCGGCCGCAGTTCGAGATCTGGGTCTACAGCCCGCGGGTCGAAGGCGTGCACCTGCGCTTCGGCCCGGTCGCGCGCGGCGGCCTGCGCTGGAGCGACCGCCGCGAGGACTTCCGCACCGAGGTGCTCGGCCTCGTCAAGGCGCAGATGGTCAAGAACGCCGTCATCGTGCCGACCGGCTCCAAGGGCGGCTTCTACGCCAAGCAGCTGCCCGACCCCGCCGCCGACCGCGAGGCGTGGCTCGAGGAGGGCAAGGGCGCCTACCGCACCTTCGTCTCCGGCCTCCTCGACGTCACCGACAACCGGGTCTCGGGCACGATCGTCCCGCCGGAGCACGTCGTGCGGCACGACGGCGACGACCCGTACCTCGTCGTCGCCGCCGACAAGGGCACCGCCACCTTCTCGGACATCGCCAACGGCGTCGCGCAGTCGTACGGGTTCTGGCTCGACGACGCGTTCGCCTCCGGAGGCTCGGCCGGCTACGACCACAAGGCGATGGGCATCACCGCGCGCGGTGCGTGGGAGTCGGTCAAGCGGCACTTCCGCGAGATGGGCCACGACACCCAGACCGAGGACTTCACCGTCGTCGGCGTCGGCGACATGAGCGGCGACGTGTTCGGCAACGGGATGCTGCTCTCGGAGCACATCCGGCTCGTCGCGGCCTTCGACCACCGCCACGTCTTCGTCGACCCGACCCCCGACGCCGCGTCCTCGTTCGCCGAGCGGCGCCGGCTGTTCGACCTGCCCCGCTCGTCGTGGGACGACTACGACCGCTCACTCATCTCGGCGGGCGGAGGGGTGTTCCCGCGCACCCTGAAGTCCGTACCGGTCTCCCCGGAGATGCGCGAGGCCCTCGGCCTGGCCAAGGGCGTCGAGGCGATGACCCCGGCCGAGCTGATCCACGCGATCCTCCTCGCCCCCGTCGACCTGTTGTGGAACGGCGGCATCGGCACCTACGTCAAGGCCTCCACCGAGGACCACCTCGACATCGGCGACCGCGCCAACGACGGCATCCGCGTCGACGGGAACCAGCTGAGGGTCAAGGTCGTCGGCGAGGGCGGCAACCTCGGTCTCTCGCAGCTGGGCCGGATCGAGGCGTCCTTCCACGGCGTGCGCGTCAACACCGACGCCATCGACAACTCCGCGGGCGTCGACACCTCCGACCACGAGGTGAACATCAAGATCCTGCTCGGGGAGGTCGTCCGCGACGGCGACCTCTCGCTCGAGGAGCGCAACGAGCTCCTCGCGTCGATGACCGACGACGTCGCCGACCACGTGCTGCGCGACAACTACGAGCAGAACGTCCTGCTCGGCAACGCCCGCGCGCAGGAGCACGCGATGGCGAGCGTCCACGAGCGGTTCATGCGGTGGCTCGAGGACCGCGGGCTGCTCGACCGCGCCCTGGAGTTCCTCCCCGCCGACGCCGAGCTCGAGAAGCGGGCCAACGACGGCCTCGGCCTCAAGAGCCCGGAGTTCTCGGTGCTGGTCGCCTACGCCAAGCTGGCGCTCAAGGAGGACATCCTCGCCAGCTCGATCCCGGACGACCCGTACTTCGAGGCGACGCTCGCCGAGTACTTCCCACCGCCGATCCGCGGCGCCTACGCCGAGCAGCTGGGGGCGCACCCGCTGCGCCGCGAGATCATCACGAACTCGGTCGTCAACTCGATGGTCAACCGCGGCGGCATCACCTTCGCCTACCGGGCGCAGGAGGAGGCCGGCGCGACTCCGGAGCAGGTGACCCGCGCGTTCGTCGTCGCCCGCGAGGTGTTCGGCCTCGCGGAGTTCGTCGCCCGGGTCGAGGCGCTCGACAACGAGGTGCCGACGTCCGCGCAGACGGCGCTCTACCTCGAGTTCCGGCGGCTGCTCGACCGCACGGTCCGCTGGTTCCTCTCGGCGCGGCCCTCGCAGCTCGACATCAGCGCGGAGGTCGAGCGGTTCGCCGGTGTCGTCCACGAGCTGGCGCCGCAGGTGCCGGGCCTGCTGCGCGGGGCCGAGCGCAAGCGGCTCGACAAGCGGGCCGGCGAGCTCGAGAAGGCCGGCGTGCCCGAGGACCTCGCCCTGCACGCTGCCTCGCTGCTCGACCAGTTCTCGCTCCTCGACATCGTCGACATCGCGACCGACACCGGTCGCGAACCCACCGACGTCGCGCCGCTGTACTACCTCGTCTCCGAGCGGTTCGGCATCGACGCGATGCTCGGGAAGGTGACCCGGCTGCCGCGCGAGGACCGCTGGGACGCCCTGGCCCGCGGTGCGCTGCGTGACGACCTCTACGCCGTCCTCGAGTCGCTGACCCGCTCGGTCATCGAGACCGCGGGCGCGGCGGGGGCCGACGCGGACGACCCGGCGGCGCAGTATGCGGCGTGGAAGGACGCGAACGAGGAGTCGGTCGAGCGGGCGACCTCCGCGCTGTCCGGCATCGTGCGGCTCGAGCACCCAAACATCGCGGCGCTCTCGGTCGCCCTGCGCACGCTGCGCTCGGTCATCCGGGTCGGCTCCTCGAGCTGAGCGTCCACGTCGCCCGCACCGGCGACGGACCGGCCGGTGCGGGCGCCCGCGCTCGACGTAGGCTGCCCGGCGTGAGCACGCTCGCCGAGATGCTGCGGACGACGGCCGACCTCGAGCCGGCCGAGTCCGAGTGGCTGCACCTGCTCGTCGGCGACTGGCAGATGGTCGCCGACCTGTCCTTCGCCGACCTCGTGCTCTGGGTGCGGGGCGGGCTGGACGGCTGGCGGGCGGTCGCGCACGTGCGCCCGAACACCGGGCCGATGGTGTTCTACGACGACATCGTCGGCCGCGGCTCGACCCGCTCGCGCGCCGCGATGCTCGACGGCGCGGCCCGGCAGCGACGGCTCGTCGCGGCACCGGTGCCGACGGTCCGGGAGGACATGTCCATCCGCGAGGACGCCGTGCCGGTGCTCTGCCACGAGCGGGTCATCGCCGTCGTCACGCGGCACACCAACCTCACCGGTGGGCGCACCCCGAGCCGGCTCGAGCTGACCTACCGCGACCTCGCCGACTCGATCCTGCGGATGGTCGCCACCGGCGAGTTCCCGTCGACGTCGGCCCCGACCGGGCTGCGCCGCGGCGCCCCGCGCGTCGGGGACGGGGTCATCCACCTCGACGCCGAGGGTGTGGTCCGCTACGCGAGCCCGAACGCCGTCTCGGCCGTGCACCGCATGGGTCACGTCGGCGACGTCGTCGGCGAGACCCTCGCCAAGGTGGTCACCGACCTCGCGGCGGCGGGTGAGCGGCAGATCGACGAGTCGCTCGCCGTCGTCGTCATGGGCCGCGCGTCGTGGCGCACCGAGGTCGAGACGGCCAGTGCGACGGTGACGATGCGGGCCATCCCGCTCACCCTGAACGGGGTGCGCACCGGGGCGATGATCCTGCTGCGCGACGTCTCCGAGCTGCGCCGGCGCGAGCAGGAGCTGCTGACCAAGGACGCGACGATCCGCGAGATCCACCACCGGGTCAAGAACAACCTCCAGACGGTGGCGGCGCTGCTGCGGCTGCAGGCCCGGCGGGTGGAGGAGCCGGATGCCCGGGCGGCGCTCGACGAGGCCGTGCGCCGGGTCGCGACGATCGCGACGGTGCACGAGACGCTGTCCTCGGGCTTCGACGAGACGGTGAGCTTCGACGAGATCGCGCTGCGGGGGCTGCGGGCGGTCGTCGAGGTGGCGACCCGCGAGCACCACGTCGACAGCCGCTTCGAGGGCTCGTTCGGCCGGGTGCGCGGCGAGGACGCGACGGCCCTGGCCATGGTCATCTCCGAGCTCGTCCAGAACGCCGTCGAGCACGGTCTGGCCGACCGCGACGGCACGGTCGTCGTCACGGTCGACCGGCGGCCGGGGGAGGGCGGGGACGACCTCACGGTGACGGTGTCGGACGACGGGGTGGGGCTGCCGGCGGGCTTCCGGCCCGGGCTCGCGGGACTCGGGACGCGGATCGTCACCTCGTTCGTGCAGGACCTGCGCGGCCGGATCCGGTGGGAGAACGCCGAGCCGCACGGCACGAGGGTGGAGGTCGTCGCGAAGCTGCGCCCGCTCGGCGGTCGCTAGGGGTGCCGCCGCGGTGGTGCGGCGCGGACCGGAGGCTCAGCCGGCGCGGCGGGCGCGGGCGTTCCGGCGCTTGAGCGCGCGGCGCTCGTCCTCGGACATGCCGCCCCAGACGCCGGCGTCCTGCCCGGACTCGATGGCCCACTTGAGGCAGGTGTCCATGACCTCGCAGCGTCGGCAGACGGCCTTCGCCTCCTCGATCTGAGCGATCGCCGGGCCGGTGTTCCCGATGGGGAAGAACAGCTCGGGGTCCTCGTCGAGGCAGGCAGCGCGGTCGCGCCAGTCCATGGAATGGGGCTCCTTGGTCGGGGTACAGCAGGAAATCGTTCGAGCACCAGCAGGAGGGGTGGGCTGCGGGGTTCGTCGTGCGGGTGGGATGCGCCCTTGCAGCCCGACGTCGGACGCGTTACACGCAGACGTCCGTGGCGTTACCCTACCGTGACGCTCCCAATCGTGGCTAGGCCGGTACGGCGGCGTTCCACGGACCTCCACCTGTGACGGTGCTCTCCGAAGGGGAACGGCCGGCACCTGCGCCGTGTTCCCGGCCCGCGCGGCGGATCCTGCGCCGGCTCGCCTAGGCTGCCGTCCGTGCCCCCCGCCGAGCCCGTCGAGCCGTCCCCGAGCGGCGCGCCCGCCGACCTCGCGTCGCAGGGTGCCCGGGGTCCGCGCCGGCTCGCGGCGGCGCTGTGCGGACTCCAGGCGCTGGCCCTGCTGGGGTTCGCGGTCTTCTACCTCTACGAGCTCGCCGTCGGCGAGGGCAGCGACGCCACCCGCGTCGTGATGTCGGCGCTGACCATCCTGCTCGGGGCGGCCGGCCTCGCGGCGCTGGCCCGCGGCTGGCTCGGGGACCGGCGCTGGCCCCGCACCCCGACGATCGTGTGGGACCTGCTGCTCCTCCCGGTCGGGGTCAGCCTGTTCCAGGCCGGCCGGACGGGCCTCGGCTGGCTCGTCACCGGGCTCGCCCTGGTCACCCTCGGCGCGGCCTTCACGGCGCGCGTGCCGGACGTGGAGTTCGACGACCCGGACTGACTCCGTCGGCCGGGTCGTCGTGCGCGACCTGCAGCGGCGTCCCGGTGCCGTCCAGGACGAGGACGCCGCGACCCGGCGGGCCGCCGAGGAACGGCTCGAGCGCGGCGCGCGGCAGCCCGAGGAGGGTCGCGTCGTCGAGGCCCGGTCGGAGCAGCACCCCGCGCCCGTCGCGGGCCAGGGTGGTGTCGAGCCCCCGGAACCGCGCGGCGAGGGCGGCGGCCGGGACCGTGACCACGACGGCGCCGGAGTCGCGCTCCGCCAGCTCGGCGACCTCCTCGAGCACCGGACGGACCGGCGCGTCGTCGAGCCGGTGCACGTCGTCGACGAGGACGAGCAGGTGGGGGTGCTCCCTCCGCAGCCGGACGAGGTGTTCGGCGTCGCCGGGCCCGAGCACCTCCACTCCGGGGACTTCCGCCCCGGGGACCTCAGCAAGGGGGTGCTTGGCCCCGGGGCGGGCCGGTCCCGAGGCGGTCGGCCGGACGAGGGCGACCGGGTGGCCTCTCGACGCGGCCGAGCGCGCCACGGTCCGCAGCAGGCCGGAGCGACCCGACCCGTGCGCCCCGGTCACGAGGAGCCGCCGCCCGTCACGGTCGGGCACCCACGCCCAGGGGGCTGCGGTCGCCCCCGCGAGCCCGACGAGCCATCCGCGCGGGTCGTCCGGGGCCGGCGGCACCACCGCGGAGCGGGCCACCCTCGCGGGCAGCGGGCGGTAGCGCCAGGGCCGTACGTCCACCGGCGGCCCGGTCCAGGCCCCGGTGTCGGGGCGCAGGACGACCTGGACCTCGCGGTCGTCCCGCGCCCGGACGCCTCGCCCCGGGGGCGTCTCGCCCCCGGTCTGCTCGACCCGCAGTCCGAGCAGGGCGGCGTCCAGGGGGTCGGGTCGGCCGAGAACGAGGACCTCGCCGCCGAGGGCCGACCAGCGCGCCCGCAGCAGCTCGCGCCCGCCCGCGACCATCCCCACGACGCGACCGTCGCGCACCAGCCGAGCGGCCCGGTCACCCACCGTCGTGCCGGACACGTCGTCGAGGCGGTCCGCGCCGTCGACGACGAGCACGCGATGGAGGCGGTCGTCGGCCCCGGGCGCGCTGGACTCGAGGTGGGCGAGCACGGCGTCGACCGCGGCGGCGTCGTCGGCCCGGACGACGGACCCGACGTGTGGGAGCCGGGTGAGGTCGCCGAGCGCGTCGTCGGACCCGATGACGTGGACGTGCAGGCGGTCGGGTGGCAGGGCCCCGGCGGCGGCGTGGACCAGGGCGCGCAGGGCCGTCGTCCGCCCGGACCTCGGCGCGCCGACGAGGCGCCACAGGGTCGTCTCCGCCGTCCACGGCCACGGGGTCCGCCGCTGGAGGTCGGGCTCGTCGACGAGGGCGACGACGTCGGCAGGCAGGTCGCTGCCCTCGAGGTGGTCGGGCAGCGGCGGGAGCCAGGGGCGTCGCGGTGGGTCCGTGCCGCTCAGGGCGAACGCCTGTCGGACGACGTCGACGACGGCCCGCACGCTCGCGGACCGCTCGCCGTCCTCCGCCGCTCCGGAGGCGGACCCGAGGCGGCGGCCGGGGGCCCGGCACGTCGCGGCGGCGCGGACCTCGACGGACGAGCCGCCCGGCCGGGGTGGGGCGACCAGGGCGGCCTGGAAGGAGCTGAGGGCACCGTCACCGCCACGTGCGAGTCCGCGCCCGGGTGCGTCGGCGGGGATCCGGGCGGCCTCGCCGGACTCGACGACGTGCACGGAGTCGGCGTGGTCGCGGACCCGGAACGCGATCCGCAGGTCGACGTTGGCTTGCACCTCGGAGGTCACCGTGCCGGCGGGCCGCTGCGTGGCGAGGACCAGGTGGATGCCGAGCGAGCGGCCCTGAGCGGCGAGCCGGACGAGCGCCGAGAGCGCGTCGGGGTGCTCGTCGACCAGGGCCCGGAGCTCGTCGACGACGACGACCAGCCGGGGCAGCCGGACCCCGTCGGGCAGGTGCTCCGGCAGGTCGTCGAGGTCGGTGACCCGGTGCTCGGCGAGGAGGCGCTCGCGGCGGCGCAGCTCCGCCGCGAGCGACGTGAGCACCCGCTGCACGAGGTGGGCGTCGAGGTCGGTCACGAGCCCGACGACGTGGGGCAGCCCGAGGCAGGGGTCGAACGCCGCGCCGCCCTTGAAGTCGACGAGCAGGAGGGTGAGGTCGTCCGGGGAGGAGCCGAGGGCGAGGCCGGTGACGAGCGTGCGGAGGAACTCCGACTTCCCGGACCCGGTCGTCCCGCCGACGAGGACGTGGGGGCCGTCCCGGCGCAGGTCGAGGGTCACCGTCCGGCCCGGGGCGAGGCCCACGACGGCACGGGGTCCGTGGCGCTGTGACCAGTGCCGCAGGACCGCTCGCGGGTCGGTGGCCTCGGCGCCGAGCAGGTCCCCGAGCCGGGTGTCCGACGGGAGGGGTGGCTCGTCGGCGACGTCCTCACGCACCGGCGCGAGGGCCCGGGCGAGCCGCTCGAACCACGCCCGACCGACCGCGTCGGCGAGGACGGGGGCTCCCTCGCCGACCGCGGCGCCGGTGACCAGGCCACCTCCCGCGCACCGCAGGAGGGTGGCACCGAGCGCCGGGACCTGCCGCTCCTCCCGCGCCGCCACGAGGACGATGCCTCCGGCGGCCAGCACCCGGCCGGCTTCGGTCGCGGCGGAGGGCGCGCCGGCCTCCGGCAGGACGAGCACGGTCCGGGCCACAGCATCCGCGGGGGAGGCATGGCCCGGCCTCGGCGCGTGCGGGAGGAGCCGGGACAGCGCCTCGTCGTCCTGCGGTGGGCCGTGCCACGCGACGGTGAGCGCCGAGGGTGGGCAGCGGACGACGAGCTGGCCGACGAGGTGCCGCAGGACGCCGGCGGTGACCTCGCGCGGGCCGACGAGCACGAGGGCGCGGGCCTCGGCGAGGTCGAGGACGACGGGTACGTCGTCGAGCACGGGGTGCTCGTCGGCGCCCCGGTCGTCGACCGACGCCAGCGCGGCACGGCAGCGTCCGAGGCCGACCCGCACCGTGAGGTCGTCGGGCCGGGCCCACAGGTCGTGACCCCGCCGCTCGGCGACCTCGAGGAGGCGGTGCGGGTCGGCATGGCGCAGGAGGCGCAGCCGGCGCTCCTCGGCGGCCGCGGCGCCGACCTCGAGGGCGTGGCGGGCGAGCGGGGCATCGTGCCCGGCGACCGCCTCACGGTGCCGGCGCCGGGCGCCGAACCGGTCCGACAGGCCGGTGCCGAGCACGACGACCGGCCCGAGCAGGGCGAAGGCGAGGGCCTGCGGCCCGAGCAGCACCGCCAGCACGACCCCCACCGGCACCGGGGCGAGCGCGGCCACCCATGGCACGCGTGCGCGCGCCGGCGGGGCGGGCGCGCGGGGCGCGACCAGCTCCGGAGCGGGAAGCTGCGGTGGCGGGGCGGCCGACGGGGTCACCGGCACCGTGCCGTCCCCGGGCAGCCGCACCGGGGGCGCGGGCGGCGCGACCCGGCGCAGTCGCAGGGTCGTCGCACCGATGCGCAGCGTCGAGGAGGTGTCGACCGGTGTGTGGGTCCTGATCGGCTCGCCGTCGACCATGACGCCGTTCGTGGACCCGAGGTCGACCACGTGCACGCCGTCCGGGCCGACCTCCAGCCGGCAGTGCAGGCGGCTGAGCGAGGGGTCGGCGAGGACGAGGTCGGCCCGCTCGCCCCGCCCGACGTCGAGGCCGGGCGGCCGCAGCGGTGCCGCCCGGCCGGCGTCCGGCCCTCCGACCGCGACCAGGGTCAGGAGGGCCGGCGGGCCCGCCCCTGCGGAGCCCGCCGTCCCTCCCCTCCCCACCGCCACCGAGCAACCGTCGAGCAGGGGTGGCCGGCCGACGAGCGCGTCGTCCCCGAGCGGCGCACCCCCGTGGAGGAGACCCGGCACCGGCGCGCCGAGGTGCGCCGACAGCGCATCCCGCAGCGCGTGGGCCGTGACGACTCCGGACCACCGGACGACGACGTCCTCGGCGCGGGCCCTGCGCCGAGGGACGTGGACGGTCATCCGGAGCTCCATGGCCGGGACGCTAGGCGTCCCGACCGTCACTCCCGCCGAGTTATCCACAGGTGTCACACTCGGGGTGCACGGGGACCGCGGGTGGGGTTGGCTGGTCGGCGAGCAGGAGGCCGCGCCGGCGCGGTCGCAGGAAGGGGGAGGGGACGTGGTCGACGCCGTCCGCGCGCTCGAGGGCGAGGTCCGCGAGCTGATCCGTCGCTCCGGGCTGGACCCGGCGCGCGACGAGGACGCCGTGCGGCGGCTCGTCCGGGACGCCGTCACCGACTACGACGAGCGGTCCGTGCACGGCGGGATGCCGGTGCTCGCCGACCTCGAGTCGGCATCGAAAGCGGTGTGGGACAGCGTCATCGGCTTCGGCCCGTTGCAGCAGTACTTCGACGACCCCCGCGTGGAGGAGATCTGGGTGAACGAGCCGTCCCGGGTCTTCGTCGCCCGCGACGGCGTCGCCGAGCTGACGACGACCCTGCTCACCCACGAGCAGGTCCGCGACCTCGTCGAACGGATGCTCAAGTCCTCCGGGCGGCGGGTCGACCTCAGCTCACCGTTCGTCGACGCGGTGCTTCCTGACGGCAGCCGGCTGCACGTCGTCATCCCCGACATCACCCGGGAGCACTGGTACGTCAACGTCCGCAAGTTCGTCGTCAAGGCCGACTCGATGGACGACCTCGTCCGCCTCGGCACCCTGAGCGCGCAGGCGGCCCGCTTCCTCGGGGCCGCGGTCACCGCCGGCCTCAACGTCCTCGTCTCGGGCGGGACCCAGGCCGGCAAGACGACGCTCCTGAACTGCCTGGCCTCGGCGGTCCCGGCCCGTGAGCGCGTCGTCACCTGCGAGGAGGTCTTCGAGCTGCGCATCCCGCACCGCGACGTCGCCTCGATGCAGTGCCGCCAGCCCTCGCTCGAGGGCACCGGCGAGATCCCGCTGCGCCGGCTGGTCAAGGAGGCGCTGCGGATGCGTCCCTCGCGCATCATCGTGGGCGAGGTCCGTCAGGCCGAGAGCCTCGACCTGCTCATCGCGCTGAACTCGGGCCTGCCGGGCATGTGCACGATCCACGCCAACAGTGCCCGTGAGGCGGTGACGAAGATGTGCACGCTGCCGCTCCTGGCCGGCGAGAACGTCTCCGCCCGGTTCGTCGTCCCGACGGTCGCGTCCTCGATCGACCTCGTGGTCCACGCGGCGCTCGAGCGCGACGGCCGGCGCACGGTGCGCGAGATCGCCGCGGTGCCCGGGCGCACCGAGGAGGACGTCGTCGAGATCGCCGACCTGTTCGTGCGCCGGGGCGGCGAGCTGGTGCGGGCGGACGGCTTCCCGCCGCACCCCGACCGGTTCGAGCGTGCGGGGCACGACCTCGCCGCCCTTCTCGCCCGGGGGGCCTCGTGACCGGACTGCTGCTCGGGCTGGCCCTCGGAATCGGCCTGTTCCTCGTGTGGTGGAGCTGCTGGGTGCCCGACCCGGGCGAGCGGCGGCGCCCGCCGCGGGTCGGTGCGCTCGAGCTGCTGCGCGACGAGGTCGTGCAGTCCGGCCTCTCCGGACTCACCGTCCGCAGCCTCCTCCTCGCCTGTACCTCGTCGTTCGTGCTCGTCCTGGCGATCGTCTGGGTGGGCGTGGGCGTGCTCCCGATCGCGGTCTGCTTCGCCGTGCTCGCCGCCGTCCTCCCCGTGGCCTACGTCCGCCGCCGGGCCCGGCGCCGCCGAGCGGTCCTGCGCGACCTGTGGCCGGACGCCGTCGACAACATCACCTCGGCCGTGCGGGCCGGGATGGCCCTGCCGGAGGCCCTCGGCCAGCTCGGCGACCGGGGACCCGAGCCCCTGCGTGAGCCGTTCCGACGCTTCGCCGAGGACTACCGCCTGACCGGGCGGTTCTCGGACTGCCTCGACCGGCTCAAGGAACGGCTGAGCGACCCCGTCGGGGACCGGCTCGTCGAGAGCCTCCGGATCGCCCGCGAGGTCGGTGGCAGCGACCTGGGGAGGCTGTTGCGCACGCTGTCGGGCTTCCTGCGCGAGGACGCCCGCACCCGGGCCGAGCTCGAGACCCGCCAGGCGTGGACGGTCAACGCCGCACGGCTCGCGGTCGCGGCCCCGTGGGTCGTCCTCGCGCTGATGTCGACGCGCCCGGAGTCGGTCGAGGCCTACGCGTCCGGCCTCGGCGCGGCCGTGCTCGCGGTCGGGGCCGCCGTCACCGCCGCCGCGTACTGGCTCATGGTCCGGATCGGGCGGCTGCCCGAGGAGCAGCGGGTGCTGCGATGAGCGACCTCGCCCGCACCGGCGCCCTCCTCGGCCTCGTCGCCGGCCTGGGGCTCGCCCTCGTGTGGGCGCGCCTGCCGCGCAACCGTCGTCGGGGGCTCGCCGACCGGGTGCTGCCCTACCTCCGTGACACCCCACGTCCCTCGCGGCTCCTCGAGGACTCCGCCTCCCGCGGGATGCTCGGCGGTGTCGCGGCGCCGCTCGTGCGCGACCTCGGCCGCCGCGTCGACCGCGTGCTCGGTGGGGCCGCGTCGGTCCGCAGCCGCCAGCTGCGGGCCGGCCTCGCCGCCGATGTCGACCGCTTCCGGGCCGAGCAGGTGCTGTGGGGTGTCGGTGCCGCCGTCGCCGCCGCGACCGCGAGCGTGCTGCTGGCGGTCGCCCGGGACGGCTCGGCGGTCACCGTGCTGCTCCTCACCGCGATCGGCTTCGGCCTCGGCGTCACCGGCGCCGACTACCTGCTCACCGCTCGAGCGGCACGGCGAGAGCGACGAATGCTCAGCGAGTTCCCCACCGTCGCAGAGCTGCTCGCCCTTGCCGTCGGTGCCGGGGAGGGCGCGGTCGGGGCGCTCGAGCGGGTCTGCCGCCTGTCCGGTGGTGAACTCGCGGCCGAGCTGCGTCGGTGCCTCGCGGACGCCCGGGCGGGAGCCAACCTGCCCACCGCGCTGCAGGGGCTCGCCGAGCGGTCCGGGCTGCCGAGCCTGCGACGGTTCGTCGACGGCGTGGTCGTCGCGGTCCAGCGCGGCACCCCGCTCGCGGAGGTGCTCCGGGCGCAGGCCCAGGACGTCCGGGAGGAGGGGCGGCGCTCCCTCATGGAGGCAGGCGGCAAGAAGGAGATCGCGATGATGGTCCCGATTGTCAACAGGTACCCTTTGCAATGTGACTAGTCGCGCAGCGATATATGCCCGCCAGAGCCTCGACCGCTCCGGCGAGGGCGCCGCCGTGTCCCGCCAGCTCGCCGAGTGTCGCGAGTTGGCCGAGCGCAACGGCTGGGAGGTCGTCGAGGTCTACCAGGACAACGACCGCAGCGCGACGAACCGTAAGCCGCGCCCTGAGTGGGTCCGTCTGCTCGCGGACCTCAGGGCCGGCCGTCATGACGTCCTCATCGCATGGCACACGGACCGTCTCTACCGCCGGCTGCGCGACCTCGTGGATCTCGTCGAGGTCGCCGAGCAACGCACCCTGAAGATCGCTACCGTGCGCTCGTCGGACCTCGACCTGTCCACCCCCTCAGGCCGCATGATCGCCAGCCTGCTCGGCTCCGTGGCGTCCTACGAGGGTGAGCAGAAGGCGGCGCGGCAGATCGCGGCCAACCGGCAGCGGGCACAGTCCGGCGTTGTGCTCTGGACGCGCCGGCCGTTCGGCTTCGAGCGAGACGGCCGAGAGGTGCGCATCGTGGACTCGGAGGCCGACGAGATCCGCAGCGCGGCGAGTCGGGTGCTCGCGGGCGACACGTTGGCGAGCATCGCCCGCGACCTCGACGCCCGCGGCGTGACGACGACCCTGGGGAAGCCGTGGACGGTCACCGCCGTACGCCGCGCCCTCACCAACCCGAGGGTGGTGGGGCGAGTCGTGAGTAAGGGCGAGGACTACGGCGGGGGAGGGCCGGCGATCCTCGACGCCGAGACGTACGACCGTGTGGGCGCGATCCTGCGCGACCCGGCACGGAAGGCGGCGCCGCCGTCGACTGAGGTGAAGTGGCTGCTGTCCGGGCTCGTGCGCTGCGGCAACGACGACGAGCCGATGTGGGCCACCCCGTCACCGTCGGGCCGCATGATCTACCGTTGTCGTCGCTGCTACATGGGCCGAGGGCTCGAGGACGTCGACGAGGTGGTGCTCAGCATCGTCGCCGAGCGCCTCTCTCGCCCGGATGCCGTAGACCTCTTGGCGTCAGACGTCGACCTCGACGCACTGCGCGCCACCGCCGTGGATCTGCGAGAGCGCCGCGACGGCCTGGCTTCCCTGCTCGCGGACGGTCTGCTCGGGGCGGAGGCGGTGAGGGCGCAGGCGGAGAGGCTCGGGGCCGAGTTGGACGAAGCCGAACGGGCCATCGACGCCGCCACGGCCGCCACGCCCCTCGCCAAGGTAGCAGTGTCTGAAGACGTCTCTGCGACGCTCGCCGAGTTGGCCGTTCGAGACGTCCGCGCTGTTATTGACGCGCTGGCACTCGTGCGAATCCTGCCCGCGGGGAAGGGCGTTCGGTTCACCCCGGATCAGGTCGACATTGAATGGAGAACCGCGTGACCGCCTTCAAGATCCAAGTGTTCTGCGAGGACCCGTCCCACTCGGGGCGTCGTGTGCCGGTGACGAACTTCGTAGCCGTGCCGCGGGGCGGCTGGCACGAGGTGCCCGCCAGCCGGGCGGGAAGGGGCCGAACGAGCGCCGGCTACCACCTCCTCGAGAACACCCCGGCTGAGACAGGCTGGGCACTCGACCCGTCGGTCAGCAACGCTGACATCCGGGACAGGTTCGAGCTGGTGTGCCGGAAGTGCAAGGGAAAGCCCAAGGGGCAGCGGGGCGAGTCGGTGGCCGCGCGAAGCGAGAACCTGTTTCCCGTACTGGACGGGTGGCGCGCCTCGGGTGTGTCGGAGGTCCCGCTAAGCCTCCTTGCTGCTAGCCTCGGACGTAGCAAGAGCCGCGGCTGAGCCGCAGACCCCCGAGCGCGGGCAAGGGTTAACCCGAGCAAAACAAGTGCCTCAGCGGGCAGGAGAAATCTCCATGCCCGGAGGTACTTTCCATGTCCACGTGGACCCACGAACGCGCACGAGTCGCATCCCTCACCCGATCCCGCACACCCGACGACCCGGAGCTGGCCGACGCGCGGCGGAACCTGCGAGCCGAGCGTCTCGCCGAGCACATCCGCAAGGCCGTGGACAGTGCCCCGCCGCTGACAGCAGAGCAGCGTGACCGGCTCGCAGTGCTCCTGCGCGGGGGTGCCGCGTGAGCGCCCCGCCGGGCGCGGTCCGGACCGCAGGACCCGACGGAACGGCGTCGTCGGACATGGAAGCCCTGAAGGCGACCGCTCGCACGATCCTCTGGAACGTCGGCATCGACTACGGCCCGAACAAGATCGCCCGGCTGTGCCTGCGCTTCAAGGGACGGGTCGAGCGGAACGGGTTCGCGTTCTTCGACTTCCTCGCCAACGCCGTCCAGCTCGACGCGCAGCAGCGACGCGCTGGCCTCGCGAACCCCGAGATCGCCCGCGTCATCTCCTACGCCGACCCGACGGGTGAGACCGCTGCGCGCAACGTTGACCGTGAGCGGGGTTCCGCATGATCGGACCCCCCGACAACGAACAGCGCCCCCGGCAGAGGTCCGAGAGCGCTGCTGAGTCGTTTGGCGGCGACAACCTCAGTGTGACACAGGCGGCCTCCGTCGACCTGCTCCGACTCTCGGCCCGAGGTCGCGAGATCTGGGACGCGGCGTGGCGCAGTGGCTACCTGCAGGGCCGTGAGATCGAGCGGGCCGAGGTTGAGCGCCGGGAAGCCCTGCTCTGGCAGCAGGCCGTCCGCATCGTGCACAACCTGGCCCGTCTGCCTGAGGCGCCCCAGCCCTCTGCGGGGCGTGAGGCCGAGCGGCAGCGACTGCTTCATGGTCCCGTGCGCGAGGGGAGGCGGTCCGCGTGACGATCACCCGCTCCACCCGTCGCGTCCTGTTCGTGTACGGCCTCGCCGGCACCACCAAGCCCGACAGCCTGCTGCGCGGGAACATCCTCGACTGGCTACGCGACGAGGGCATCCCTGCCCAGTGGTCGAACCGTCTGCGCGGCTGGCGCGTTCGCACCGAGCGCGTCGGCGACATCATCGCTCGGGCCGAGAGTGCCGGCATCACCGTGCGCATGAAGGGCTGCTACGTCATCCCGCCCGAGCCGATCCGGCACGGCTCCTCGTGCCGTCAGCCGATCGCCGAGGTCACCGTCGACGGCCAGCTCGCCCTGCTCGAGGTCGGTGAGGCGTCGTGAGCCGACAGAACCCGTTCTCGATGCACTACCAGTCCGTCTGGCTCGAGCGGGCCGGAGACCGGCGCCTGCCGCCCTGGCTGCGCGTGACGTGCGTGGCGTACGGCAGTCACCGCCGCGACGGGCACAGCCCGTTCAAGCCCGGACAGCTCGGCCTGATCCTCGGCACGCCGCACCCCGAGGCTGGCGTCGTCGAGCCGATGGACAAGCACAACCTCCAGCGGGCCATCAAGCGGGCGGTCGAGTACGGCTGGCTGTCCCCGCTGTCGGGTTCCACCTGCCTCGTCGTGCCTTCACACGCCGTCTCCGGAGGCATGGGGAAGGGGGCGAAGTGCACCGCGCACAGCCGCTAGGTGAGTCAGATCAGACCCACCTAGGCCCCGTGGGTGAGTCAATCCAGACCCACCCGGTGGGTCTGATCTGACTCACCCCCAAGCCCCTGACCTGCGGAAACGCAAGCGCTCTCTTGACTCTTATCAGTAGCCGTCTGCCCCCAACAACAGGAGGCGTGACGTGAACGACCTCAAGATCCCGCCCGCGCCGCCGGTCGACCGAGCCGGCGACCGCTGGCCCCGCCACAAGCACCGCGCCCGGGTGCGGAAGCACAACCGAGCCCGACGCGCCCGCCTGCGGCGCAGGTACGGGCACACCGAGATCAAGGAGACCCGATGACCCACCCCCTTCTCGCCCAGATCCCCGACCGGCTCCTCGAGCGCCGAGGGACCCAGCACGCCCGGGCCCTCATGCGTTGGCTCGAGGCCCACAACTGCCGCCCCACCCTCGCCGACATCGAGGCCGAGCGCCTACGGCGAGCAACCCACACCCAGGAGGAGACCCCATGAGCGACGACGACCGCGACTTCGTGCGCCGGCTGTTCCCACAGCCCCAAGGCGAGGAACCGCCTGACCCCGAGCTGAGCGACGAGCCCGACGACATGCGCACCTTCGTCCGCGGACTGTTCCGCAGCGACGACCCTGCACCCCGACTTCCCCAGCGATCGACCAACACCGAAGGAGAAACCTCATGACCACAACCCTCACCCCCGCCGGTGCCCTCGGCATCGTCCTGCCCGTCCTGCGCGAGCTCGGCATCCCCAACCCGATGAGCAAGGCCATGCACGATGTCGAGGAGGCCACCCAGCGAGCCATGTTGGCTCTTCGCTCGGAAACCGACCTGACGGCCGCGCAGGTCGCCGACGCCCTGCTCGACGGCCGCGACCCGGTCAAGGACCGTGACCTGCAGGGACAGCTCTTCCGGACCCTCGTCCGCCAGATGATGTCCCAGGGCGACCCGATCTCGCTGGCTCGCAGCAACAGGCTCTCGGCCATCGTCATCGAGCACGCCCCCAAGATCATCGAGTTGATGGCCGGCGTCGTCGAGACGGCGGACGCCGACCTGGCCGAAGCGCACCGCCTGATGCCGAACACCGACTTCCACGACCAGACCAGCGTCACCGGACTGGCAGCCGGACTCATGACCGCATGGGGCAAGGCGCGCGACGCCCTCAACGCCGTCGACCGGATCGCCGGCGCCTGGACCGCCCTGTGCGGCAGCACCGGACTGGCCGACGTCCCTGCGAACCGGCGCGCCCTCGTCGTCGCCGACCTCACGTGGGCAGAGCTGCAGGCCCTCGGCGGGCGCGGTGAGGCATGGCGCGCAGCCAACGCCGGGCACCGCCTCTCCCTCGCAACCCCCGACGAGTTCGCGGCCCGCTCCCAGGCCATCGACGACGAGCGAGAAGAAGAGGCGCGCATCGACATGGAGGAGCAGGAGCACTACAAGCGAACGGGGATGAGCACGGCCACGGCTCAGCTCATCCGGATGCGGCGCGGCTGACCCCGGGGGAGGGCCCCCCACCCGGGGCCCTCCCCGCCCCTCTGGGGGATAGGCGCGCCCTCCCCCCGACACCTGAAACGAACGGCCCTTAGGAGGCCCGATGAACGACAAGAAGCCCCCAACAGGGCTCAAGCGGTCCGGTAGGTCCCTGTGGGCCGCCGTGCTCGAGGAGTTCGAGCTGGACGAGCACGAACGGCAGGTGCTGCGCGAGGCGTGCAGGACCGCGGACCTGCTCGACTCCCTCCAGACGGTCCTGGACCGTGAGGGGCCGATGGCGGAGAGCAGCCAAGGCATGCGGGTGCATCCGGCCGCCGTCGAGCTGCGACAGCAGCGCATCGCCCTGGCTCGCCTGTTTGCGGCGCTGGATCTGCCGCACGGTGAGGAGTCCGGGGCCGGCCGGACCCAGCACCGGGGCGTGCGAGGCGTGTACGGCGTCGGTGGCGCCTCGTGAGGCGCCGACGGCCGGCCGGCGTGGAGAGCTTGGTGCCGCCCTCGCTGCTTGTCTACCGCGCCGAGGACTGGTCGGGCCCGATGGTCGGGTTCGCCTGCACCCACCCCGAGTGCCGGTTCTGGGAGGCGTACGAGCGGTGGGCGGACGAGCACCCGGCCGACCCCGACCCGAGCGCGCCGTCCACTCCGTACGACCTCCCGCTGATCGCCGACGGACCGGACCTGCCCTTCCACCCCGGCGAGGCCGGCCAGCCGGCCATCTAGCCACTTACCGCCCCCTCGAAAGGATTCGTCATGACCCTGCTTCACCGGACCCGAGCATGGTTCGCCCTGCTCTCGTTCATCCTGACCGCCCGCCGTGCCACGCGCCGGCTCGAGCGTCTGGCCGATACCGGCGTCGACGTCCGTGCAGACGCCGCCGAGCTAGATGCCCTGTTGTCCGAGGCTCTACGGGCCGTCGACGACGCCACCACCGCCTGAGGAGCCCAGCCATGTCCCAACGACCAGAACCCTGGAAGACCCTCTCTGCCGAGTTCCGACAGGTGAAGGAAGAGCTGCGTCAACTTCGCAACCGCTCACCGTTCGCCATCTCCGGCCTGCAGGTCACCGCCGAGGACGAGATCACCGCCTACGGGAACTTCATCGTCACCGGCGACTTCACCGCCGAGGGCAAGATCTACAACGACGCCCTCGTCGACCCGGTCGTGCCGGCGGTCTACCACCAGCACCAGACCGGCTTCACCGTGAGCACCGCCTCGACCCCGCGGGCGGTGGTGACCATCGCAGTCCCCACCGGGTACACGCGAGCGATGGTGACCGCTGCGGCGGCCGGCCAGGCGTTCAACGGCTCCGGCAGCCTCGACTACCTCGCGGTGACCTCGATCATCAACGGTGACTCGACCTACGGCATCGCCATGCAGACCACCGTGCCCGTGAACGAGCTGCGCAACTCCACCCACGTCTCCACGGCCCTCCTGACCGGCCTCTCGGGCTCGTTCCAGTGCTACGCCTATGTCGCGTCGCAGGTCGGCTCGTGGGGCTCCACCGTCAGCGGCAACGGCGTCAACGTCGACGTGACGGTGCTGTTCCTGCGGTGACACCGACTCGTGACCGGGCGCGCCGCCAGCCCCAAGTGTTCGGAACATGGGGTCCATCTGAGCCGTTGCAGAGGCAGCGACGAGCAGGATGTGTCACGATGCCGGATATGTCGGAGCAGGACGACCAGGGGCCAGAGTTCAACATTCAGATCTCTCTGGAGCAGCGCGGTGGCGTCTGGTCGAATCTCGCTCGGGTCAGCCACTCGCCCTATGAGTTCACGATCGACTTCATGCGTGTCGACTTCAATGACTTTGAGGGCGTCGTTGTACAGCGTGTGAATATGTCGCCTTTGATGATTTCGCAACTCATCGAGGCGCTTCAGGATAATTGGCAAAAGTACGCTCAGAAGTCGTTACCGCAGGAGGTGTATGGCGATGGTCACGAAGTTCCAGGCTCCCCCGGAGGAGAAGCAGAAGAGTAGACCGCTCCGTGGCGACGGAAGTTGGACCTCGGGCAGGGTCAGTCCCGAAGCTCGCGAAGTGTTCCAGCGTGGACTGGTGGACGTCTACGACGTTGCTGCCCAGCGTGTGGCCGACGGGGCCATGCCTGTGGTGTTTGACGCGCGCCAGGTCCTCAACCTGCACGACTAATCGCATCGCCGCATCGGGGTGGGGGTGCGTGTGTACACGGTGATGTTCACGGCCCCTGTGGTGATGAACAAGGAGTTCGCCATCCTCAACCGCGGCGAGCAGCGACGGATGCTCGAGCGCCTTGAGACCGCACCCGAGACCCAGAAGCCGCTCACCGGTCCGCTGGTTGGGTACCGGCGATATCGCTGTGATGACAAACGCGTCGTGTTCAAGATCGACGACGCTTCGAGCACGGTTGTCGTCATCGCCGTTGGATACCGGCGCAACAGCGAGGTCTATGGCATCGCGGCATCGCGGGTCTGACGCCACGACGCCCCCTCAGCAACCGTGAGGGGGCGTCGTGGCTTGGCGGATCAGAGCGTGCTCGCGCGGAAGTGGCGGCCCCTCCACTGCAGCCGTTCATCCTCCTGGTCCTGGCGCCACGCGAAGGGCAGGCCACCGGAGAAGATCGCCTCCTCGGCCCGCTTAAGGCACGACCACAGGACCCCGGTGGGTGCGTCGCGGTCGAGGGACAAGACCCACCACTCGCGGCCGTCATCCCGGAACTGGATCAGCTCGACCGGATGCGGACCCATGTCCTCGGACGTGTCCCAGCTGATCTCCACGCCCTCGACCTCGAGCATGCCGAGGTGCGCCGTCAGGCGCCGGCGCAGCCGGTCGCTGTCCCGGTCCTGCTGCTCGGCGTAGTCGCGGTGCTCGTCAAGCCGCACCGTCGCGTGCCGGGTCCGCTCGCCGCACGTGACGCACTTGAGCAGCCTGAGGCACCGCCAGAACGGCTCCATGCCCACGGCAAACCCGTTCGCCCTGTCGCGGGCCACCTGCTCGTCTGTGTGCCCCTCAGAATCGCTGTACGGGTCGCCCTGGCCGTTCCTGCCGTTGCTGCTGACCTTGCGCACCGTGCCGCACTCGCAGCACAGGGCGTCGGTCATTCGGCCGGACGTCACCGTCCCGCCATCCGGCGGTCGCGGCCCTCGTTGAGTCGCTCCGTGTCGACCATCGCCGCCAGCTCCGAGGAGCGCATGCCGATCGCCTCGGCGACGTCGAAGAACTGGCTGGTCAGGAGCGGCAGTGTGGGGGCGATCTCACCGCGGCTCAGTGCGTGCGCCCGACGCTGGAGTGCGTCGGCCTCGCCCAGGAGCCAGCGGGCGAAGTCCGCCATGCGCCAGGCGAAGCGGTGTCGCAGGTCGAGCCGGTAGCCGAGCGAGGTCCGGTAGAGCGGAGCATCCTCGGGCGGGACGGGGTTGGTGGTGGCGGTCATGCGCGTGACCTCTCTGCGTGGGTGGCGGGATGCCACCGGATAGGGAGAGGTTGACACTTGTGGTCCCGGTCGTCTTCCTCATCCTCCCGGTCACCGTGCTCTTCCTCGTCTACCCCGGCTACACCTTCTTCCGGTTCACGCTCTGACCCCCACGAGAGGACGACACCCATGCGACCGACACGGCTCGCCGCCCGGCTCCACGTGAGCTGCTTCCACCTCGCCGACCGCGCCGGACGCCGGGCGGAGCGGGGTGACGTGCCCGGCTGGGTGCTCATCACCCTGATGACCGCCGGCCTCGTCACGGTGCTCTGGGCGGTGGCCAAGGAGCAGCTCGTGACGCTGTTCAAGAACGCCCTCGCGTCGGTGACCGGCTGAGCCGAGGTGGCCCGTCCACAGCGGCCCGAGCGAGGGGCGGCCGTCGCCGACTTCGCGATGGTCTCGGTGCTGCTCACCGTCGTCTTCCTCGCCCTCGTGCAGCTCGGGCTCGTCCTGCACGTGCGCAACACCCTGGTGTCGTGCGCGTCCGAGGGCGCGCGGTCGGGTGCCCGGGCGGATGCGGTTCCGGGCCAGGCGGTCGCCCGGACCCGCGAGCTGGTGAGCGCCTCGCTCTCCGAGCGGTACGCCCGGTCGGTGACCTCGCGGGAGGCGGTCGTCGACGGCGTGCGGGTCGTCGAGGTCGAGGTCACCGCCCCGTTGCCGGTGCTCGGTCTGCTCGGGCCCGAGGGGCGGGTCCACGCGGTCGGACGCGCCTTCCTGGAGGACCAGTGACCGGCCTCCCGACCCGTCGACGGCGCGACGAGAACGGCAGTGCCGTGGTCGAGTTCGTCATGCTCGGGGTCGTCCTGCTGCTGCCGCTCGTCTACCTCGTCCTCATGCTCGGGAGGGTCCAGGCCGGCGCCTACGCGGTGAGCCAGGCGTCCCGGGAGGCGGGGCGGGCCTACGTGACGACCGACGCCGGGCAGGACGCGAACGGGCGGGCGCGGGCGGCGGCCCGCATCTCCTTCCTCGACCAGCACGTCGAGGACACGGGCCGGCTGACCATCGCCTGCGACGGGACGCCGTGCCTGCGCGCCGACGGGCGGGTCGAGACGACGGCGACGGTGCAGGTGCCCCTGCCCTTCGTGCCTGCGTTCCTCGGCGACGTCCTGCCGTTGTCGGTCCCCGTGTCGGCCTCGCACGTCTCGACCGTCGACCGCTTCCGGGTGCTGCCGTGAGCCCCGGGCGGCGTCGGGACGAGGGCGGCACGATCACCGTCTACCTCCTCGGCCTCGTGCTCGTGGCGGTGACCCTCGTCGCGGGCACCGTCGCGGTCACCTCGGCCCACCTCGCCCGCATCCGGCTGCTCGACGTCGCCGACGGCGCCGCACTGTCGGCGGCCAACGCCCTGGACGACGCCGCCTACCGGCAGGGGGTCGGCGACTCCGTGCCGCTGAGCGACGCCTCGGTCCGGGCCCGGGCGGCGGACTACCTCGGCGGCCTCGACCGCCCGACCGGCGTCCTCGCCTGGCGGCTCGGGCCGGGCACCGGCACCCCGGACGGCCGCACGGCCGTCGTCGAGCTGACCGGCGAGGCCGAGCTGCCGCTGGTGGGCGGGGCGCTGCGCGAGCTCGGCGTGAGCATCTCGATCCACGTCACCTCGCGCGCGCGCTCCGACCTCCTCGCGCCGTGAGCACCGCCCACCCTTCCGCCGGAGCGCGGCCGCGCGTAGCGTCGAGGGCATGGCGACGGTCCCCGAGCGGCTGCGCGGGCGGTGGAGCCGCGACTCCACCGGCTCGTTCCTCTCGATCCGCTCCCGCGACAGCATCCTCTCCATCGGCAGCATCGGGTCGGTCGCGAGCATCGGCAGCATCGGCTCCTTCGCCTCCGCCTTCAGCGTCGCGTCGTCGATGAGCCTGTTCTCGGCCTTCTCGAACATGAGCCGCTTCTCGGCCTTCAGCCACCAGAGCGACGCCAGCCTGCTCTCCGCGCAGTCGCGCAGATCCGTTCTCTCCTACCAGAGCTCGGACTCGGTGAGCGCCACCCGCGGCTCCGGCGAGCGGCACCACCTGCTCCCGCTGGACTGAGCCCGGACGCGGTCGCGGGGCGGGCGGGCCCTGCCCCGACCGCCCCGCGCGTCCCGGACGCCGGCCCCCCTGCGGACCGGCCTCATGGACCACGTCGACACACCGCGTTCCTCCCCGGGCCACGGCCGTCGACCAGGCTCACCCTGCGTGAACCGTCGGGGGAGAGGAGCGGGTGGGGGGCAGCCTGATACATCCGGACCGGCACACCCGCCGCGGCGCCGGACCGGCGACGCCTCAGGCGTCGGGCTCGGCCGCCGAGCGCACGGCCGCGCTCGCCTCGTCGATGATCGCCGTCATCGCCGCGTGGGCGGCGGCCGCGTCGCCGGCCCCGATCGCCTGGGCCACCTCGGAGTGCAGCCGGATCGCCTCGGGGTTCGGGCGGGCCGGCATGAGGTCGTGGTGGGTGCGCCCGGCGAGCACCTCGTCGACGACGCCGGCCAGCGCGGCGAGCATCTCGTTGCCGGAGGCCTCGAGCATCGCCCGGTGGAAGACCTGGTCGGCGGCGAGGTAGGCCTCGAGGTCCTGTGCCTTGGCCTGCACCTGCATCTCCATGACGGCCGCGGCCATCCGGGCACACTGCTCGCGGCTCGCCCGCTCGGCGGCCAGGCCCGCCGCCACCGGCTCGAACCCGCGGCGCAGCTCGCCGAGCGAGAGCAGCTGCTCCTCGCGGCCCGGGCCGTCGAGGCGCCACCGGATGACGCGGGGGTCGAAGACGTGCCACGCCGCGCGCGGCCGCACGAGCACCCCGACCCGGCGCCGGGTCTCGACCAGCCCCATCGAGGAGAGCACCCGCACCGCCTCGCGGACCACCGAGCGGGAGACGCCGAAGCGCTCGTCGAGCCGGTCGATCCGCAGCACCGAGCCCTCCGGCACCGCCCCCGAGACGATCTCGGCGCCGACCGCGTCGAGGACGTCGCCGTGCAGGCCGCTCGCGGGCAGGGGAGAGCCGTCGTCGGGGCGGGGGGCCGGGGCCATGCGCCCAGCGTGCCAGACGCCGACATATCGGCGTCACTCCCCGATGTCATGAGAGTTCTTCAGCGTGAAGGGTTGATAAAGCAGACTTAATGCTCCATGCTGGTCCGCGACCGCCTCTCGACGCCGAGAGCCCGCCGACACAGGAGTCGCGCAGATGCCCACCGCAGCCCACCCGCCCCTCGTCGTGATGATGGGGGTGTCCGGATCCGGCAAGACGACCGTGGGTGCTGCGCTCGCCCAGCGGCTCCGGGTCCCCTTCGCCGACGCGGACGACTTCCACCCGCCGGAGAACATCACCAAGATGTCGGCCGGCGTCCCGCTGACCGACGAGGACCGCGAGCCGTGGCTGGCCACGATCGCCGCCTGGCTGGACGCCCACCGCGACGGTGGGGGAGTCGTCTCCTGCTCGGCCCTCAAGCGCTCCTACCGCGACGTGCTGCGCGGCGGTGCCGACGCCGCGGTCTTCCTCCACCTGCACGGCGACCGCGGCGTGCTCGCCGCCCGGGTGGCCGGCCGCCCCGGGCACTTCATGCCCGCCGCGCTCGTCGACAGCCAGTTCGCCACCCTCGAGCCCCTCGGGGCCGACGAGCGGGGCGCCGCCCTCGACGTCAGCGCCCCCGTCGACGGCCTCGTCGAGCAGTCCCTCCAGCTCCTCGCCACCCAGGACGGATCCCTCCGATGACCCCAGACCTGCACAGCCTCCTGCTGCCCACGCTCACCGCGGCCGACGCGGCGCCGAGCATCCCCGCGAGCCGGCTGATCCCGGCGGCGCTGCTCGGCATCGCCGTCATCGTCGTCCTCATCACCCGCTTCAAGATCCACCCGTTCCTCGGGCTGACCCTCGGCTCGCTCACCGTCGGCGCCGTCGCCGGGGTCGCGATGGGCGACACGGTCGACTCCTTCAGCAAGGGCTTCGGCTCGACCGCCGCCGGCGTCGGCACCCTCATCGCCCTCGGCGCGATGTTCGGCAAGCTGCTCGCCGACTCCGGCGGCGCGGACGAGATCGTCGACACCCTCATCGGCCGCTCCTCCGAGCGCACGCTGCCCTGGGCGATGGCCGCCGTCGGCGCCATCATCGGCCTGCCGATGTTCTTCGAGATCGGCCTCGTCCTCCTCATGCCGGTCATCTACCTCGTGGCCCGCCGGGCCCAGGTCTCCGTCGTCCGCGTCGGCATCCCGGCCCTCGCCGGCCTCTCCGCGATGCACGGCCTCGTGCCGCCGCACCCCGGCCCGCTCGTGGCCATCGACGCCCTCAAGGCCAACCTCGGCCTCACCCTGATGTTCGGGGTCATCGTCGCGGTGCCGACCATCGCCGTCTCCGGCCCGCTCTTCGCGAAGCTGGCCGGCCGCTGGGTCGACGTCCCGCCGCCCGCGATGTTCGGCGCCGGTGCGGACGACGAGCGCGAGACGCGTTCCCGCCGACCGTCCTTCGGGACCACGCTGTTCGCCGTCCTCACCCCCGTCGTCCTCATGATGGGCAAGGCGCTCGCGGACATCTTCACGAGCGAGGGCACGACCGCCCGCTCGGTCCTCGACTTCCTCGGCACCCCGCTCGTCGCGCTGCTCATCGCGGTGTTCGTCGGCATGGCCACCCTCGGCCGTGGCGCCGGCATGGGGATGAGGGACATCGGCACGAGCCTCGAGAGCTCGCTGCCGCCGATCGCCGGCATCATCCTCATCGTCGCGGCCGGCGGTGGGTTCAAGCAGACCCTCGTCGACACCGGCATCGGCGAGCTCGTCGCCGACTGGGTGCGCAGCAGCGGCATCTCGGTGCTGCTCCTCGCGTGGGTCGTCGCGGTCCTCATCCGGCTCGCGACCGGGTCGGCCACCGTCGCCACGGTCACCGCGTCCGGCATCCTCGCCCCGCTGGCCACCGGTCTGCCGGCCGCGCAGGTCTCGCTGCTCGTCCTCGCCATCGGCGCCGGGTCGGTGTTCTTCAGCCACGTCAACGACGCCGGCTTCTGGCTGGTCAAGGAGTACTTCGGCCTCTCGGTCGGGCAGACCTTCAAGTCGTGGTCGGCGATGGAGACCCTCCTGTCGGTCACCGGGCTCGTCGTCGTCCTGCTCCTCGGCCTCGTCGTCTAGCGACACCGCCACCGCGCCACGACGCCCCGCCCGGTCCGCGCACCGGGCGGGGCGTCGCGCGCGGCTACGATGCCCGCGTGTCGGCCCAGCCCGTGACGACGGACCCCGAGGCCGACGCCGCCGCGCCCCCGGCCCCGGCCGACCGCGCGAACGCCCTGGCCCTGGTGCCGCTCGGCCTGGCGGTCCTCGCCGTCCTGGCGGTCACCGGATGGATCGCCCGGCGCGCGTTCGACCGCACCGACGAGGGCTTCTACGTGCTCTCGGCGGCCCACCCCCGCGACGTCACGGCCGACGTCCTCGAGTTCGGCTACGCCTACCACCCGCTCCTGCTCCTGGCCCGCGGTGACCTCGTCGCGTACCGGTGGCTCGGGATCGCCACCACCGTCGCGGTCTGCGGGTGGCTGGCCTGGGTGGTGCTCGGCACACCGGCCCTCCTCGGCGGGCGAGCGCCGTGGCGGCCGGCCCTGCGCGCGGGGACGGCGGTGGGCCTCGGCGTCACCGGCCTCCTCAGCCTCGTCTCGCTCCCGTCGTCGCCGAGCTACAACACCCTTGCGTTGCAGGGCATCTGCCTCACCTCGGGCGGTCTCGTCGTCGCCGCCACCCGAGTCGGGCGCCACGCGCCGGCCGGCTGGTTCGTCGTCGGTGTCGGCGGCTGGCTCGCCTTCCTCGGCAAACCCACCTCCGCGGCGGTGCTCGCCGGGGTCGTCGTCCTCGCGTGGCTGGTCGTCCCCGGCCGGTGGCGGCTCGGGGTGTGGGCGGGCGGCGCCGGCGTCGTCACCGCGGCGGGGGTGATGCTCCTCGCCTACCGCCTCGGCCCGGGGGAGCTCGTCGCGAACGTCCGCACGGGGCTGCAGGCGTCCCGGGCTCTCGGGGGGCACGACGACCTGCTCCGACGCGACCCGCTGCCCGACCACCCGGGCGTCCTCCTGCCCGCCCTCGCGCTCGCCGTCGCCGTCGCGGTGCTGCTCCTCCTCGTCCGGCGGACGAGCAGCCGGCCGGGTCTCGTCGGCGCGGCCGTCGGCACGCTCGGGCTGGTCGCCGTCGGCGTGGCCTTCGCCGTCCTGGCGGCCCCTCGGTGGTGGACCGACGAGGTCGGCCGGAGCGTCACGCCCTTCGCCCTGGTCGTCGTCGGTGGGCTGGCCGGCGCGGGCCTCGCGCTCACCCTGGCCGGGCAGGTGGCGGCCGCCCTCGTCCGGCGCGGTCGCGGCGGCCTGCTCCCCGGCCCGCCCGGCGGTCGGTGGCGCGCCGCGCGGACGACGGCCGGCCTGACCCTCGTGCTGCTCGCGGTGCCGGCCGCCTACGCGTTCGGGACCAACGGCAACCTCTGGTCGGCGGCCGGCCGGGCGGCGGTGGCCTGGCTGATCGTGCTCACCGCCCGGCTCACGGCGGCCCCGGCGACCCTGCGGCTCGCGCCCGCCCTCGTCGCGACCGTGCTCCTCGTGCCGCTGCAGGTCGCCGCGACCGGCGCTCCCTACCGCGGCACCGACCTGCGCACCGCCACGGTCGCGGCGCCGGTCGGGTCGGGGAGCGTCCTGCTTACCCCGCACCAGGCCGGCCAGGCCGAGGCCGCCCGCCGCGAGGCCGCCCGGCTCGGCATCGGGCCGACGACCCGCGTGCTCGACCTCACCGGCGCCTCGGCGGGGACGGTGTACCTCCTCGGGGCCCGCCCGGTGGGGCAGGCCTGGCTCATCGGGGGGTACTCCGGCAGCACCGCGGCGGCCCGCGTCGTCCTCGGTCACGCGCGGTGCGCGCTCACGGACGCGCTGGTCCTCGTCGACTCCTCGGCGCCGCGGGCGGTCCCGCCGTCCGTCCTCGGGGTCGCCGGCCTCGACCTCGCGCGCGACTACGAGCCGGTCGGCGAGGTGCCCTACGAGCGGGGCGCCTCCCGGCGCGCGCCCGCCGCACCGGACGCCCGGGCGGTGCTGCACCGGCTGCGCCACCCGGTGTCGATCCCCGGCTGCCGCTGAGCGGTGGTGCGGCCGGGGGGGGGTCCACCCGGCTCGCGTAGGCTTGCCCCTCGTGGCCACCGACTTCACCCAGGAGATCAAGGACCTGCGCAGCACCATGGCGTCGGTCCGGGAGGTCACCGACCTCGCCCGGCTCGAGCAGCAGATCGCCGAGCTCGAGCAGCAGGCCTCCGACCCCTCGCTCTGGGACGACCAGGAGCGTGCGCAGCAGGTGACCTCCGGGCTCTCCCGCGCCAAGGCCGAGCACGACCGGGTCACCGGCATGGACGCCCGGATCGACGACCTCGAGGTCCTCGTCGAGATGGCGCAGGAGGAGGACGACGCCGACACCCTCGCGGAGGCCGAGCGCGAGCTGACCGGCCTGCGCAAGGCGGTCGGCGAGCTCGAGGTTCGCACCCTCCTGTCCGGTGAGTACGACGAGCGCTCCGCCGTCGTCACCATCCGCGCCGGCGCCGGGGGCGTCGACGCCGCCGACTTCGCCGAGATGCTCCTGCGGATGTACCTGCGCTGGGCCGAGCGGCACGGCTACCCGACGAAGGTCATGGACACCTCGTACGCCGAGGAGGCCGGCCTGAAGTCGGCGACCTTCGAGGTCAACGTCCCCTACGCGTACGGCAACCTCTCGGTCGAGGGCGGGACGCACCGCCTCGTCCGGATCAGCCCCTTCGACAACCAGGGCCGACGGCAGACCAGCTTCGCGGCGGTCGAGGTGATCCCGCTCATCGAGGGCACCGACACGATCGAGATCCCCGAGAACGACCTGAAGATCGACGTCTTCCGCTCCTCGGGCCCCGGCGGCCAGTCGGTCAACACGACCGACTCCGCGGTCCGGATGACCCACCTGCCGACCGGGACCGTCGTCTCGATGCAGAACGAGAAGAGCCAGATCCAGAACCGCGCAGCGGCCCTGCGGGTCATGCAGTCGCGTCTCCTGCTCCTCAAGCGGGCCGAGGAGGCCGCCGAGCGCAAGGAGCTCGCGGGCGACATCAAGGCGAGCTGGGGCGACCAGATGCGCTCCTACGTCCTGCAGCCGTACCAGATGGTCAAGGACCTGCGCACCGAGCACGAGGTCGGCAACCCGGACAAGGTCTTCGACGGCGACATCGACGACTTCATCGAGGCCGGCATCCGGTGGCGCAAGGCCCAGGAGAAGGCCGACGCGGAGGCCTGACGTGGCCGACCCGACGCCGTCGCCGTCCGACCCGGCCGCCGAGCACCGCGCCGCCTGGCAGGCCTGGGAACAGGCGCTCGTCGACGCCGTCCTCGGCCTGCACGACGGCCACGAGGTCGCCGTCGTCGCGCCCCCGGGGCACGTCCGGCTGACCCGCGCCCGCTCCGGCCGGATGCGGTGGCTGGCCGGCGCCCGCCGCCGCCCGGTCGCGCCGTCGGTGCGCCTGGTCCGCGTCGAGGACCACCTGCGCGGTCACTGGTCCGGGGCGGAACGCTTCGGCGGGCCGTTCCCGTGGACCCGCGAGGAGGAGGACGCGGTCCTCGCCTGCGGCTGGCACCGGCCGACCGTCGGTGACGGCGAGGACTTCGTGCGGTTCTGGCCCGACGACGTGCCCCGTGGCCCGTTCCTTCCCCTCGACGACGCCCGGCGCGCGGCGGCGGCGGTGACCCACACCTTCCGGGTCGTGCTCGCCGTGGTGCCGCAGGGCGAGGAACCCGGTGGCGGGCTGCCGACGATCCGCCACGACGCCTGACGACGCCGCGTCGAGCCCGAGACACCGCGAGGACCCGCCGCGCCGACCCGGCTGACCGGGATCCTCGGACGGGCCACCTATCCTCGATGCTGCCGCGGCGCCCGCGGTCCCCTGCCCCCGAGCCGTGAGGCCGTCCCCACCGCATGATCCGCTTCGAGAACGTCACGAAGGTCTACCCCCGCTCGACCCGGGCAGCCCTCGACTCCGTGAGCGTCGACATCGACCGCGGCGAGTTCGTCTTCGTCGTCGGCCCGTCGGGTTCCGGAAAGTCGACGATGCTGCGCCTCGCGCTGCGCGAGGAGGCGGCGACCGAGGGGGTCGTCCTCGTCGCCGGGCACGACCTGCGCAAGATGCCGATGCGCCAGGTGCCCCGGCTGCGCCGCGAGATGGGCGCGGTCTTCCAGGACTTCCGGCTGCTCCCGAACAAGACCGTGCACGAGAACGTCGCCTACGCCCTCCAGGTCATCGGCAAGCCGCGCCACGCCATCCGCCAGCTCGTCCCCGAGACCCTCGAGATGGTGGGGCTCGCCGGCAAGGAGAAGCGCTTCCCGCACCAGCTCTCCGGCGGCGAGCAGCAGCGCGTCGCCATCGCCCGGGCCGTCGTCAACCGGCCGCAGATCCTCTTGTGCGACGAGCCCACCGGCAACCTCGACCAGAAGATCAGCCTCGAGATCGTGCGCCTCCTCGACCGCATCAACCGCACCGGGACGACGATCGTCATGGCCACGCACGACCACGACATCGTCAACGAGATGCGCCGGCGGGTGGTCCAGCTCGACGACGGCCACGTCGTCCGCGACGAGCAGGACGCCTCGTACCACCACACGACGACGGACGAGGAGGCCTGAGATGCAGATGCGCTTCCTCGCCAGCGAGGTCGGGTCCGGCCTGCGCCGGAACGTCTCGATGGCCGTCTCGGTCGTCCTCGTGACGATGGTCGCGATGTTCCTCCTCGGCCTCGGCCTGCTCGCCCAGCGGCAGGCGGACACGATGAAGGGCTACTGGTACGACCGGATCCAGGTCTCGATCTACCTGTGCAACGCCAACGCGCTCGCCCCGAACTGCGAGGGCAAGGCGGTCACGGACGCCCAGCGCACCGCACTCCAGGACCAGCTCGAGGCGCTGCCCGAGGTCAAGCAGGTCTTCTACGAGTCCGAGCAGCAGGCCTTCGACCGGTTCAAGGAGCAGTTCCGCAACAGCCCGATCGCCGGCAACGTCCAGGTCGGCGACATCCCCGAGAGCCTGCGCGTGCAGCTGAAGGACCCGAGCAAGTTCGCGGTCGTCACGACGCAGTTCCAGAACGCGCCGGGCGTCGCGACGGTCCAGGACCAGGAGAAGGTCCTCAGCAAGTTCTTCACGATCATCACCGCGATCACCGTCCTCGCCGTCCTGCTCGCCGCCCTCATGGCATCGTGCGCGGCGCTGCTCATGGCGACGACGATCCGGCAGGCGGCGTTCATCCGGCGGCGCGAGATCGGCATCATGCGGCTGGTCGGTGCCTCGAACTGGACCATCCGGATGCCGTTCATCGCGGAGATGGGCATCGTCTCGGTCCTCGGGGCGGGCCTGGCCGTCGGGCTGCTCGTCGTCCTCACGAAGTACGTGTTCACGGAAGGGGCGAGCCAGATCGCACTGTCCCAGGCCTTCATCGGCGTGTCCGACGTGTGGTTGCTCGCACCGTGGATGATCGGCGGCGTGCTGCTCATCGCCGTCGGGACGAGCCTCGTGACGCTGCGTCGCTACCTGCGCGTCTGAGGGCCGGCGCGAGACGGTCCGGGTGCGCCGGCTGTCCCGAACCGACGACGCGCGTCCCTGTGCCCTGAGAGACTGCTGACGCCGGTGAGGTCGTCCACTCGGCCGGTTTCGGCTCGTCGAGTGGGCAGACTGGTGTGAATCGTGTTACCAATGGTGATCATGGGACGTCTAGACCGGGCGCGCAGCGCTGCTCCACGCCGGATGATCGGCACGATCTCCGCGATGGCGTGCGCCGCCACCCTCGTCCTCACCGCCGCTCCGTCGGCTCCTGCGGCCACCGATCCCGGGGTCCAGAAGAAGCGCGTCGACCAGAAGGTCGACGCCCTCAAGAACCACCTCGACGACACGAGCAGCGCCCTGAAGACGGCGTACGAGAAGCTGCACGCGACCGAGGACAAGCTGCCGGCCGCCCAGGCGTCCCTCGAGAAGGCGCGGGGGGCGGCCGAGGCCGCCGACGCCGCCGAGGCCGCCGCCGCCCAGGAGCTCGAGGTCGCCAAGGCCAACGAGGCCAAGGCCCGGGCGGACCTCCAGAAGTCCACCAAGGCCGTCGCCGCGGGCCGCAAGCGCCTCGCCCAGTTCGCCGCACAGGTCTACCAGCAGCAGGGTTTCGGCCAGCTGGACGTCGCCCTCTCCAGCACCCAGCCGCAGGAGTTCGCCGACCGGCTCGCGATGGTCGACACCGTCCTCGACGTGCAGAACACGACGATGGAGCGGCTGACCACGGAGCGGGCCGGTCTCACCGCGCTCGAGGACCACGTCTCGGCCCTGCGCGTCGACTCCGACCGCAAGCAGAAGGCCGCCGCCGCCGCGCTCCAGCGCGCCCAGGCCGCCCGTGGCGCCGCCGAGAAGGCGCAGGCCGACCTTCAGGCCCTCGTCGCGGCCCAACGCAGCCAGGCCAGCAGCTTCGCCGACCAGGTCGCCGCGGACAAGAAGCAGCTGAGCCTCATGCAGGCCGAGCAGCGCCGGCTCCAGAAGATCCTCGCCGAGCGGGCCGCCGCCGCCCGCCGGGCGGCGGCCGCCGCCGCGGCCAAGGCCGCCGAGGAGGCCAAGAAGAACCACTCCTCGGGTGGTGGCTCCTCCTCGGGGGGCGGATCGAGCAACACCTCCGGCGTGCTCTCCCGGCCGGTGCACACCGGGTGGGTCAGCTCCGAGTACGGGATGCGCTTCCACCCCATCTACCACGTGTGGCGCCTGCACTCCGGGCGGGACTACGCGGTCAACTGCGGCACGCCGGTCTACGCGGCCGCCGCCGGCGACATCATCAGTGCCGGCTGGGCGACCAGCTACGGCAACCGCATCGTCATCGACCACGGCTGGATCGACGGCGGCGGCCTCGCGTCGACCTACAACCACCTCTCCCGGATCGTCGTCGGCGGCGGCCACGTCAGCCGTGGCCAGCTCATCGCCTACAGCGGGACGACCGGCGACTCCACCGGCTGTCACCTGCACTTCGAGACGCTGCGCAACGGCTCCTTCGACGACCCGCGGCACTGGCTCAACACCCTGTCCTGAGCCGGCGACCCGGTGTCGGCGGGGAATCGCCGTGAGCGGCGGCCGAGTCGACCGGTAGCCTCCTGACCGTGGCCAAGGACAACGGGAGGACCCCGGGGGAGAAGCTCGTCGCGAGCAACCGCAAGGCCCGCCACGACTACATCGTCGAGGACACCTACGAGGCCGGCCTCGTGCTCATGGGCACCGAGGTCAAGGCGCTGCGGATGGGCCGGGCCTCCCTCGTCGACGGGTGGGCGGGCTTCGACCGCGACGACGAGCTGTGGCTCGAGGGCGTCCACATCCCCGAGTACGTCAGCGGGACGTGGACCAACCACACCCCGCGCCGCCGCCGCAAGCTGCTCCTCCACCGACGCGAGCTGGACAAGATCGCCCAGGCCATCCGTGAGACCGGCCACACCGTCGTCCCACTGCGCCTGTACTTCAAGGACGGCCGGGCCAAGGTCGAGATCGCCGTCGTCAAGGGCAAGAAGGCCTACGACAAGCGGCACGCACTGCGCGAGCGCCAGGACCGCCGCGAGGCCGACCGCGCCATCGCCGCCCGTCGCCGGGGCGAGGACTGAGGGTGGCGCCGACCCGCGGGCGGCGCCGCGCCGCCGGGGCCCTGCTCGGCCTCGTCCTCGCGGTCCTCACCGTGGTGCCGGCGGCCGCGGCCGCACCGGCCGTCGCGGCCGCGCCGGTGGCCGCGACCGAGGGTCCCCGGGTCGGGGCCTGGGGCGGACGCGCGCCGAGCGGGCTGGCCGCCGCCGAACAGGCCGACTCGCTCCACACGAGCATCGAGGCGCAGCCGGACGGCAGCGTCGTCGTCACCGAGGACGTCGTGTGGCGCTTCCCGGAGGGGGAGGACCGGCACGGCATCTACCGGCTCGTGCGGGTGCGGGCCGGCTACCGCGACAGCGAGACGCAGTACCGGTACTACGAGCTGTCCGGCATCGAGGTCACCTCGCCCAGCGGCGCGCCCACCGACATCACCGTCGAGGACTACGGGGCCGACCGGCGGATCCGCATCGGCAGTCCCTCGGAGACGGTGCGTGGGACGGCGCACTACGTCGTGCGCTACCGGCTCGCCCACCTGGTCAACGACATCGGCGACGGCACGGCCGAGGTCTACTACGACGTCGTGACGACGGCGAGCTCCTTCCCGCAGCACGACGTGCGCGCGAGCGTCAGCGGGCCGGCGGCCGTCAGCCGGGCCGCCTGCTTCTCCGGTCCGTACGGTTCCACGCGCAGCTGCCCGGCGACGCCCGGGCCGACCGCCACCTACACCGTCCCCGACCTCGCCGCGCAGGAAGGGGCCTCGGTCGTCGCCTCCTTCCCCCGCGACGCGTTCGGCGACCTGACCCCCGACCTGCGCACCGGCGACGTCGGTAGCTCCGAGGGCTCGTCGGTCAGCCCCGCCACCGCGCGGGCGCTCGGGCTCATCGCGATCGGCGGCGGCCTGCTCGTCCCCCTGACCGCCGCCTCGCTCATGGGGCTGCTCGTGTGGACGCGCGGTCGGGACGAGCAGTACGCGGGGCTGACCCCTGGGCTCTCGCCCGGGCTCGGCACCGAGCAGCCGGTCGTGTATGGCGGCCCGGCCCCCACCGTCGCCGTGCGCTTCACCCCGCCCGACGGCGTCCAGCCCGGACTCGTCGGCACCGTCCTCGACGAGGAGGCCGGGCTCGTCGACGTCACCGCGACCATCGTCGACCTCGCCGTCCGCGGCTACCTGCGCATCAGCCGCGACGACTCGGGACGGCTCCGCCGCGACGACTGGGTGCTGACCCGCACCACCCCCGCCGCGGGTGCCAGCAGCCTGAGCCCCTACGAGCAGCTGCTCTACGACGCCCTCTTCGCGGCCGGGGACACGGTGACCCTCTCGTCCCTGAAGAACCACTTCAAGCCGACCCTCGACTCCGTCCAGGGGCTCATGTACGAGGAGGTCGTCGAGCGCGGCTGGTTCCGGCGCAGCCCGGAGGCGCAGCGCTCGGGGTGGATGAGCCTCGGCGTCGTCCTCGTCGGGCTGGGGGTGCTCGCCGGCTTCTTCCTCGCGGGGCCCGCCTCGGGTCTCTTCGCCGACTCCGGCCTCCCGGTCAACCCGGTCTGGGTGCTCGCGGGCGGTCTCGTCGTCGGCGGCCTCGTCACCCGGTCGCTGGGCAAGCGGATGGCGGCCCGCACGGCCGAGGGGTCGGCGGTCCTCGCGCAGGCGAAGGGGTTCGAGCGCTACCTCGCGACCGCCGAGGCCAACCAGATCCGGTGGGAGGAGGCCCAGGACCTCTTCAGCCGGTTCCTCCCGTATGCGATCGTCTTCGGCATCGCCGACCGCTGGGCCGAGGTGTTCGAGCAGGTGGCCGCCGCGGCGTCGGCGGCGGGGCACACGGTGCTCACCCCGGTCTGGTACGCCGGCCCGTGGGGCGACGGCGGGTTCCGCGACGTCGCCTCGAGCATGGACTCCTTCTCGACCGTCGCTGCCGGCACGTTCGTCTCGACCCCGGGCTCGTCGGGGTCCTCCGGCTTCAGCGGGGGCGGCGGGTTCTCCGGCGGCGGGGGCGGCGGCAGCTCCGGTGGCAGCTGGTAGCCCCCGCGACGAACGGGCCGCCCCCGGTTGGGGGCGGCCCGTCGTGGTTCCCCGACGGAGTCGGGAGGTCCTGCTCAGTGCTTGAAGGCGTCCTTGACCTTCTCGCCGGCCTGCTTAAGGTCGGCGCCGGCCTGGTCGGTCCGGCCCTCCGCCTCGAGGCGCTCGTCGTCGGTGGCCTTGCCGGCGGCCTCCTTGGCCTTGCCGGTGACGTCCTGGGCGGTGTTGTCCAGCTTGTCGCCGAGTCCCATGCCGTGCTCCCTTCGGTGGGGGTCGCGGGGCGGCCGGTCGGACCGCGCCCGCGCTGATCACCCCACCGTAGGCAGGACACGCCAGGGATGGGGGTTTCGCATCGACGGAGTCTCGACGAACCTTCGACGTCGCAGGTCGGGCTCGGTCCCGAGGCGATCAGCCGACGATGAGGACGAGGTCGCCGCCCTCGACCTGCTGGTGTCCGGAGATGGCCAGCCGCTGCACCGTCCCGCCGGCGGGGGAGGTGATGTTGGCCTCCATCTTCATCGCCTCGATCGTCGCGACGACACCCCCGGGCTCGACGGTGTCGCCCTCGGAGACGGTCGGGGTGACGACCCCCGCGAAGGGCGCGGCGACGTGACCGGCCTGGCCCGGGTCGGCCTTCTCGGCGGCCATGGTGTCGGCCCGGACCGAGCGGTCGCGCACCTGGACCGGCCGGAACTGGCCGTTGAGGGTGCACATGACGGTGCGCATCCCGTGCCGGTCGGGGTCCCCCACCGAGCTGATGCCGAGGAGCAGCCGCTTGCCGGCCTCGATCTCGGCCTCGTACTCCTGCCCGTGCTCGAGGCCGTGGAGGAACTCGATGGTGCCGAGGACGGACAGGTCGCCGTAGAGCTCCCGCGTCTCCTCGAACTCCTGGGTCGGCCCGGGGAAGAGCAGCTGGTTGAGGGTGCGCCGGGGGTCGGTGACGAGGGCGGCCTCCTGCTCGTCGGTGAGCTCGGTGACCCGCGGCCGCGCCGTGCGACCCTCGAGCGCCTTGCTGCGGAACGGCTCGGGCCACCCGCCGGGCGGGTCGCCGAGCTCGCCGGCGAGGAAGCCGATGACGGAGTCCGGGATGTCGTAGCGGGTCGGGTTCTCCTCGAAGTCCGCCGGGTCGGCCCCGGCCCCGACGAGGGCGAGGGCCAGGTCACCGACGACCTTGCTGCTCGGCGTCACCTTGACGAGGTTGCCGAGGATCCGGTTGGCCGCCGCGTACATGTCCTCGACGTCCTCGAAGCGGTCGCCGAGCCCGAGGGCGATCGCCTGCTGGCGCAGGTTGGACAGCTGCCCGCCAGGGATCTCGTGGAAGTAGACGCGGCCGGTCGGCGAGGCCAGCCCGGACTCGAACGGCGCGTAGAGCCGGCGGACCGCCTCCCAGTAGGGCTCGAGGGCGAAGACGGCGTCGATGTCGAGGCCGGTCTCGCGGTCGGTGCCGTCGGTGGCCGCGACGAGCGCCGAGAGGCTCGGCTGGCTCGTCGTGCCGGACATCGTCGCGGTCGCGGCGTCGACGGCGTCGACCCCGGCGTCGATCGCGGCGAGCAGCGTCCCGACCTGCCCGCCCGCGGTGTCGTGGGTGTGCAGGTGCACCGGGAGGTCGAAGTTCTCGCGCAGCGCCGTGACGAGGCGCCGGGCGGCCGGGGCCCGTAGCAGCCCGGCCATGTCCTTGATCGCGAGGACGTGCGCGCCGGTGCCGACGATGTCCTCGGCGAGCCGGAGGTAGTAGTCGAGCGTGTAGAGCGTCTCCCCGGGGTCCATGAGGTTGCCGGTGTAGCAGAGGCAGACCTCGGCGACGGCGGTCCCGGTCTCGAGGACGGCGTCGACGGCGGGTCGCATCTGGTCGACGTCGTTGAGCGAGTCGAAGATCCGGAAGACGTCGAGCCCGGTGCGCGCGGCCTCGTGGACGAAGGCGTCGGTGACCTTCGTCGGGTACGGCGTGTAGCCGACGGTGTTCCGGCCGCGCAGCAGCATCTGGAGCGGGATGTTCGGCATGGCCTCGCGCAGCAGGGCCAGCCGCTCCCACGGGTCCTCGTGGAGGAAGCGGAGTGCGACGTCGTAGGTCGCCCCGCCCCAGGCCTCCATCGAGAGCAGCTGCGGTGTCGTCCGGGCGACGTGGCCGGCCACGTGGAGCAGGTCGCGGGTGCGCATCCGGGTCGCGAGGAGGCTCTGGTGCGCGTCGCGGAAGGTCGTGTCGGTGACCGGGACGTCGGTGCGCTCGCGCAGCCGGCGGGCGAACCCGGCCGGTCCGAGCCGCTGGAGCAGGTCGCGGGTGCCGGGCAGGAGCGGTGCGTCGCGGTCGATGTCGGGCAGCTTGGTGCGCGGCTTGAGGTGGGTCGTCGCCGGGCCGTGCGGCTGGTTGACCGTGACGTCGGCGAGGTACTGCAGCAGCTTGGTGCCGCGGTCGGCCGGGGTGCGGGCGTCGAGCAGCTCGGGGCGCTCGTCGATGAAGCTCGTCGTCGCCTCGCCGCGCTGGAACACCGGGTCGGCGAGCACCGACTCGAGGAAGGGGATGTTGGTCGAGACGCCGCGGATCCGGAACTCCGCCAGGGCTCGTCGCGCTCGGCGCACCGCCACCCCGAAGTCGCTCCCGCGGCAGGTGAGCTTGACGAGCATGGAGTCGAAGTGCGGGCTGACCTGGGCGCCGACGAAGACGGTGCCACCGTCGAGCCGGACCCCGCCGCCGCCGGCCGAGCGGTAGACGGTGATCTGCCCGGCGTCGGGGCGGAAACCGTTCGCGGGGTCCTCGGTCGTGATGCGGCACTGCAGCGCCGCGCCGCGGGTGCGGATGTCCTCCTGGCGCAGGCCGAGGTCGGCGAAGGTCTCGCCGCTCGCGATGCGCATCTGGGCGACGACGAGGTCGATGTCGGTGACCTCCTCGGTCACGGTGTGCTCGACCTGGATCCGCGGGTTCATCTCGATGAACACGTAGCGGCCGTCCTCGCCGAGGAGGAACTCGACGGTGCCCGCGTTGCGGTAGCCGATCGCCTCGGCGAAGCGGACGGCGTCGGCGCAGATGCGCTCGCGCAGCTGCGGGTCGAGGTTCGGGGCCGGCGCGATCTCGACGACCTTCTGGTGCCGGCGCTGGACCGAGCAGTCGCGCTCGAAGAGGTGCAGGACGGTGCCCGTGCCGTCGGCGAGGACCTGGACCTCGATGTGCCGGGGGCGGACGACGGCCTGCTCGAGGTAGAGCGTGGGGTCGCCGAACGCGGCGTCGGCCTCGCGCTGGGCCGCCTCGAGCGAGTCGCGCAGGGCCCCGGGCTCGTCGACGCGGCGCATCCCGCGCCCGCCGCCGCCGGACACGGCCTTGACGAAGACGGGGTAGCCGATCTCCTCGGCGGCCGCGGTGAGCGCGTCGAGGTCGGTGCTCGGCTCGGCGCCGCGCAGGGTCGGCAGGCCGGCCTCGCGCGCGGCGGCGATGGCGCGGGCCTTGTTCCCCGCGAGGTGGAGGGCGGACGCCGGGGGTCCGATGAAGGTGATGCCGGCGGCCTCGCAGGCCTCGGCGAGGTCGGGGTTCTCGGAGAGGAAGCCGTAGCCGGGGTAGACGGCGTCGGCGCCGCACTCGACGGCGACCCGGACGATGTTCTCGTGGTCGAGGTAGGCCCGGACGGGGTGCCCCTCCTCGCCGATCTGGTACGACTCGTCGGCCTTGAGCCGGTGCTCGGAGGTGCGGTCCTCGTGCGGGAAGACGGCGACCGTCTTCGCCCCCAGCTCGGTGGCGGCCCGGAAGGCGCGCACGGCGATCTCCCCGCGGTTGGCGACGAGGATCTTCTGGAACACGGCGGACCTCCGGGTCGACGGGGGAGCGGAGCACCCACCCTAGTGATCCGGGTCACGGCCGGGCGCTCCCGTCCGCGTCCCGACGCGGAGATCACGACCGCACCGGCGGCGCATCGTCCGTTCGGCGGTTTCACGGCTCGACGGGGCCGACGTACCGTGACCAGGTGCAGGGGTTCCGCAGGGGTGGACCCACCTCCGCGCGCGTGAGCGTGCCCAAGGTGGTCGCAGCAGCATGTGCCGGCGTGGTGGCGGTGGGCGGAGCGGTGCTCCTCCAACCGGGAGAGCTCGGACCGGTCGACGTGGCCGCCGTGGAGGTCTCGATCCTCCGGCCGTCCGACGGCTCACCGGCGCACCTCCTGCCCTCCCCGACCCCGGGGTCCGTGGTCCGCACGCCCGAGGCGCCGTGGGTGCCCGGTCGTCAGGGGCCGACCCGGGTGCTGTCGCCCACGCCGTCGCCATCCCCCACTCCGAGCGCCTCACCGTCGCCGACGAGCTCGCCGCCGACCTCGCCATCGCCGTCGCCGTCCGTGGCACCGACTGCGAGGCCCTCGGCCGCCGAGGCGACGACCTCGCCGTCGCCCACCCCGAGCGCGACGGAGACCTCGGCCGCCCCCGACGCCGGGGACGCCGCGTCCCCGGCCGAGACGGCCGGGGCGGTCACCGTCGCCCCTCCCGCCGGCTGACCTCACCGCACGCGTCGGGAATCGGCTTGGGTCCGGTCGGTGTTGGACGGCATACTGGCGGTGCGGTGGTCGCACGCGAACGCCGGTTGACAACTCGACAGCGTGGGAGTGAGCCCCTCAGGGGGGTGATCGGTTTCGACATTGGTCGGATGTCCAGTGGGAAGCGGGTCGAGGACGCACGGTCATCTCGTACAACGCTCCGTGCAAACCAACAGGTGCCGATTCCAAGCGCACCGACTTCGCCCTCGCCGCCTGAGCGAGCCCGAAGTCCGTTGGCCTAGGTTCGATCTCGACCTAGTCACCAGCGTCAGCTAGAGATCTTGCTGCGCCGTCGTGCCGAGCGGCGGCGCGGGACTCCCACTCGGCTGGGCCTGTCGGGGAACGTGTGCGCGCGAGCCCCGGGGCCGAGAAAATCCACAGCGCACTGCACCCGGAGAAGCCCTGGTCTCCCGTCAGTGGACGCGGGTTCGATTCCCGCCACCTCCACCACGGCAGCACTCCCACGTCGTCGAGGTCACGGCCCGGTACCGCCCATGCGGTGCCGGGCCGTGATGCACTTCCGGGGTGCGCACCCCCGACCCCGAGCGACCCCCAGGACCCACCCGGCCGGACAGCACGATCGGGCGACGCGACCTGACCCGCTGGCCCACGCGGACCGGCCGGCTGGTGGTGGCCGCCGTCGACCGGGTCGTCGATCACCTCGGCCCGCTCGGGCGGTGGGGTCGGGCCAACCTCGCGCTCGTCGTCACCGTGCTGACCGGTGCCGTCGTCGTCCTCGCCCTCGACCTGCTCGCGGCGCAGGTCTACGAGGCGGTGACCGAGCAGGACGGCCTCGCCGGCCTCGACCGCCCGGTGCTCGACGCCGCGGTGGCCCTGCGCACCCCCGCGCGCGACACGGCGGTCACGGCCTTCACCGACCTCGGCGGCACGATCGGCATGCCGATCCTCGTCCTCGTCGTCACCGGGGTGCTCGTCGCGCTGCGCAGGTCGTGGACGCCGGTCGTCGTCATGGTCGTCGCCGCGGCGGGCTCGCTGCTGATGACCGTGCTCGGCAAGGACCTCGTCGGTCGGGCCCGGCCCCCGGCGACCCTGGCCGTCCCGCCGCTGGAGACGTCCCCGTCCTTTCCCTCGGGGCACACCCTCAACGCGACGGTCCTCGTCGGGGCCCTGGCCTACCTCCTGCTGCTCGCGGGCCGGCACACCTGGCAGCGGGTGCTCGTCGCCACCGTGGCGAGCGCCTTCGTCCTCGCGATGGGGCTCTCGCGGGTATTCCTCGGACACCACTGGCTCACCGACGTCGTCGCCGGCTGGCTGCTCGGGCTCGGGTGGCTCGCCGCGGTCGTCACCGGCCACCGGGTGCGCCTGACGCTGAGCGGTCAGCCCGATGCCACGACGGCGCGGCCGGCCTCGAGCCGGGCCACCGGCACGCGGAACGGCGAGCAGGACACGTAGTCGAGCCCGCGCTCCTCGAAGTAGTGCACCGACTCGGGGTCGCCACCGTGCTCGCCGCAGACGCCGACCTTGAGCCCCGGCTTGGTCCGGCGGCCCTCGTCGGTGCCGATCCGCACGAGCCGGCCCACGCCGCGGCGGTCGATGGTCTCGAAGGGTGACACCCCGAGGATGCCGGCCTCCATGTAGCGCGAGAAGAAGCTCGACTCGACGTCGTCGCGCGAGAAGCCCCACGTCGTCTGGGTCAGGTCGTTGGTCCCGAAGGAGAAGAAGTCGGCGGCCTGGGCGATGTCGCCGGCGGTCAGGGCGGCGCGGGGCAGCTCGATCATCGTGCCGACGAGGTGCTCGAGGTGCACCGCGTGCTTCTCGCGGGCCCGGTGCGCCGCGTCGTCGATCTCGGCGCGGATGGTGCTCAGCTCCTCGACCGCCCCGACGAGCGGGACCATGATCTCGGGCCGGGCGTGACCGCCCCGCTCGGCGACGATCGCCGCGGCCTCGAGGATGGCCTGGCTCTGCATCTCGAACAGGCCGGGGATGGCGATGCCGAGGCGCACCCCGCGCAGGCCGAGCATCGGGTTCTCCTCGTGGAGGCGGTGCACCGCGAGCAGCAGCAGCGAGTCGGTGTCGTGCTCCCGGCCGGTCGCCTCGGCCACCGCGACCTTGACCGACAGCTCGGTGAAGTCGGGGAGGAACTCGTGCAACGGCGGGTCGAGGAGGCGCACCGTGACGGGCAGGCCGTCCATCGCCTCGAAGATCTCGACGAAGTCCGCCCGTTGCAGGGGGAGCAGCTCGTCGAAGACGACCTGCCGCTCCTCCTCGCCCTCGGCGAGGATCAGCCGCTCGACGAGCTCGCGGCGCTCGCCGAGGAACATGTGCTCGGTGCGGCACAGGCCGATGCCCTCGGCGCCGAACCGGCGGGCACGGGCGGCATCGGCCGCGTTGTCGGCGTTGGCGCGCACCTGCATCCGCCGGTGCTTGTCGGCGACGCCCATGAGCCGGTCGACGGCGGCGACGAGGGGGCCGCCCTCGTCGACCGACATCGTGCCCTCGAAGTAGCGCACGACGGGGGAGGGGCGCACGGCGACCTCACCGAGGAACACCTCGCCGGTGGAGCCGTCGATCGAGAGCGTGTCCCCCTCGCGCACGACGGTGCCGTCGGGGGTGGAGAACTGCCCGGCGCGGGTGTCGACCTCCAGGGTCTCGGCGCCGCACACGCAGGTCCGGCCCATGCCACGGGCGACGACGGCGGCGTGCGAGGTCTTGCCGCCTCGGCTGGTGAGGATGCCGGCCGCGGCGACCATGCCGTGCAGGTCGTCGGGGGTGGTCTCGCGCCGCACGAGGATGACCGGGGTGCCCTCGACGGCCACCCGCACGGCGGCGTCGGAGTCGAAGACGGCCACGCCGACCGCCGCCCCGGGTGAGGCGCTCATCCCGCGGGCGACGAGTGCGCGGGCGCCGTCGGGGTCGAAGTGGGGGAACATCAGCTGGGCCAGCTGGTCGCCGGTGACCCGCAGGAGGGCCTCCTCCTCGGAGATGACGCCCTCGTCGAGCAGGTCGACCGCGATGCGGAAGGCGGCCTGGGCGGTGCGCTTGCCCACCCGGGTCTGCAGCATCCACAGCCGCCCCTGCTCGATCGTGAACTCGATGTCGCACATGTCGCGGTAGTGGCCCTCGAGGCGGCTCATGATCGCGAGCAGCTCGTCGTAGCTGGTCTTGTCGATGCGCTCGAGGTCGGCGAGGGTCAGGGTGTTGCGGATGCCGGCCACGACGTCCTCGCCCTGGGCGTCCTCGAGGTAGTCCCCGTAGACGCCGGGGGCGCCGGTGGCCGGGTCGCGGGTGAAGGCCACGCCCGAGCCGGAGCCGGCACCGCGGTTGCCGAAGGCCATCACCTGGACGTTGACGGCGGTGCCGAGGTCGGCCGGGATCCGCTCGCGGCGACGGTAGAGGACCGCGCGGTCGGAGTTCCACGAGCCGAAGACGGCCCGGACGGCCGCGCGCAGCTGGGCGCGGGGGTCCTGCGGGAAGGGGGTGCCGGAGCCCTCCTCGATGACCTGCTGGAACGTGGCGACGAGCGCGCGCAGGTCGTCGGCGTCGAGGTCGACGTCCGCGGTGACCCCCTTGGCCCGCTTGGCCGCGTCGATGGCGTCCTCGAACCGGTCGCCGTCGAGGTCGAGCACGGTCTTGCCGTACATCTGCAGGAGTCGGCGGTAGGAGTCCCACGCGAAGCGCGGGTCGCCGGTCTGGCGGGCCAGGCCCTCGACCGAGGCGTCGCCGAGCCCGATGTCGAGGACGGTCTCCATCATCCCGGGCATCGAGAACTTCGCACCGGAGCGCACCGACACGAGCATCGGGTCCGTGGGGTCGCCGAGGCGCCGGCCGGTCCGGGCCTCGAGGGCGGCGACGTGCTGGTCCACCTCGTCCCAGAGCCCGTCCGGCACCGTGGCGGTGGCGAGGAACTGCCGGCACGCCTCGGTGGTGATCGTGAACCCGGGCGGGACCGGGATACCGAGCCGGGTCATCTCGGCGAGGTTGGCCCCCTTCCCGCCGAGCAGGTCCTTCTCGTCCTTGCTGCCGTTCTCGAAGTCGCGGACGAACGGTCCCACGGCCCTCGCCTCCTCGGATGTGGTCGTCTGGCCAGACTACTACTTTCCGTAGTAGATAGCAGCATCCTAGTACCCCATGGGGTATGCGTGGCGACGGGGTGGTGCGTGTCTCAGCCGACGTCGAGCCGGTACCGGTCGCCGTCCCGCGCGAAGCCGAGGCGGTCGTAGTACGGCGCGACCATGCCCGGCGCCGTGAGGACCCGGGTGATGCCCCGCTCGCGGAAGAGCCCGGAACGCCGGAAGACGAACTCGCCGGGGGAGAAGTCGCGGAAGCGCGGTGTGACGTAGTCGAGCTCGACCTGCGCGGTCCCGGCGCCGTCGTCGCGCAGGACGATGACACCCGCGGTCTCGTCGCCGTGCTGGACGAGGTAGGTCGAGCGACCGCTGCCGGGCGCGTCGGCGGTGAAGGTCGGGAAGAAGCGGGAGACGTCGTCCCGCCACACCTCGAGGACGTGCTGCAGGTAGCCGTCGTCCTCGCGGACCGGGACGACCGAGAAGGCGCGGTCGTCCCCGCGTTCGCGGAGCATCCGGGCGATGAACCAGAGGTTGATCGCGGCGAGGACGACGTTCATCGCGACCATCGGCCAGACGCCGACCAGCGCGTTGAAGCCGACGAGGATGAGGCACGCGACGGTGTTGAGGACGCGCAGCCGCAGGATGCGGGCCTGCAGCAGGGAGAAGACGAGGAGCGCCGAGCCGAACCAGCCGAGCGCGTCGACCCAGCTCACGCCGGGCCCAGGGCGAACCGGACGGCGACCGTGGCCGTCACCGTCGACTCGCCGCCCTCGACGGGCACCCCGCCGCCGGCGTCCATCGCCGCGAGGCGCATCTTCGGCAGCGGCGCCGCCCCGCCCGGCGGGAGCTCGGCGACCCGCAGGACGGGCCCGAGCGAGCGTCCCGCCAGGTCGGCCCAGTGCCGCGCCCGCGCCGTGGCGTCGGCGAAGGCCGCCGACCGTGCCCGCACGAGCAGGGGCCCGGTGTCGGCGACCTCGAGCGAGACGGCGTCGACCCCGAGGGCGTCTCCCGCGGCCCCGGCGAGTGCGGCGATGACGTCACCGGCCCGGTCGCGCTCGCGCACCCGCAGCCGCAGCGACTGGTGCGCGGTGTAGCCGGTGGTGCTCCGGCCCTCGCGGTCCCAGCGCGGCGAGACGCCCATGCCGGTCGTGCGCCGGTCATGGTCCACGACACCGTGGTCGTGGGCCGCGGCGACGGCGGCGTCGAGACGGGTCGCGAGGCCGGCGAGCGCGGAGGCGACGTCGCGACCCTCGACGGCCACCCGTACGTCGAGCACGACGACGTCGGGGGCCGCGCCGGCGCTCCCGGTCCCGGTCACGTCCACGTGGTCGGCCATGCGGGTCACTGTAGGGCCGGCGGCCCGCGGTCCACCACGGCCGAGCCCGCCACGGGGTGGGCGCGATTCGGGCTACCTGCGGGTACGGGGTTCAATCGACCCCATGCCCGCCGCTCCCTCCATCGCCAACAGCGTCACCGTCCGCCTCGTCCTGCCTGCCCGGCCGACCGCCGTCAGCGAGATGACGAGCCTCATCGAGAAGGCCGGCGGCGTCGTCACCGGGCTCGACGTCACGGGGTCCGGGCACGCGCGGATGCGGGTCGACCTGACGATGCTCACCCGCGACCCCGACCACGCGGACGAGATCGTCGCCGTCATGCGCACGGTCGAGGGCGTCGAGATCGGGAAGGTCTCGGACCGCACCTTCCTCATGCACCTCGGCGGCAAGCTGACCGTCGAGTCCAAGGTGCCGATCCGCACCCGCGACGACCTCTCGCTCATCTACACCCCGGGGGTGGCGCGGGTGTGCACCGCGATCGCCGAGAACCCCGAGGACGCACGCCGGCTGACCATCAAGCGCAACACCGTCGCCGTCGTCACCGACGGCACCGCCGTGCTCGGCCTCGGCGACATCGGCCCGCTCGCCGCCCTGCCGGTCATGGAGGGCAAGGCCGCCCTCTTCAAGCGGTTCGCCGACATCGACGCCTTCCCGTTGTGCCTCGACACGACCGACGTCGAGGAGATCATCCGCACCGTCAAGGCCATCGCGCCGGGGTTCGCCGGCATCAACCTCGAGGACATCTCCGCCCCCCGCTGCTTCGAGGTCGAGGCCCGGCTGCGCGAGGAGCTCGACATCCCTGTCTTCCACGACGACCAGCACGGGACGGCGATCGTCGCGCTCGCGGCGCTGCGCAACGCGCTGCGGGTGGTCGGCAAGCGGCTCGAGGACGTGCGGCTCGTGATGAGCGGGGCGGGCGCGGCGGGTACTGCCATCCTCAAGCTCCTCCTGCACGCGGGGGCGCGGCACGTCGTCGTCACCGACGTCGACGGCGTCGTGCACCGCCGGCGCGCCGACGTGCTCTCCGGTGACCACCCGAACCACGCGTGGATCGCCGAGCACACCAACCCCGACGACGTCACCGGCACGCTCACCGACGCCGTCCGCGGCGCCGACGTCTTCCTCGGGGTGTCCGCGCCGAACATCCTCTCCGAGGCCGCGGTCGAGTCGATGGCCCCCGACGCGGTCGTCTTCGCGATGGCCAACCCGCTGCCGGAGATCGACCCCGAGATCGCCGCCCGGCACGCCGCCGTGGTCGCCACGGGACGCTCCGACTTCGCGAACCAGATCAACAACGTGCTCGTCTTCCCCGGCGTCTTCCGTGGGCTCATCGACGCCGCGAGCAAGCACGTGACGACGGACGTCCTGCTCGCCGCGGCCGACGCGCTCGCCGGCGTGGTCACCGAGGAGGAGCTCAACGCGACGTACATCATCCCGAGCGTCTTCCACCCCGACGTGACGACGGTCGTCGCCGACGCGGTCCGCCGGGCGGTCGAGCTCGTCGAGGGCCCGGTCGACGAGTCGGCCTGATGCGGCGCGCCCCGTGGGCGGCCCGGACCGCCCTCGTCCTCGCCGCGCTCGCGACCGTCGGCCAGGCCGTCGTGCTCTACGCCCCGGACGCACCGGGGGCCTCGCCGTTCCCCGGCTCGGACAAGGTGGTGCACCTCGCGGTCTTCCTCGTGCCGGTGGCCCTGGCCCTGCGGGCCGGCCTGCCGGTGCGGTGGGTGGTCGGGCTGTTCGCCGCGCACGCGCTCCTCAGCGAGGTCGTCCAGGCCACCCTGCTGCCGCACCGCAGCGGCGACCCCCTGGACGCCGTCGCCGACCTCGTCGGCGTCGTCCTCGCCGTCCTGGCCCATCGGCTGCGCCCCGGACCGCGGCCCTCGGCGGTGGCGGGCCGGCGCGCCACGCGCTGGTAGACTGGACCCTCTGCACCGAGGTGACGGGCGCCTGGCCGCGCCCACCCGTCGCACCCGCGACCACGACCCCCCTCCCACCCGGTGCCGCCGGTGACGCCCCCTGGGTCCGAACCGGCCGCCCAGGACCACTGCTGGTCCGGAGACTCGTTGTACTCGCTGTTTCGCCACCGGCCGACGACGTGTCTGTCCGAACGTCCTCCCGATGACGAAGCACAGGTGAACACCCCCATGCCCAAGAAGGCATCCGGGCCGAAGGCCCGTTGGACCGCTGCCCAGAAGGCGGAGGCCCGCAAGGGGCCCAAGAAGCCCCACCGCGGCCAGGGCTCGCGCGGCCCGGCCGCCGAGACCACCCGCGACGGCGAGCGCAGCAAGCGCCCGCGCGCCGAGCGCTCGCCCCGCTGGGACCGCGAGGACCCGCGCCGTGGTGACCGCCCGGCCCGCGCCGACCGGCGCGAGCGGGACGACCGGCCGCGTCGTGACGACCGTGGCGCCCGGCCGCGGGCCGAGCGGGACGACCGTCCCCGTCGCGCGGAGCGTCCGCGGTTCGAGCGGGACGACCGTCCCCGCCGCGAGGAGCGTCCGCGGTTCGAACGGGACGACCGGCCGCGTCGTGACGACCGTGGCGCCCGGCCGCGGGTCGAGCGGGACGACCGCCCGCGACGCGAGGACCGTCCGCGGGTCGAGCGGGAGGACCGTCCGCGCCGGTGGGTGTCCGACCGTGAGGAGCGGCACGTCCACCGCCCGCACGACGAGCGCCCGCGTCGCGAGCGGGGCGACCGTCCCGTCCGTGAGCGCACCCCCCGCGTCGCCGACCCGGTGCGCCGCGACCGCCACGAGGGCCGCCACGCCGAGCGCCCCTGGGAGCGGGACGAGCAGCCCCGCACCGTCGAGGACGCCGAGGCCGAACGCGCCGAGGCCGACACCTGGACCACCTACCGCTCCACCGCGGCCGGTGGCCCGAAGGAGGTCACCGCCGACAACGGCTTCGCCGCCCTCGGGCTGCCCGAGCGCATCGTCGAGCGCCTCGCGCGCGACGGCATCGCCGAACCCTTCCCCATCCAGGCCGCGACCATCCCCGACGCGCTCGCCGGTCGCGACGTCCTCGGCCGGGGTCGCACCGGCTCGGGCAAGACCCTGGCCTTCGGCCTGCCGACGATCGCCCGCCTCGCCGCGGGCGGGCGGCCGGAGCCCAGGCGGCCCAAGGCGCTCGTCCTCGTCCCGACGCGAGAGCTCGCGATGCAGGTGAGCGATGCCCTCGAGCCCTTCGTCCACGTCACCGGCATCACCCACCGCCTCGTCGCCGGCGGCCTCTCCTACGAGCCGCAGATCAAGAGCCTCCAGCGCGGGGTGCACCTGCTCGTCGCGACGCCGGGCCGGCTCGTCGACCTCATGGACCGCGGCGCCGTCGACCTCGGCGGGGTCGAGGTGGCCATCCTCGACGAGGCCGACCACATGGCCGACATGGGCTTCGTGCCCGAGGTGACCGCGATCCTCGACGCCGTGCCCGACGGCGGCCAGCGCCTCCTCTTCTCGGCGACCCTCGACCGCGGGGTGGACACCCTCGTCGAGCGGTACCTCGTCGACCCGGTCACGCACTCGACCGACGACGCCCAGGCGGCCGTCACGACGATGAGCCACCACGTGCTGCTCATCGACCCGCAGGACAAGAAGGCGCTCACGGCCGAGCTCGCCGGCCGCGCCGGACGGTCGGTCGTCTTCGCCCGCACCCAGCTCGGGGCCGAGCGCATCGCCGGCGAGCTGCGCGGCCGCGGCGTCCTGGCGGCGGCGCTGCACGGCGGTCTCTCGCAGAACGTCCGCAACCGCGTGCTCGGGGCCTTCCGCGACGGCCGGATGCCGGTCCTCGTCGCCACCGACGTCGCCGCGCGCGGCATCCACGTCGACGACATCGGGATGGTCATCCAGGTCGACCCGCCCACCGACCACAAGGACTACCTGCACCGGGCCGGCCGCACGGCGCGGGCCGGTGAGGAGGGCGCGGTCGTCATGCTCGCGCTCCCGCACCAGCGCAAGATGGTCACCCGCATCATCGAGGGTGCCGGCGCCGAGGCGATCACCGCCAAGGTCGCGCCCGGCGACCCGGTCGTCACCGCGCTCGGCGGTGTCGCCCCGAGCGGCGTGCCGGTGCCCGACGAGGTGTGGCGCCCGCTGCTCGAGGCCCCCCAGCGGGGTCGGGGTGGCCGGGGCGGCCCGCGTCGCGGCGGTCCCCGCCCGGGTGGTCGAGGTGGCCGCCCGCCGCGCGGTCGCGGGGGCAGAATGGGCGCGTGAGCGCGTCCCCGACGACCGGTCGCCTCCTCGTCGCCACCCCGCAGATCGAGGAGGGGGTCTTCCGGCGCAGCGTCGTCCTCGTGCTGCACCACGGTGACGACGGCGCCCAGGGGCTCGTGCTCAACCGGCCGATCGAGGCCGGCATCGACGCGGTGCTGCCCGGCTGGGAGGAGCACGCCAGCCGTCCGCGGACGATGTTCCAGGGCGGGCCGGTCCAGCTCGACTCCGCGCTGGGCCTGGTCGCCGTGCCCGGCGACTCCCCGGAGCCCCGGGGGGTGCGGCGGCTCTTCGGGGCCGTCGCGCTCGTCGACCTCGACACCCCGCCGCCGCTCGTCACGCCCGAGCTGTCGGCACTGCGGATCTTCGCGGGGTACGCCGGCTGGTCGCCGGGCCAGCTCGAGGAGGAGCTGGTGACGGGATCCTGGTACGTCGTCGACGCCGAGGGCGGCGACGCCTTCACCGACCGCCCGGACGACCTCTGGCAGCGGGTGCTGCGCCGGCAGCCGGAGCCGCTGCGCTGGATGGCGTGGTTCCCGCCGGACCCGGCGCTCAACTGAGGCTCCCCGGCCCGCGGCGTAGGCTCGGGCGCATGAGCGAGACGATGCCGCCGCCCAGCGACCCGAACGGTCCGGCCGACGAGCCCGGCGGTCCGCAGACGCAGACGGCCGTCCTCGAGCGCACCGAGACCGTCCCGCAGGTCGCGGAGCCGGGGGACCACGAGCGGTTCGCGCACTACGTCCGCAAGGAGAAGATCCTCGAGAGCGCCCTCTCGGGGGAGCCGGTCACGGCGCTCTGCGGCAAGGTCTGGGTGCCCGGCCGCGACCCGCAGCGGTTCCCGGTGTGCCCGACGTGCAAGGAGATCTACGAGGGCCTGCGCCCGCCGGAGGACGGCGGCGAGTGACCCCGGTCACGCCGAGCCCGGGACATTTTGACCAACCCTGACCGGCGCCTGACCCACCTCTTGCGTCGGAGGAGTAGCGCGCGACGACGAGGTCTTACCCAACCCTGACGTCGGTCTGACCCACGCGTCCCGGCGCCCGCCTAGCGTCCTGCGGGTGCCCCGGCCGACCCGGCCGGGCGAGACCGTCTCGGAAGGACGCCCATGCGTACTCGCTCCCTCACGGCCCTGGCTGCCCTCACCCTCGGTGTGGCCGGATCCGTCCTGCCCCTCGCCTCCGCCCAGGCCCGACCGATCGCCGGTGATGCGGTCCAGGCCGGCGCCGCGTCCTGCGAGACCCACTCCGCCGCCGTCGGCGGACGCCACGCGAGCGGCCCGAACCGTCAGGACCCGCACGAGCTGACCGCGGCGCAGGCGGCGTCGCTCAACGCCCGCTTCGAGCGCGACATGAAGGCCAAGGGCGTCGACCCGACCTCCCGCAAGAAGGGGGCGACCTTCTCCGCGACGACCATCCCGGTGCACTGGCACGTCATCACCGACGGCAGCGCGGGCAACCTCAGCGCGTCGGACCTCGCCGGCCAGATCTCGGTGCTCAACAACGCCTACGCGGGCACCGGCTTCTCGTTCCGGACGGTGAGCACCGACTACACCGACAACGCCTCCTGGTACAACGGGATCACCGACGGCACCTCGGCCGAGCGGCAGATGAAGAACGCGCTGCACGTCGGCGGCAAGGGCGACCTCAACCTCTACACGGCCGACCTCGGCGGCGGCCTCCTCGGCTGGGCCACCTTCCCGAAGTCGCAGACCGACCCGATGGACGGCGTCGTCATGCTCGACGAGAGCCTGCCCGGCGGCAGCGCCGCCCCGTACAACCAGGGCGACACCGCGACCCACGAGATCGGCCACTGGCTCGGGCTCTACCACACCTTCCAGGGTGGGTGCAGCGGCCAGGGTGACTACGTCGACGACACCCCGGCCGAGGCCTCGCCGGCCTACGGCTGCCCGACCGGTCGCGACACCTGCTCCGCCCCCGGCACCGACCCGATCAAGAACTTCATGGACTACACCGACGACTCGTGCATGAACACCTTCACGAGCGGCCAGGTGGCCCGGGCGCAGAGCCTCTGGACCACGTACCGCGGCTGACCGCGCATCCGCGGACTCCGGTGTCCGCTAGCACATCCCGAAGGCCCCGACGAGTTCCGTCGGGGCCTTCGGTGTGTCGGCACGGCGCCGGTTATCGTGGCCGTCGCCCATGAGTACCTCTGCCGCCGGACACCTGCCTCCCGCCTACCCCGAGCGGGCCGCGTGGGGTACCGCGGCCAAGCTGCGTGCCTGGCAGGAGGAGGCCCTCGCCGCCTACCTCGGGCGCGAGGCCACCGACTTCCTCGCCGTCGCGACCCCGGGCGCGGGCAAGACCACGTACGCGCTGCGGATCGCCACCGAGCTGCTCGACCGCGGCCTCGTGCGCGCGGTCACCGTCGTCGCCCCGACCGAGCACCTCAAGACCCAGTGGGCCGACGCCGCCGGCCGGGTCGGCATCCAGCTCAACCCCGGGTTCTCCAACTCGACCGGCGTGCAGTCGAGCGAGTACGACGGCGTCGCGCTCACCTACGCCCAGGTGGCGACCAACCCGGGCCTGCACCGGCGCCGCACCGAGTCGGTTCCCACCCTCGTCATCCTCGACGAGATCCACCACGGCGGCGACGCCCGCTCGTGGGGCGACGGCATCCGCGAGGCGTTCTCGCCCGCGGTCCGGCGGCTGTCGCTCACCGGGACGCCGTTCCGCTCCGACACCAACCCGATCCCGTTCGTGCGCTACGAGATGGACGAGGCCGGCATCCTCCGCTCCGCCTCGGACTACACGTACGGGTACGCCGCGGCGCTGCGCGACGGGGTGGTGCGGCCGGTGCTCTTCCTCGCCTACGGCGGCGCGATGCGCTGGCGGACCAAGGCCGGCGACGAGGTCGCGGCCAGGCTCGGCGAGCCGCTGACCAAGGACCAGACGGCGCACGCCTGGCGCACGGCGCTCGACCCCCGGGGCGAGTGGATCCCCTCGGTGCTCGCCGCCGCCGACAAGCGGCTGTCGGAGGTGCGCCGGCACGTCCCGGACGCCGGCGGGCTCGTCATCGCGTCGAACCAGAGCGCGGCGCGGGCCTACGCGAAGATCCTCACCGCGGTGACGGGGGAGGAGACGACGGTCGTCCTCTCCGACGACGCCGGCGCCAGCGCGCGCATCGAGCAGTTCGCGGCGTCCGAGACCCGGTGGATGGTCGCCGTCCGGATGGTCTCGGAGGGCGTCGACGTGCCGCGCCTGGCCGTCGGGGTCTACGCCACCTCCACCTCGACACCGCTGTTCTTCGCGCAGGCGGTCGGCCGGTTCGTCCGGGCCCGCCGGCGCGGCGAGACCGCCTCGGTCTTCCTCCCGTCGGTCCCGGTCGTCCTCCAGCTGGCCGCGACGATGGAGGAGGAGCGCGACCACGCCCTCGACCGCCCGAGCAGCGACGAGGACGAGGCGTCGCTGTGGGCCGAGGAGGAGGGGCTGATCGCGGCGGCCAACCGCACCGAGCGCACCCTCGGGCTCGAGGACGAGAGCCGCTTCGAGGCACTGGAGTCCGACGCGCACTTCGACCACGTCCTCTTCGACGCCAAGCAGTTCGGCCTGCACGCTGCGGTCGGCTCCGAGGAGGAGCAGGACTACCTCGGGCTGCCCGGGCTGCTCGAACCCGACCAGGTCGCGACCCTCCTCCACGAGCGGCAGGCCAGGCAGGCCAAGGGCGGCCGGACCCGGGAGCCGCAGGGACCGTCGCCGGTCGCCCAGCACCGGGCGCTCGCGGCCCAGCGCAAGGAGCTGAACAAGCTCGTCGCCGCGTACTCGAGCAAGACCGGGGCCCCGCACGCCACCGTGCACCTGGAGCTGCGACGGGCCTGCGGCGGCCCGGAGCTGGCGTCCGCCACGAGCGAGCAGGTGACCGAGCGCATCGCGAGGATCCGGCACTGGTTCGTCGGCCGCCGCTGAGCGGTTTCTCAGCGTTCACGCGGTCGCCGTGAAGGCGCCCGCTCCCGGACGCGCGTTCCGGGCCGGACGGGACTAGCGTCCAGCCCCGTGACCGACTCATCCTCCTTCTCCCCGACCACCCGCCGCCAGCTGCTCGCCATGGCCGCCGTCGGCGGCGCCGGCCTCTTCGCCGCCCCCTCCGCGCTGGCCGACGAGCACCACGGCCACGACGACCACCACGACCACCACGGCCACCGCCCCGCGCGCACCCGGGTCACCGTGCTCGGCACGACCGACCTGCACGGCAACGTCTACAACTGGAACTACTTCGCGAACGCCGCCTACAGCGACGCCAAGGGCAACCAGATCGGGGTCGCCAAGGCGGCCACCCTCATCAAGGCCATGCGCGAGGAGCGCGGCGCGGAGAGCTGCCTCACGCTCGACGCCGGCGACACCATCCAGGGCACTCCGCTCGCGTACTACTACGCGAAGATCGACCCGATCACCCGCGGCGCCAAGCACCCGATGGCCACCGCGATGAACGCCATCGGCTACGACGCCGCGGCGCTCGGCAACCACGAGTTCAACTACGGCATGGACACCCTGCGGGCCTTCGAGCGCCAGTGCCGCCACCCGCTGCTGTCGGCCAACTCGGTCGGCTGGAACACCGGCCGCCCGGTCTTCCGGCCCTACGTCCTGAAGCGGGTCAAGGTCCGCGGCCAGCGTCCGGTCACCGTCGGCATCCTCGGCCTCGTCACCCCCGGCGTGGCCATCTGGGACGCCGCGAACGTCGAGGGCAAGGTGAAGTTCCCCGGCATCGTCGAGCAGGCGAAGGTCATGGTGCCCCGGATGAAGCGCGAGGGCGCCGACGTCGTCGTCGTCTCCTGCCACTCCGGCGCGACGACCTCCTCGAGCTACGGCGACGCGCTGCCGTACCCGGAGAACGCCAGCAGCCTCCTCGCCGCGCAGGTCCCGGACATCGACGCGATCCTCGTCGGGCACGCGCACGTCGAGATCCCGCAGCAGTTCGTCACCAACGAGAAGACCGGCCGGCCGGTCCTCCTCTCCGAGCCCCTCTACTGGGGGATGCGGGTCAGCGTCATGGACCTCGACCTCGAGATGGTCCGCGGCCGCTGGCGGGTCACGAAGTCCGCGGCGACGCTGCTCAACGCGAACACCGTCCCCGAGGACGCGAGGATCGCCGCGCTCGTCCGCCCCGCCCACGAGAAGGTGCTCAGCTACGTCAACTCGGCCATCGGCACGTGCACCGAGGCGATGTCCGCCTCGACCTCGCGCTACCAGGACACCGCGGCGATGGACTTCATCAACCTGGTCCAGGGGCAGGCGGTCAAGGACGCGCTGGCCGGGACGCCGCAGGCCGACCTGCCGGTGCTCTCGATCGCGGCGCCGTTCAACAAGGACGCCGCCATCCCCGCCGGCGAGGTGACGGTCCGCGACGTGGCCGGCCTCTACATCTACGACAACACGCTGCTCGGCATCACGCTGACCGGCGCCGAGGTCAAGGCCTACCTCGAGTGGTCGGCCCGGTACTTCAAGCAGGTCAGCGGCACCGGCCCGTTCACCGCCGACCAGGTGACCAACGCGGTCACCGACACCGCGCCGGGCGGCACGCCGGACTACAACTACGACATCATGGGCGGCCTCGACAAGGCGTTGACCTACTCGATCGACATCAGCCAGCCGGCCGGCTCGCGGATCGTCGGGCTGGCGTACGACGGTGTCGCCGTGGGCGACGCGGACCAGTTCGTCGTGGCGATCAACAACTACCGGCAGAGCGGCGGCGGAGGCTTCCCCGGGGTCAAGACCGCCCCGGTCGTCTACAACCGGCAGGTCGAGATCCGCCAGCTGCTCATCGACTGGGTGACCGCACAGGGCCAGATCGACCCGCCGAGCTTCGCCTCGGTCGACTGGAAGCTCGTCTCGGGCGGCGCGGACGTCGTCATCACCGGCTGACCGGCCGCGGGGAAACCCGTCGAGAGGAGAGAACACGCCGTGTGCGGGCTGCCGCACACGGCGTGTTCTCTACTCTCGATCCGGCTGGGCGGCGGCGGCGACGAGCGGACCGGTCCGGTGGGGGAGGTGGGTCACGAGGCAGATGGCGGTGTTGGCGCGCAGCACGTGGACGTCGTCGATGATCTCGTCGATGATCCGGCCCAGGTCGGCGTTGTCGCGCGCGGCCACCCGCACCACGAGGTCGCCGACGCCGGTGATCGAGTGGATCTCGAGCACCTCGGGGATGGCCGACAGGTGCGCGACGACCGGTTCGTGGCCCTGCCGCTGGCGGATCTCGAGCGTGCAGTACGCCGTGACCGGGTACCCGAGCGCGGCCGGCTCGACCTGGGGGGCGAAGGAGCGGATCACCCCTCGTTCCTGCAGCCGGTCGAGGCGGGCCTGCACGGTGCCGCGGGCCACCCCGAGGCGCCGCGAGGCACCGAGCACCCCGACGTGCGGGTCCTCGGTGAAGAGGGCGATGATCCGGGCGTCGAGGGCGTCCACGCCATCCTGTCTGGCCATGGTCACATCGTCCAGTGTCGAGCGGTCCGAACGCAACACCGTGCGCATCGTGACCACCGTGTCGTGGTCTGGTTGCACATCCAGTCCACCCCACCGACAGTGGCGGGATGACTGACACGACGACGACGTCCGCCGGCCCCCTCGACCTCACCGACACCGAGCGCGAGGCCGACCTCGACCTCGAGCAGCTCAAGCAGCTCGTCGGCCTCGTCGAGTACGACGAGAGCACCGACCCGTTCCCGGTCACCGGCTGGGACGCCATCGTGTTCGTCGTCGGCAACGCCACCCAGACCGCGCACTACTACCAGAGCGCGTGGGGCATGGAGCTCGTCGGCTACGCCGGCCCCGAGAACGGCACCCGCGACCACAAGGCGTTCGTGCTCAAGTCCGGCTCGATCCGCTTCGTCGTCAAGGGCGCGGTCACCCCGGACAGCCCGCTCATCGAGCACCACGCGACGCACGGCGACGGCGTCGTCGACATCTCGCTCGAGGTGCCCGACGTCGACAAGTGCGTCGAGCAGGCCCGCCGCGCCGGCGCCACCGTCCTCCAGGAGCCCGAGAACCTCTCCGACGAGCACGGCACGGTGCGCGTGGCCGCCATCGCCACCTACGGCGAGACCCGGCACAGCCTCGTCCAGCGGGTCGTCGACGGGAAGACGTACGAGGGCCCGTACCTGCCCGGCTACGTCGCCGCCGAGTCGACGTTCGTCAAGCGCGAGGGCGCCCCGAAGCGCCTCTTCCAGGCCCTCGACCACATCGTCGGCAACGTCGAGCTCGGCAAGATGGACGAGTGGGTCGCCTTCTACAACAGGGTGATGGGCTTCGTGAACATGGCCGAGTTCATCGGTGACGACATCGCCACCGACTACTCGGCGCTCATGTCCAAGGTCGTGGCCAACGGCAACCACCGGGTGAAGTTCCCGCTCAACGAGCCGGCCATCGCCAAGAAGAAGAGCCAGATCGACGAGTACCTCGAGTTCTACCGCGGCCCCGGTGCCCAGCACCTCGCGCTCGCGACGAACGACATCCTGCGCACCGTCGACGAGCTGCGCAAGGAGGGCGTCGAGTTCCTCGACACCCCGGACGCGTACTACGAGGACCCCGAGATGCGGGCCCGCATCGGTGAGGTCCGGGTCCCCATCGAGGAGCTGCAGAAGCGCAAGATCCTCGTCGACCGCGACGAGGACGGCTACCTCCTGCAGATCTTCACCCGCCCGCTCGGCGACCGCCCGACGGTCTTCTTCGAGATCATCGAGCGGCACGGTTCGCTCGGCTTCGGCAAGGGCAACTTCAAGGCGCTCTTCGAGTCGATCGAGCGCGAGCAGGACAAGCGCGGCAACCTCTGACCCGCCCCCGCGACGCCCGCCGGACCCCGTCCGGCGGGCGTCGGCGCGTCAGGAGCGGGCCTGGTCCGCGGGCGAGGACCACGGCGTGACCGGGCGCGGGACCGTCTCCCCGTCGAGCCGCAGGTCGGTGCGCTCGGCGTAGAAGCAGACGAGGCCGCGCAGCCGCTCGGCCTCGGGCAGCGGGTCCGGGTAGGACCACGCGACGTCCTCGGCGCCCGGCCGGCCGTCCCGAGCGGGCAGCGACCAGTACCGCGCGTCTCCCTTGTAGGCACACGTCGTGCGGGACGCGCTCGGATCGAGGAGGTCGAGACGAGCGTCCTCGGCCGGGAGGTACCAGCGGGCCGGCAGGTGCGTCTCGTGGACGACCACCGCGCGTCGGCTGTCGGCGAGGACGAGGCCGTCCAGCGAGACCACGACGTGCCGGTCGCTCTCGAGGAGGTCGAGCCGCTTGAACGGGTCGTGCGGGTGCCCCGTCACCGGCTGGGCCTCCTCGACCCAGGCGAACGGGGCCCACTCGACGACGACCCGGCCGCCGAGGTCGGGGTCGTCCGGGACGAACGCGGTGTCCGGCAGCCTTTCCTCGCCGACGACGAGGTCGTGGGAACGGCCGCCGGTCGTGTGCCACCCGAAGTTCACCGGGCCGAGGACCGGCGGCAGCTCGCGCGGCACGGGCGCCGGGTCGCAGGGCTCGAGGGCGGCGGTCAGGTCGCCCGGCGGCACCGCGTACACCGGGACGACGCGTCGGGGCTCCCAGACGAGGACGGCGTCGGTCGTGTCGAGCACCGGCGTCCCGGCGCGGGTGGCCCGGACCCGGCGGGTCACCGGCTCCCAGAGGAGCTCGGAGTGGAGGGACATGAGGTGGGGACCGAGCCGCAGCGCCATCCCCCGATGGTCCGCCCGGTGCGGCGGCGGGTCAACGGGCCGCGGCCGCCGGGCGGGGCGACGGAGGGGGCTCGCAGGAGCGCGTGAGACGCTGAGGGCATGACGACGCCGAGCGCCCCCGGCTGGTACGAGGACCCCGACGACGCGAGCCTCCTCCGGTACTTCGACGGTGTCGTGTGGAGCGCGCACACGACACCGCGGCACCCGCAGCCGGCGCCGGTCGTGGCATCGCCGCCCGAGCAGCCGGTCGCCGCACCCGTCCCGCCGAGCACCCCCGAGGGTCCCGCCGCTCATCCGGACCTCGGCCCGCAGCAGGGCTGGAGCACGCCGCCCGGGTGGGAGCGTCCCGCCCCCGGCGGGGTGCGGCTGCCCGACGGCGACGTCGTCGCGGAGTGGTGGCGCCGTCTCCTCGGCTGGGTCGTCGACACCATCCTCACCGGCATCGTCGCGGGCATCGCCTCCCTCCCGCTGCTCGGCGACTACGTCGCGGCGGTCGACGACTTCGTCACCCAGCTGGGCCAGGGCAACACCAGCCCCGACCTCACCGGGATGACCAACGCCCTCGCCGACATCGCGCTGCCGGTCGGGCTCATCCAGATCGGCGTCGGGCTGGTCTACTCCACGCTCTTCCTCGTCTGGCGCGGCGCGACCCCGGGCAAGATGCTCCTCGGGACGGTGGTCCGCCCGGCGTCCGCCCCGGGCCGCGTCTCGGTGACGGTGGCCCTGCGCCGGCAGGCCATCGGGGTGGTGAGCGACCTGCTCCGGCTCAACCCCCTGATGGGGCTGCTCGGCTTCGTCCTCGCCGTCGTCGACCCCGCCTGGCTGCTGCGCGACCCGCGCCGCCAGGCACTGCACGACAAGGTCGCCGACACCGTCGTCGTCCTGCGACGCCGCTGACTCAGCGGGCGGGTCGCACCGTCCCGGTGCACTCGCCGAACCCGACGACGGTGCCGTCCGGGCCCGGTGCCGTCGCGCGCAGGGTCACGGTGTCGCCGTCCTCGAGGAAGGTGCGGGTGCTGCCGTCGTCGAGGGTGACGGGCTCCTGACCGCTCCACGTCAGCTCGAGGAAGCAGCCGCGAGAACCCTTCTCGGGCCCGCTGACCGTGCCGGAGCCGAAGAGGTCGCCCGGGCGGACCGTCGCGCCGTTGACGGTGAGGTGGGCGAGCATCTGCGCCGGCGACCAGTACATCTCGCGGTACTCGGGCCGGGAGACGACCGTGCCGTTCCAGTCCACCTCGAGGTGGACGTCGAGCCCGTACGCGCCGTCGCCGGCGAGGTAGGGCAGGGGCTCCGGGTCCTGGCCGGGCAGCGGCACCCGGGCCGCCCGCAGGGCGTCGGTCGTCACGACCCAGGCGCTGATGCTCGTCGCGAAGGACTTGCCGAGGAACGGGCCGAGGGGCACGTACTCCCACGCCTGGAGGTCGCGCGCGGACCAGTCGTCGAGGAGGACGACGCCGAAGAGGTGCTCGTCGGCGTCGGCGAGGTCGACCCGTTCGCCAAGGGTGGTGGCGCCGCCGACGACGAAACCGAGCTCGGCCTCGATGTCGAGCCGGATGCTCGGGCCGAACGTGGGGGCGGCGTCGGCGGGGGCCTTGCGCTGGCCGGTCGGGCGCACGACGTCGGTGCCCGAGACGACGACCGTGCCGGCGCGGCCGTGGTAGCCGATCGGGAGGTGCTTCCAGTTCGGGGTCAGGGGCTCGGAGTCGGGGCGGAAGATGCGCCCGACGTTGCTCGCGTGGTGCTCGCTCGCGTAGAAGTCGACGTAGTCGGCGACCTCGACCGGCAGGTGCATCGTCACCTCGGCCAGCGGGACGAGGTGCGGGCGGGTCCGCTCCTCGTGGACCGGATCGGTGAGGACCTCGGTGAGCCACGCGCGGGCCGCCGACCAGGCGTCACGACCGAGGGCGAGGAACGGGTTGAGGCTCGGCTGCTCCCACGCCGCGGTGAGGTCGGGGCCGTCGCCGACGCCCACCGCGTCGCGCCCGATGCGGGCCACCGCGCTGGCGTCGAGGACGTCGTCGCCGACGCGGACGCCGACCCGCGGCGTCGTGCCGGCGGTGCTGAAGACGCCGTAGGGGAGGTTGTGGACGCCGAAGGGGTGGTCGGCTGGCAGGTCGAGCCAGGTCATGGCGCGGTGTCCTTCCGGTGCTCTGGAGTGGTGGGCAGGCCGAGGTCGGCGAGCTCGCCGAGGGGGTCGGTGACGGTGCAGCAGCCGTACGCGGTGAAGGCGGCTCGCACGCGCCGGGTGGTGCCGGGACTCCACGCGAGGACGAGGTCGGCCAGCGCCGCGGCGTCTCGCACGGCGAGGAGCCCCGCCACCTCGGTGACCGGGGCTCCCTCGAGGGCGGCCGCCGTGGCGACGAGGACGTCGAGCACGCCGTGGTTCTCCTCGGGCACGCCGTCGACCGGGTAGCTGCCGCGGACCGCGTGGTGCAGTCCGCCGGTCAGCTTGAACGGGACCGGGGCGGACGTGGCCGCGACGAGGAAGGCGGCGAGCTCGTCCTCGGCGGGCCAGGGCCACGTCGGCGTGGGGCCGGTGCGGAACTTCGCGACGACGGGGTCGCCCTCGGCCACCGCCGCCCGGACGTCGGCCACCGCGGTGTCCTGGGCGTCGCGCTGGCGGGGGACCTCCAGGGCGAGGGGCAGCTCGCCGGGGAGGTCGAGGCGGCGCCAGTCCGGGCTCCAGCCGAGCTCGGCGCCGCGCAGGTCCACCCGGGGGTCGGCGGCGAGCACGGCGAGGCCGTCGCGCAGCACCGTCGGGTCCGTACCCGGGCGCGCCACGACGGCGAGGTCGAGCGGCGCGGCGGACGGCCACCGGCCGGCGTCGAGGACGGCCAGCAGGTCCGAGGCGGCGCCGGCCGGGACGAGGAGCGGGCCGACGGCCTCGCCGTACCCGGCCCGGCGGTGGTGCGCATGTGCCTCGACGGCGTCCGGGAGCGGGCTGTTGCCCGGGGGGAAGACCGCGGCGTCGTCGACGAGGGCGCGCAGCAGCTCCGGCGTCGTCGGCATGGCGTCCAACCTAGCGCGGGCCGGCGCGGGGCCCGACGCGGCACTCGTTCGTGCGCGCCTCCCGGCCGACCGGGTGCCGAGGTGCACCTACGGTCGGTGGATGAGTGGAGACGAGGGCGGACAGGTGTCCGAGGTGCAGCGGATGGACGACGGGGACGCCGACACCCCGGTCAGCGACGACCAGGCGGTCGCCGGCCAGCCGGACGCGGAGTCCGGGACGGTGCAGGAGGGCCCGGCCGGACCGGACGCGCACGTGCCGGGCGACGACGGCGAGGACGCGGACCACGGGAACTGACGGGAGCCGGGGGGCAGGGTCAGACGCGACCGCGGACGGGCGTGCGCTCGAGGTCGTCGCCTCCGTTGGGCATCGTCATCTCGGCCCGGACGCCGAGCAGCCGCACCTCGCGGCCCTCCTCGAGGTGGTCGGCGAGGAGGGCCTGCACGACCTCGTGCACGGGCGCCGCCTCCGAGGTGGTCGCCGGCAGCTTGCGGCTGCGGTTGACCGTGAAGAAGGGTGCGTACCGGATCTTCAGGCCGACGCGGACGACCGGCCGGCCCTCGCGGCGCACGTCCTCGAGCACCTGGTCGGTGAGCACCCGGACGGCGTCGCGCACCTCGTCCGGGGTGGCGAGGTTCTGCTGGTAGGTCGTCTCCCGGCTGTGCCCCCGGGCGACCCATGGTGCGTCGTCGACCTCGGCCGAGCCCTCCCCGCGCCCGAGCGAGCCGTACCAGGCGCCCATCCGCGGCCCGAACTCCGCGACGAGCAGCGCGGGGTCGGCGGCCGCGAGCTCGTCGACGGTGCGGATGCCGTGCTTCTCGAGCCGCGCCGACACCCGGGAGCCGACGCCCCACAGCGCGGCGGTCGGGCGAGCGCCCATCACCTCGGCCCAGTTCGCCGCGGTGAGCCGGAAGACGCCCTGCGGCTTGCCGAAGTCCGTCGCGATCTTGGCGCGGACCCGGTTGTCGCCCACCCCGACCGAGCAGTGCAGCCGGGTGCGTCCGAGGACCGCCGCCTGGACCGAGCGGGCCAGGGCCTCGGGATCGTCGGTGTCGGCGCCGACGAACCCCTCGTCCCAGCCGAGCACCTCGACGACGAGCCCGAGGTCGCGCACCGCCGAGAACACCTCCTCGGAGGCCGCGAGGTAGTGCGGGCCGTCGACCGGGAGGAAGACCGCGTCCGGCGCCTTGCGGGCCGCGAGCCGCAGCGGCATCCCGGACCGGACGCCCAGCTCGCGGGCCTCGTAGGACGCGGTCGAGACGACGGCCCGCTCGGTGGGGTCGCCGCGGCCGCCGACGACGACCTGCCGGCCGGCCAGCTCCGGATGGCGCAGGACCTCGACGGCCGCGATGAACTGGTCGAGGTCGACGTGGAGGACGTACGGGAAGGCGCGGGCCGTCATCGTGTCCCCCCGGTCACCACGGACGGGGTCAGCGCCGGGTGTCCTCGGGCAGCGGTGTGCGCGCGGCGTCCTCGACCCGCGAGTTCTCGCGGGTGCCACGCCGCCGGGCGTCCTTGACGAGCGCCCGGGCGAGCCGCACGGTCGAGGAGGGCAGCCGGAACATCCCCCCCTGCTGGGTGGCCGTGCTCATGGCGCCTCCTCCTGCTCGACGTCTCCATCATCCCCCGGCGCGAGCGACAGGTCCACCTCTTCCTGGCCACGCAGACCCTCCGCGAGCTGCTGGCCCAACCGGATCCGGGCGTCCTGGCGCTGACCGCGCAGGGCCACCCAGCCCGCCGCGCCCGCACCGACCAGGCCGCCGACGAAGGAGAGCAGCGGGACGAGCCAGGTCATGCCCCCATCGTGTCCCACCGCGCCGACACGTGCTCGGCACGGAGCCCGACCGCGAGGCCTCTCCCGACGAGTGCACAGGATGTGCTGTGCCTCCCCGGGTCGGTTGGACAGACCTGGCCACCCTGCCGGACCCGCACCGGGCACACGTGCCAGTGCCACCGTCCGGGCCTAGGGTGGGGCGGAAAGGTCCGACCGGCCCCAGACCACAGCGAGGTGGACGACAACCGTGGCGCACTACCAGGCGATGGGCAGCATCCCCCCGAAGCGGCACACCCAGCACCGCCGTCCCGCCCGGCGCGGGAAGCAGGGTGAGCTCTACTACGAGGAGCTGATGGGCGAGGAGGGCTTCAGCTCGGACTCGAGCCTGCTCTACCACCGCAACATCCCCTCGACCGTCTCGGCCGCCCGCGAGTGGACCCTGCCCGACCAGTCGACGACCCCCAACCACCCACTCGCGCCGCGGCACCTGCGGCTGCACGACCTCTTCACCCCGAAGGACGTGCGCACGACCGACGTCGTCACCGGCCGACGGCTCGTGCTCGGCAACGGCGACGTCCGCATCTCCTACGTCGTCGCGGGCGCGCCCAGCCCCTGGTACCGCAACGGGGTCGGTGACGAGTGCGTCTACGTGGAGCGTGGCGCGGCCCGGGTCGAGACCGTGTTCGGCGCCTTCGACGTCGCCGAGGGCGACTACCTCGTCGTCCCGCGGGCCACGACCCTCCGGTGGCTCCCCAAGCGCTCGACGAGGAACCCGCTGCGGGCGTACTGCATCGAGGCCAACAGCCACATCGCACCGCCGAAGCGCTACCTCAGCAAGTACGGACAGCTGCTCGAGCACGCCCCCTACTGCGAGCGCGACCTGCGGGTCCCCGACGGCCCGTTGCTCGCGGAGGACGTGGGGGAGAAGGCGACTGACGCGTCCGAGGTGCTCATCAAGCACCGGGGGAACGGGCCCGGCGGGATCGTCGGCACCGCCCACGAGCTGCCGTTCCACCCGCTCGACGTCGTCGGCTGGGACGGCTGCCTCTACCCGTACGCCTTCAACGTCCGCGACTACGAGCCGATCACCGGACGGGTGCACCAGCCACCGCCCGTGCACCAGGTGTTCGAGGGCTGGAACTTCGTCATCTGCAACTTCGTGCCGCGCAAGGTCGACTACCACCCGCTGTCGATCCCGGTGCCGTACTACCACTCGAACGTCGACAGCGACGAGATCATGTTCTACGTCGACGGCGACTACGAGGCGCGCAAGGGCTCGGGCATCGGCAAGGGCTCGATCACGGTGCACCCGGGCGGCCACGCGCACGGGCCTCAGCCCGGGGCGTCCGAGGCCTCGATCGGCGTCGAGTACTTCGACGAGCTCGCCGTCATGGTCGACACCTTCCGCCCGCTGGAGCTCGGCGAGGGCGGCCGGGCCGTCGACGACGGCGTCTACGCGCAGTCCTGGGACCGCGGGCGCGGCTGAGTCGCGGGCGGTCCCTATCCTTGGGGCCGTGTCGCTCGCACCCCTGACCGAGGAGGTCGTCCGCCCCGCCGAGGACGTCCTTTCCGACGTCCCGTGGGTGACCATCGTCTGGAACGACCCGGTCAACCTCATGTCGTACGTGACCTACGTGCTGCAGCAGCACTTCGGGTACGGGAGGGCCAAGGCCGAGAAGCTGATGATGCAGGTGCACACCGAGGGGCGGGCGGTCGTGGCCAACGGCACGCGCGAGGCGATGGAGGCCGACACCGAGGCGTTGCACGCCTACGGTCTCTGGGCGACCTTCCAGAAGGACGCCTGATGGCGAAGGCGTTCCGCCGCAGCGGTCGTGGAGCCGACCGCCGCTACGTCGCGACGCTGGACGCCGACGAGCGCGAGGTCGTCGCGACGGTCATGGACCAGGTGCACGACCTCCTCGAGCCGCCGGACGCGCCGGGCACCGGCGACGCCGCGTTCGACGACCTCGTGGCCGGCCTCGACCTCGGGGGCGGCCCGACCACACCCGCGGACGACGGCCCGCGTGACCCCGCCCTCGACCGGCTGCTGCCCCCGGCCCACCGAGAGGACCCCGAGGCCGCGCAGGAGTTCCGCCGGCTCACCGAGGGCGGCCTCCGCCACCGGAAGGCCAGCGCGCTCTCGGCCTCGGCCACGCTGCTGCGGCTCGAGGACCGGGTCACCCTCGACGCCGACCAGGCCCGTTCCTTCCTCACCGCGCTCACCGACGTGCGGCTCGTCCTCGGCGAGCGGCTCGGGCTGCGCACCGACGAGGACCTCGACCTCCTCGAGCAGGTGGCCGGCTCGCTCGCCGACGACGACCCCCTGCTCCACGCGCTCGCGCTCTACGACTTCCTCACCTGGCTCCAGGAGACCCTCGCCGACGCCCTCCTGCGGGGCTGACCGGGGACCCCGACGGTCTGGGTGCACGCCGGCGCCGCTCGGGTGTGACGCGCGTGACCGCTCCTCGGAGCGGTGCGCGTCGGCGTGCCCACCTACGCTGGGTCGGGTGACCGACTCACCGATCGGGGTGTTCGACTCCGGCTACGGCGGCCTGACCGTCATGCGGGCGATCCTCGACCAGCTGCCCCACGAGTCGGTCGCGTACTTCGGCGACACCGCCCGGGCCCCCTACGGCCCGCGCCCGATCGCCGAGACGCGGGAGTTCGCCCTCCAGTGCCTCGACCGCCTCGTCGACCACGGCGTCAAGGTCCTCGTCATCGCCTGCAACACCGCGAGCGCCGCGGTCCTGCACGACGCCCGTGAGCGGTACGACGTCCCGGTCGTCGAGGTTATCCGGCCCGCGGTGCGCCGCGCCGCCGCGGCGACCCGCAACGGCCGGGTGGCCGTCATCTCCACGACGGGCACCCACCAGTCCGGCGCCTACCTCGACGCCTTCGCGGCGGCGCCGCACCTGTCGGTCACGAGCACGCCGTGCCCGCGGTTCGTCGAGTTCGTCGAGGCCGGCGTCACCGGCGGTGACGAGCTCGTCGGGGTCGCCCACGGCTACCTCGACCCGTTGCACGACCGCGACGTCGACACCGTCGTCCTCGGCTGCACCCACTACCCGCTGCTCACCGGCGTCATCTCCTACGTCATGGGCGACGACGTGACGCTCGTGTCGTCGGCGGAGGAGACGGCCAAGGACGTCTACCGCGTCCTCGCCGACCGCGGCCTGCTGCGACCCGACGGCCTGCCCGAGCCGAGCCACGGCTTCACGACCACCGGCGACCCGGAGGAGTTCCGCCGGCTGGCCGTGCGCTTCCTCGGCGTCGGCACGAGCGTCGGGCCGGTGTTCCCGTCGCCGCCGCTCGTCCGGAAGGCGGTGCTCGCGTGAGGGTCACCGTCGTCGGCTGCTCGGGCTCCTTCCCCGGGCCGGAGTCCGCCGCGTCCTGCTACCTCGTCGAGGCCGAGCACGAGGGCCGCACCTGGCGCATCCTCCTCGACCTCGGCAGCGGGGCGCTCGGGCCGCTCCAGCGCCACGCCGACCCCACGTCGCTCGACGCCGTGCTGCTCAGCCACCTCCATCCCGACCACTGCGCCGACCTCCTCGGGCTCTACGTCCTGCGGCGCTACCGCCCGGACGGCCCGCTGCCCGCCAAGCTGGCGGTCCACGGCCCGGGGGTCGCGGCCGAGCGGCTCTCGCTGATGTACCACGGGCTCGAACCGGGCGGGATGCACGGCGAGTATGCCTTCGCGCCGGTCACCGACCGGGAGGCCTTCTCCGTCGGGCCGTTCCGGGTCACGCCGTTCGAGGTGGAGCACCCCGTCGAGGCGTACGGCTACCGGGTGGAGGCGGACGGCACGGTCCTCGCCTTCACCGGCGACACCGACGACTGCCCGAACCTCGACCCGCTGCTCGCCGGCGCCGACCTCGCCCTCCTCGACTCCGCGTTCGTCGACGGCCGTGACCACGCGCGTGGCATCCACCTGTCCGGCTCCCGGGCGGCGACCGCCGCGCGGCGGGCCGGGGGCGTCGGCCGGCTCGTCCTGACCCACGTGCCGGCGTGGAACGACCGCGAGCTCTGCCGCGCACAGGCCGCCGCGGTGTGGGGCGGCCCGGTCGAGGTGGCGGCGGCCGGCGAGGTCTACCAGGTGGGCGCACCCGCCGGCCCCCTCGACCGCGCGGCAGCGGTCCGGATGTTCGAGGAGTACCGCTCCGCGACACCGGGTCTGCCGGTGCAGGACGGCCTCGACGTCTCCTGGTTCGGCGACTCCCCGGGGCTCGCCGACGAGCTGCTCGCGTTCGTCCTCGGCGGCACCAAGCGGGCCACGGCCGGGCTGGTCGCGGAGTACGCGCACGAGGGGGAGCGGCTGCCGCGGGTCGGCGACCACTGGGTGGTCTGCGACGGGGCGGGGGCTCCCCGCGTCGTGCTGCGCACCACCGAGCTGCGGGTCGGGCCGCTCTCGAGCGTCGACGAGCAGTTCGCCTGGGACGAGGGGGAGTACGACCGCACCCTCGAGAGCTGGCTCGACGGCCACCGGCGGTTCTTCCGCCGGTCGTGCGAGCGCATCGGCCTCGAGTTCTCCGACGACCTCGAGGTGTGCTTCGAGCGCTTCCGGGTGGTCTGGCCGCCGGAGCACGCCGACGGCTGAGCCCGGCAACGCCGTCGCCGGTGGCGCGCTCCGCCGCCGGTGGCCGGGTGGTCCCGCTGCGCGGATAGCCTGACCGCATGACGCGACACGACGGACGGACCGCCGACCAGCTGCGCACGGTGCGGCTCACCCGCAACTGGCTCGACCACGCCGAGGGGAGCGTGCTCGTCGAGTTCGGCCGCACCCGGGTGCTGTGCGCCGCCTCCTTCACCGAGGGCGTGCCCCGCTGGCTCAAGGGCAAGGGCACCGGCTGGGTCACCGCGGAGTACGAGATGCTGCCGCGCTCGACGAACACCCGCAGCGACCGCGAGTCCCGCCGGGGCAAGGTCGGCGGGCGCACCCACGAGATCAGCCGGCTCGTCGGCCGCAGCCTGCGTGCCGTCATCGACACCTCCGCCCTCGGCGAGAACACGATCGTCCTCGACTGCGACGTCCTCCAGGCCGACGGCGGGACGCGCACCGCGGCGATCACCGGGGCCTACGTCGCGCTCGCCGACGCCGTCGCCGACGCCAGGGCGCGCGGCCTGCTCGCCGCCTCCGCCGAGCCGCTCACCGGCTCGATCGCGGCGGTGAGCGTCGGGGTCGTCGCGGGGGAGCCGGTCCTCGACCTCGACTACCCGGAGGACTCCACTGCCGAGACCGACATGAACGTCGTGATGACCGGCGACGGACGCTTCGTCGAGGTCCAGGGCACCGCCGAGGGCGCGCCGTTCGACCGTGAGCTCCTCGGCCGGCTGCTCGACCTCGCGACGAGCGGGTGCGCCGAGCTGACCCGGATGCAGGGCGCCGCCCTCGACGCGCCCGCCCGGGAGCGCGAGCTGTGACCCGGCGGCTCGTCCTCGCGACCCGCAACGAGCACAAGGTCCACGAGCTGCGGCAGATCCTCGCCGGGCTCGTCGACGAGCTCGACCTCGAGATCGTCTCGGCCGCCGAGGTCGACGGCCCGGACGTGCCCGAGACCGAGGTGACCTTCGCCGGCAACGCGCGGCTCAAGGCGGTGGCGCTCGCCGAGGCCACCGGGCTGCCGTCGGTGGCCGACGACTCCGGCCTCGCCGTCGAGGTGCTCGGCGGCTCGCCGGGGGTCTTCTCGGCGCGCTGGTCCGGGTCCCACGCGGGGGAGGGCGCGACCCGCGCCGAGACCGACCGCGCGAACCTGTCACTGCTCCTCGAGCAGGTCGCCGACGTCCCGGACGAGCACCGCGCCGCTGCGTTCGTCTGCGCCGCCGTGGTCGCGATGCCCGACGGCCGCGTCGACGGTGTCGAGGGCCGGGTGGAGGGGACGGTCGTGCGGGCGCCGCGGGGCACCAACGGCTTCGGCTACGACCCGGTCTTCGTCCCGACGGGTGACACGCGCACGCTCGCCGAGCACAGCGATGCGGAGAAGAACTCCATCAGCCACCGCGGCAACGCCTTCCGTGCCCTGGAGCCGGTGCTGCGCCGTCTGCTCACCGAGAACGCTCCCGGCTGACCGCGCCGGGACGGCGTGCCCGGCGGTGACGCCCACCGCCGACCCGCGGATACAGTGAGCCGGCGCGCGAGTGGCGGAACTGGCAGACGCGCCAGATTTAGGTTCTGGTGCCTTCGGGTGTGCGGGTTCGAGTCCCGCCTCGCGCACCGTGGCCGGCACCCCGGTGGGCCCGCCCCCGGCTGCGGGTCGGGTGAGCGCGGTAGGTTGACGGGACGGGCACGCCCATCCGCCCCCCGACGTCAGGAGACGAGGACATGAGTGCGAGGCTCGAGGCCGGCGACGCCGCCCCCGACTTCACCCTGCCGGACGACACCGGGAAGGACGTCACCCTGAGCGACCTGCGCGGACGCAAGGTCATCGTCTACTTCTACCCGGCCGCGATGACCCCCGGCTGCACGAAGCAGGCCTGCGACTTCAGCGAGTCCCTCGAGTCGCTGACCGCCGACGGCTACACCGTGCTCGGCATCTCCCCGGACTCGCCCGCGAAGCTCGCCCGCTTCCGCGAGAAGGAGCACCTGACGATCACGCTGCTCTCCGACGCCGACCGTTCCGTCATGGACGCCTGGGGCGCCTTCGGCGAGAAGAAGCTCTACGGCAAGACCGTCGAGGGCGTCATCCGCAGCACGGTCGTCGTCGCCGAGGACGGCACCGTGAGCCACGCCTGGTACAACGTCAAGGCCACCGGCCACGTCGCCAAGCTGCGCCGCGACCTCGGCCTCGGCGGAGGGGAGTGAGGATGAGCGACACCTCCATCGCCCGGCTCGAGGCCGAGGTCGTCGCGCGCCGGGAACGCCTGGCCCACACCGTCGACGAGCTCGTCGGCCGGGCCACCCCCAAGGCGATCTTCCAGCGCCAGAAGGAGGCCGCCCGCGCTCGGTTCGCCGACGTCGCCACGACACCCGAGGGCGAGCTGCGGGTCGAGCGGCTGGCCGCGGTCGTCGCGGTCGTCGCCGTGGTGGGCGGCATCGTCGCCTACCGGACGCTGCGCAAGCGCTGACGATGGCCGACCCGCGCGGCAGCCGCTCCCGGCTGCCCATCCGGATGCTCCACGACCGGGTGCTCGTCAGCCTCGAGGGGGAGCCGGGCGAACGGCGTTCGGGCGGCGGCATCGTCATCCCGGCCACCGCGAGCGTCGGCAAGCGGCTGTCGTGGGGTGCCGTCGTGGCCACCGGCCCGAACGTCCGGCAGGTCGAGACCGGGGACCGCGTCCTCTTCGACCCCGGGGACCGCGCGGAGGTCGAGATCGGCGCCAAGGACTACGTGCTGCTGCGCGAGAAGGACATCCACGCGGTGGCGGCGGAACGGGTCGAGGAGGGCTCGCCCGGGCTCTACCTCTGAGGCCGCCGGCCACGCGGCTGCAGCGGCCCGCGACCGGGTCCGGAGACGGGTGAGGCTCCCCGTGGACCGGGGAGCCTCGTGCTCGGTGAGCGGTGGTGCGCCATCAGGGACTCGAACCCCGAACCCGCTGATTAAGAGTCAGCTGCTCTGCCAATTGAGCTAATGGCGCGCGAGCCGAGACATTAGCAGCCGGTCGGCCTCCGCGTGAAATCGGCTCAGGCGTCCGGGGCCGCGTCCTCGTCGTCCCCGCCCCGGCCACCGCGGGCGAGCAGCCAGCCACCGCCCGCGAGGAGGAGCAGGAGGACGACGAGCCCGACCGGCAGCAGCCAGCTCGTGCCCGAGTCGGAGGCCTTACCGGTGGCTCCGGTGGTCGGGGTGCTCGACGGGGTCGGGGTGCTCGACGGCGTCGGGGTCTGCGACGGGGTCGGCGTCGTGCTCCCGCCCGTGGCCGCCGGTGTCGTGGGCGTCGTGGCTCCCTCGCCGGCACCGGCGCGCGTCGTCGTGAAGGTCAGGGTCCCGGAGACCGGGTGGCCGTCGACGCTGACCACGCGGAAGGTGACCGCGTGCTCGCCGGCGGCGAGGCCGCGGACGAGCCGTTGGGTGACCTTCGTGCCCTTCACCTGCGGCGCGCCGTCGGTCTCGGTCCCGCCGGGACCGGTGACCCGGACCTGGAGGAACTGCTCGTTGACGTCCTCGCTGAAGGTGAGGACGACCTGCTCCGCGGTCGGGACGGTGGCACCGTCCTCGGGGGAGGTCGAGACGAGCTGGGCGTGCGCCGGCAGGGCCGCCGAGGCGGGTCCGGCGAACACCGGGAGCGCCGACGCGACCAGCCCGATCGTCACGAGGGCGACGACGACGACGGTGACCACGACGGAGACCTTGCGCGAGAACATGTCCGCCATCCTCCCAGACCTCGAACGCGCGACAGCCCCGGTCGCAAGGACCGGGGCTGTCGGTGGGGTGAGTGACGGGACTTGAACCCGCGGCCCCCTGGACCACAACCAGGTGCTCTACCAGCTGAGCTACACCCACCACGGCGGGCGCAGGTCCCCTCGAGAGAGGCCGTGCGCCCGCAGCGCGGACCATCGTACCGGGTGCGCGGGGGTGCTCCCGACCACGCCCGTCGGGGGTGGGGTCGGGGCCAGGCCGAGAGGCCCGGACACTCAGGCGCCGGGGGCCTCGTGGTCGACGACGTGGCGCGAGGCGACCTCACGCAGCTCCTCGCTCGGGCGCCCGGGCGGGGCGACGAAGACGGCCTCGCGGTAGTAGCGCAGCTCGGCGATGGACTCGCGGATGTCGGCGAGGGCGCGGTGGCCCCCGGCCTTGGTCGGGGCGGAGAAGTACGCGCGCGGAAACCACCGACGCGAGAGCTCCTTGATCGAGGAGACGTCGATGATCCGGTAGTGCAGGTGGGACTCGAGGGCCGGCATGTCCCGGGCGAGGAAGGCCCGGTCGGTGGCGACGGTGTTGCCGCCGAGCGGTGCCTTGCCGGGCTCGGGGACCCACTCGCGCACGTACTCGAGGACCATCCGCTCGGCCTCCTCGAGCGCGACGCCGCCCTCGAGCTCGTCGAGCAGGCCGGAGGTGGTGTGCATGGCGCGGACGAAGTCGTTCATCTGCTCGAGGGCGGCCTCCGGCGGGCGGATGACGACGTCGACCCCGTCACCGAGCACGGTGAGGTCGAAGTCGGTGACCAAGGCGGCGACCTCGACGAGGGCGTCGGCCTCGAGCGAGAGGCCGGTCATCTCGCAGTCGATCCACACGATGCGGTCGGTGTGCGCGCGGTCGGTGGGCGGGGACATGCGGGCCATGCTAGGCCGAGGTGCGGTGGGGCGGGCGCGGTTGCGGGCAGTGCGGCTAGGGTGCGGCCCATGAGCGGGGAGCTGCGGACGGGTCCTGTCGCGGTGTCGCGCACCGACCCGACGACCCGTTCGGCCCTGCGCTCCTGGGTCGTCGCGGGCGTCGCCGGCGTCGGGTTCCTCATCGCGGCCCTCGTCGTCTCGGCCTACCTCGGGGCCACCTTCGGGGTCCAGACGGTGCTGCTGTCGCTCGCCGTGGCGCTCGTGCCGCTCGGCATCGTCATCCCGACGTTCCTCTGGCTCGACCGCTTCGAGTCCGAGCCCACCCGCTACCTCGTCGCGGCGTTCCTCTGGGGAGCGCTCGTGGCGGCGCTGCTCGCCGCGGTCTTCAACACCAGCGCCATCGTGGTGCTGCAGAGTGCCACCGACCCCGACGCCGCCCTCGAGACGACCGCCGTCCTCGTCGCGCCGGTGATCGAGGAGGCGCTCAAGGGCGGCTTCGTCCTCCTCGTGTGGTGGTTCCTGCGGCGCGAGTTCGACGGCGTGACCGACGGCATGGTCTACGCCGGGGTCACGGCGGCCGGCTTCGCCTTCACCGAGAACATCCAGTACCTCGCGCAGGCCTGGACCGACGGCGGCGGCGACGCCCTCACCGCGACCTTCGTCATGCGCTGCCTCCTCTCGCCGTTCGCCCACCCGATGTTCACCGTCCTCACCGGGGTGGGCGTCGGGGTCGCCGCGACGAGCCGCACGTGGGCGCCGCGGGTGCTCGCGCCGGTCGCCGGGTACCTGCTCGCGGTCGTCGCGCACGGGCTGTGGAACCTCGCCGCGGTCTCCGGCGGCACCGGCCTGGTCACCGTCTACCTCCTCGTCGAGGTGCCCGTCTTCCTCGCCTACGTCGCCTTCGTCGTCTGGGCCCGCGGCCGGGAGGGACGCCTCATCGGGCAGTTCCTGCGGCCGTACGCCGACGCCGGCTGGCTCACCCGCTCGGAGGTGTCGATGCTCTCGTCGATGGGTCGGCGCCGCGAGGCGCGGATGTGGGCCCGGGCCAACGCGGGCCCGCGCGGTCTCGCCGCCATGCGGGCCTTCCAGGACACCGCGAGCGAGCTGGCGCTGCTGCGTCGCCGGATGCACCACGACGCCGCGGACGCCCGGGCGCTCAGCCAGGAGCGCGAGCTGCTCGGGGCCCTGTCCGCGCGACGTGCCGAGTTCGTCGGGATGCCGGTCGCGTGAGCGGGTCGCGCGCGCTGGAGGCCGCCCGGACGATCGGCCCCGAGCTGGTCGCCCTGCGCCGGGCGCTGCACCGCATCCCCGAGGTCGGCCTGCACCTGCCGGACACCCAGGCGGCGGTGCTCGACGCGCTCGCCGGTCTCGACCTCGAGGTGACGACCGGCGAGGGGCTCTCGTCGGTCGTCGCCGTGCTGCGCGGCCGCGCGCCGCACGCGGGGGAGCGGCCGGTGGTCCTGCTCCGCGGCGACATGGACGCCCTGCCGGTCACCGAGGAGGTCGAGGTCGAGTACCGCTCGCAGCGGCCCGGGTCGATGCACGCCTGCGGCCACGACCTGCACGTCGCCGGGCTCGTCGGGGCGGCGCGCGTCCTGCACACGCTGCGCGACGAGCTCGTCGGCGACGTCGTGCTGATGTTCCAGCCGGCCGAGGAGGGCCCGGGCGGGGCGGAGCCGATGATCGCCGAGGGCCTGCTCGAGGCGGCCGGGCGCCGGGTCGACGCCGCGTACGCCGTCCACGTCTACTCCGCCGACCACCCGCGCGGGGTCTGGTTCGGCCGGCCCGGTCCCCTGATGGCCGCCGCGGACGAGCTGTTCGTCGACGTCCGCGGGGTCGGCGGACACGGGTCCGCGCCGGAGCGCGCCCAGGACCCCGTCCCGGTGGCCTGCGAGATCGTCCTCGCGTTCCAGAACGCGCTGACCCGGCAGTTCTCGATCTGGGACCCCGTCGTGCTGACGGTCGGGAAGATCGCCGCCGGGACGAAGGAGAACATCATCCCGGACGACGCGCGCATCGAGGCGACGCTGCGCACGTTCTCGGCGGAGCACCGCGCCAAGGCGCACGCGGTGTTCACGCGGCTCGCGGAGGGGGTCGCGGCGGCCCACGGACTGCGGGCCGAGGTGACGGTCGCGGGCGGCTACCCGGTGACGGTCAACGACCCGGTGGAGTTCGAGGTGGCGCGCGAGGTCGTCGTCGACCTCTTCGGCGCCGACCGGTGGGCGGACATGGCCGACCCGGAAGCCGGCTCGGAGGACATGTCCTTCGTGCTCGAGGAGGTCCCCGGCGCCTACCTCAACGTCTCGGCCTGCGCCCACGACGACCTTGCGCTCGCCGAGGACAACCACTCGCCGCGCGCCGCGTTCGACGACTCGGTCGTCCCCGACGTCGCCGCCGCCCTCGCCGAGATGGCGCTGCGCCGCTCCCGGATGCTCGCCGGCGGCTGAGCCCTGCCGCGCTCGGCCTGAGCGCCCCCGTCGGCGCTCTCACGTCGTTCGAGGCGCCTGTTGCTTCTGCCGGGGTCGCCCTCGTGCGCGACTCCGTCGCCGCACGCTGGCGCCCCCGGCAGGATCCGCCGTCTGCGCCACCTCGTTCCTCGGTGTCGCCTCCGGCTCCGGTCGTCCTGCCGGTGGCGCCGCGCTGATGCGCTCCGCGCATCCAGCGCTGGTGCCCCCGGCAGGACTCGAACCTGCGACCTCGAGATTAGAAGGCTCTTGCTCTATCCGGCTGAGCTACGGGGGCCGGGCGCCCCGTGGGACGCCGGGCCACAGTGTAGGAGGCGGCAGCCGCCGGGGACCTCAGCCGCCGAGCGGGCAGCGGGCGAGCACCTCGTGCCGCGGCCGGTGCCCCCGCTCGCGCGGCAGGTGCGACTGCACGACGGCGACCTCGTCGGCCACCCACCTCGGCCCCCGGTAGGTCTCGAGCACCCGCAGCCACCGCGTCGCGTCGACGGGGCGAGCGAAGCGACCCAGCGTGACGTGCGGGACGAACGGGCCTCCCTCCGGGGCTGCTCCGACGACCGCGCACGCCGACCGGACCGCCCGGGCGAGCGGCGGCAGCGCGCCGCCGTCGTCGACGCCGGCCCACAGCACCCGCGCCCGGGAGACGTCGGGGAAGCATCCGCCGCCCGCCACCGCGAGGGCGGCCGCCGGGTGCCGCGCCGCCGCCTCCGACACCGCCTCGATGAGCGGCTCGACGACCCGCTCGGGCGCCGCCTCGGCGAACGCGAGCGTGACGTGCCACTGCTCGGGTGCCGACCACCGCGGACCCTCGGTGTCGCGCCTCGGCTCGAGGAAGTCGTCGAGGTCCAGGACGACCTCGGCGGGGGGCAGGACGGCCACGAAGACGCGCACGGACGACATCATCGGCCCCGACGCCGGGGAATGCCGAGCGGGACACGGCGACCTCGTTACGATTCGGGGGTGGGTGCGGACCGTGACGTGGAGGCCGTGGTCGCCGCCGTCGAGGTCCTGCGGGAGGAGGTCGAGCAGGCGGCGCTGCCTCTCGACGTCCCCGGACGTCCCACCGCCGAGACCGCCCGCCGCCGGCTGCTCGACCAGCTCGACGACTACGTCCTGCCCCGCCTGCGCTCCCTCGACGCCCCGCTGCTCGCCGTCGTCGGCGGCTCGACCGGCGCCGGCAAGTCGACGCTCGTCAACTCCGTCGTCGGCGAGCGGGTGAGCCGTCCCGGCGTCCTGCGCCCGACGACCACCTCGCCCGTCCTCGTCCACCATCCCGAGGACCGGCACTGGTTCGAGGACGACCGCGTGCTGCCCGGCCTCGCCCGGGTCACCGGCCAGGACACCGGCGAGGACCAGCCGGGCACGGTGCGCCTCGCCGCCTCGGACACCCTGCCCGCCGGGCTCGCCCTGCTCGACGCCCCGGACATCGACTCCGTCGTCTCGGCCAACCGCGACCTCGCGACCCAGCTGCTCGGCGCCGCCGACCTCTGGCTCTTCGTGACGACCGCCGCCCGGTACGCCGACGCCGTGCCCTGGGACCTGCTGCGCACCGCCGCCGACCGCGGCACCGCCGTCGCCATCGTCCTCGACCGCGTGCCCCCCGAGGCCGTCGAGGAGATCCGCCCGCACCTCGCCGGGATGCTCCGCGACCAGGGCCTGCCGACGGCGCCGATCTTCACCGTGCCCGAGACCCCGCTCGACGACGACGGACGCCTGCCGGCCGCGACGTTCGCCCGGCTGCGGGCCTGGCTCGAGGCGCTCGCGGGCGACGCCCGGGCCCGCGACATCGTCGTCGGCCAGACGCTGCGCGGGGCGGTCGGGTCTCTGACCGCCCGGGCCGGCGAGCTCGTCGAGGCCAGCCGCGCCCAGGAGGAGGCGCGGGCCACCCTCGAGTCCGCCGCCACGGACGCCTTCGCGGCCGCCCACCGCCGGGTCGCCGACGGGATGACCGACGGCACGCTGCTGCGCGGCGAGGTGCTGGCCCGCTGGCAGGAGTTCGTCGGCACCGGGGAGTTCTTCCGGCAGGTCGAGTCGACGATCAGCCGCTGGCGCGACCGGCTCACGGCCGCCCTCAAGGGCAGCCCACCGCCGGCCGAGGGGCTCGGGCAGGCTTTGCACACCGGCGTCGCCGCCCTGCTGCTCGCCAACCTCGAGTCCGCCGCGTCCGACACCGCGCGCACCTGGCGTCGGCTCCCCGGCGGTCCCGACGTGCTCGCCGACGTCCCCGCGGTCGGCACCCGCAGCCCGGAGGACACCGCCGCGGTCGAGCGGCTGGTCCGCGACTGGCAGGGCGAGGTCCTCGAGCTGGTCCGCACCGAGGGCAAGGGACGGCGCACCAACGCCCGGGTGGCGGCCTACGGCGTCAACGCCATCGGCCTGTTCCTCATGCTCGTGGCGTTCGCCCAGACCGGTGGCCTCGTCGGTGCCGAGATCGGCATCGCCGGGGGCACGTCGGTGCTCGCCCAGCGCGTCCTCGAGGCGATCTTCGGCGACCAGGCCGTCCGGGACATGGCCGCCAAGGCCCGCCGCCGCCTTCTCGAGATGGCCGACGACCTGTACGCCCGCGAGCGCGCCACCTACACCGAGGCGCTCGCCGCCCACGCGGCGCCGGCCGACCAGGCCGACCGGCTCGAGGCGGCGGCGGCCGGGCTGCGGCGGGTGAGCCTGTGAGCCCCCTCGTCATGGGCACCGCCCGGGGGGCCGTCGTCTCCCCGGAACGCCTGGCCGCCGCCTCCGACGCCCTGGCCGCCGCCGTCGCCGCCGGGGGAGCGGAGCTGCCGTCGTCCGGGTCCGCCCGGGCCGGGCAGGTCGTCGCGAAGGTCGGTGAGCGCACCTCGCTCCTCGGCGGGCACACGGTCGTGGCCCTCGCCGGCGCCACCGGCAGCGGCAAGTCGTCGCTCTTCAACGCGCTCGTCGGCGCCGAGGTCGCGCGGGTCGGGGTGCGCCGGCCGACGACCTCGACCCCCACCGCGGCGGTCTGGGGCGGCGAGCCGGCCGGCGAGCTCCTCGACTGGCTCGGCGTCGGCTCCCGCCACCTCGTCGAGGGCGACGGACCCGGGGAGCACGTCGGCAGCCTCGACGGGCTCGTCCTCCTCGACCTCCCGGACGTGGACTCCCGCGAGACGCAGCACCGGGTCGAGGCGGAGCGGGTCCTCGAGCTCGTCGACCTCTTCGTCTGGGTCACCGACCCGCAGAAGTACGCCGACGCCCGGCTCCACGACGACCACGTCGCGACCCTCGCCGCCCACGAGGCGGTGACGATGGTCGTGCTCAACCAGGTCGACCGGCTCGCCGCCGAGGACGTGGACCGGTGTCGTGCCGATCTCGTGCGGCTGATGGAGCGCGACGGCGTGCCCGGGGCGACCGTGCTCGCGACGTCCGTCGCGAGCGGGGCAGGCCTCGACGAGCTGCGCCAGCGGCTGGCCAACGCCGTGGCGGGCCGGGAGATGGCCCGGGCGCGCCTCGCGGCCGACGTCCGTGCGGCCGCCGCCGCCCTCGCCGAGCACGTCGGCGCCGCGGAGCCGGTCGTCGACAGCGCCACGCGCACCGAGCTGCTCGAGGCGCTGGCCCGGGCGGCCGGCGTGCCGACGGTCGTCGACGCCGTCGTGCGCGACTACCGCCTCGACGCCGCCACCCACACCGGGTGGCCGCTGACCCGGTGGCTGCACCGCCTGCGGGCGCGCCCGCTGCGCCGGCTGCGGCTCGACGGCCGCGACGTCCGGGTCACCGAGTCCGACGTCCGCTCCGTGCTCGGCCGCTCGTCGCTCCCGCCGCCGTCACCGGCCGCGCGGGCCGCGGTCTCGCTCGCCACCCGGCGGGTCGCCGACCGCGCCGGCGCACCGCTGCCGGTGCCCTGGGCGGAGGCGGTCGAACGGGCCGCGACCCCGCCCGGTCCCGAGCTCGGCGACGCGCTCGACCAGGCCGTCGTCGGCACCTCGCTGCTGGCCCGGGCCCCGGCGTGGTGGCGGGTGGTGGGGGCCCTGCAGGTGCTCCTCGCCGGAACCGCCCTCGCCGGGCTGCTGTGGCTCTTCGCCTACGTCGTGGCGGGATGGCTGCAGCTCGACGCCCTCGCACCGGACCCGCCGACGGTGGGTGTGCTCCCGGTCCCGTTCGTGCTGCTCGCCGGCGGCCTCGTCCTCGGGCCGCTGCTCGCGCTGCTCGCGGCGTGGCTGGCGGCCGTCGGGGCGCGCCGGCGGGGTGCGGTCATGGACGCGCGGCTGCGCGCCGCCATCGAGACCGTCGCCGACGCCGAGA